>NZ_JBHFNU010000047.1:0-13820 GCF_041929145.1 Aerosakkonema sp. BLCC-F183 | reverse complement strand
AGATTTTGCTGTAACTTATGATGGGGAAAAGACATCCAAATATCCCAATCCTAAACATTTATCTAAGCATGAAAAGAATTTAGCTAAAAAACAACGTATTGCTGCCCGTAAGACCAAAGGTAGCAACCGTCGGAAAAAAGCAATGAAGACTGTAGCTAGGCGATACGAACGAGTTAGCAATGTCCGTCAAGACTACTTACACAAACTATCCAGAAAGATAGTTGATAATAATCAAGTTGTGGTAGTCGAAAACCTCAACGTCAAGGGCATGGTTCGTAACCACAAACTAGCCAAAGCAATATCTGATACAGGATGGGGAACCTTCGTGAATTTCCTGAGCTACAAATTAGAACGTAGTGGTGGAAAGTTGATTGAGATTGATAGATGTTTCCCTAGTTCCAAACTCTGCTCGAATTGTCATTATCAAATTCCAGAATTGCCATTGGATGTAAGACAATGGACTTGCTCCCACTGTGGTACTCATCACGATAGGGACGGTAATGCTGCTATAAACATTCGAGCAGAGGGAATCAGAATGCTTTCCTCCTCTGGGACGGGGGAGGCTTACGCCAATGGAGAGGAAGTCAGACCAAACCGAGGACGCAAGTCTAAGGTGAGGCATTCTTCTGTGAAATTGGAAGCTCCAACTATAGCGTCAGCGAGAGTTGGAGTAGTTCACACTCAGATTACAAGCGGAAATCCCGAATAAGGGTTTTCCCCAGTCATTAGCAAAGTCAGTAAAAAATCCAGAGGTGTTAGGCATGAGCGTTAGCAAGACTACCGAAGTTAAGGATACTGCGATCGCCAACGACACCCGGAGTCAGAAGAGTTCCAAAACTAAAGAGCAAAAAACTATGCCAGCAGATACTGTTGAAGCCAAAGACAGCCAGAATTCAACGAACGGATCGCTTGCGATCGCACGCTCAACACCGGAATCTCCAGAGTCCGAATCCCTAGCGCCTTTACCTGGCGATCGTCCGATCGGCACAGCTAACCTTGCCATTAGCGAAACATTCCGCAGTGCAGGCATTCGTCCCGTAGAATCCAGCCACCTGAAAGTTACCGAAACAGTAAATATGGGTGGGATTCGTCCCATTATGTCCAGCGGACTGACCGTTGTCGAGACGATCAACTTTTCTGGTATTCGTCCAGTTACCGCCAGCACCCTCAAAATTAGCGAAACCATTTTAAATTTTGGCGAGCGTCCGGTAGCCTCAAATGATATTGACGCAGGTCAAGATTTGATGGGTTTTCTGGATTAGCGCAATTTAGAAACCCGCGATATAGAAACCCGGTTTCTCCAAGAAACCGGGTTTCTTTGTGTTTGCCTAAAAATTCGGCTGGCCAGAAAAGTCTGTATTCCGTTTCATCTATCTTTTGTTTTTATAGTGCCAGTTTAATCTCAGTAGATTCTCCCAACGCTTCATTCACTACAATCAACTTTCCTTGACGATCGGCTGCTAATTGCCGATTGGCATTCAGCAATTCAATACCATAAATACTTCCGTCTGGTGCAACATCCACATTCATTTCTTCACTGACTTGAATTGTTTCTACCTGTGTCGTCTTTTCTTGCAGGCAGATATAAGCAATGTTGTATCTTGGATTGTAAGTGATTTTCATTATGAGTTGATCCTTAAAAAAGTTTGGCGATTACGGTAATAACTAACCAGTCTTCGTTTTCCTTGATTGCTATAGCCTCAACTTTCTTCATAGCATAAACCTTTCCTTGCCACTCTGCATTAAACGGAAAGTTACGCCTAAAACCACTGCGACCAAATTGAGCCGCAAATGGAGTACCACTTTCTACAGTAGCAATTACTTCTTCCTCTGTTGCACCACGCTCAAGTAATCTTGTCTGAGCATGGGGATGTAACCTAACGCTCATTCACTTAATTCCTTATATATCAAAAATTTTTCCTCATACTTGCCTGTTAAAAGCCAGTATATTGGAGCAACTAAACCAAAAGGTTTCCAAGCTTCAGGTTGTGCAATACCTCCATACTCTCCATGACAATTTGGTGTAGAAGTATTACCAATCATACCAAATGCAGAACAAGCAAAATAAGCAGATGAACATCCCCAATTAACAATCCATTTTTCGATAGCATCTCGTGTTTTGGAAAATTTAAAAGCGGTAAAATTTTCTAAATCCTTTCTATAAGGCCATACTTCCGGCTGATCGAAACAAGAAAATATAATTGCTATCCGATATTTTATCCTTTCGCTAGACGTTGTTTTAGCATTTAGTTCTTGTTGTAGTGATGCAATAACTTTAGCATAATCGCTATCTCGTTGGGAATTAGCATCAATTATCAATGCTAAACGTTGTGATGTAAATTCATTTATAAATGAACCCCATGCCCCAGGGTGATCATTTTTAAATTTGTAGAAATGTTGAAAAAACTCTCCTGGAACAAGACAATATTCACAATTTAATTCTACATTTACCGCACTAAATTGTGGCTGTAAAACAATAGAAAAATAGTATTCTTCTATACGGTGTGGCGCTGGCAACGTAAACCCTTGTTGTAAAATATCTCTGGCATAATCAATTAACCTGCTTGATTCAGCAGTCGAAAAAAAGTAAGCTAAAGTAGTCAAAAAAGTTATCTTGCCTGAAGGTCTTGGCCCAAATATTGTAATTTTTCCATCAATCTCTAAAGTTTTGTTCTGGTTCTGTTTGTCCTTCAACAATTCCACTACTTCATCAAACCGTTTATCCATTCCCTCAAATCCACTATCTAAACGTTCAATTATCTTCTCTCCAACTTCATCTAACCGAGCTTGAATTTGCACCGCCAAATCTCTCATTTCTTGCCGCATTACCTCAACATCAAAATCAATTACTTGCACTGCACCTAAAAAATGCTGAGGATTGCCGAATAAATCTATTAATCGCTGCACGCCAGTTTGAACATCTAGCAATAACTCAACTTGCAAAATTGCACCTACGCGAGAATCAGGTTTTTTAATTTCTTCGGCTAAATATAAACAAACAAGAGGCAACCACTCTTGCTCAAAGTGTTGGCGAAAATCATCTGGCAGTTTATTTAGCTGTAACTCTGACTCTAACTCGGTTTTGAGTTGTCGCAATTCTTGACTTCGTTGCTTTTGACTCAAACCTTTGAGTTCTTGTTCATCTGCACTCAGCAACTTACTCCAGCTTTCTTCACTCACTCCTGGCGATTGTAGTGTTTCTACATTTCTAATTTTCAGCTTAATGTCAGCAATACGCTCTTTTCGCCACTGCTCTATTTTCTTTTTATCTGAAGGTGGCAAGGTTTTGTTAGCCTTGAGATAACTATCCGTTGTGGCGACAATGCCATTGAGCAACGCCGACAGTAGCGCCTTTTGTAAATCATAGTTGTCTGGCGAGGATTTGAGGGTGCGATCGCGCACCGCTTCAAACAACTTACACACCGCCGCATGAGAAAGATTGCCCAAAACGCCAGAAACAGCAACACCCGCAGCACTACC
Organism: Aerosakkonema sp. BLCC-F183; assembly: GCF_041929145.1. Taxonomy (NCBI): domain Bacteria; kingdom Bacillati; phylum Cyanobacteriota; class Cyanophyceae; order Aerosakkonematales; family Aerosakkonemataceae; genus Aerosakkonema; species Aerosakkonema sp. BLCC-F183. Next base: position 10,340 of record NZ_JBHFNU010000047.1, on the reverse strand, counting down.
CCCAAATAAGGCCGTCCCAAACAGCAAACCACCCAGAACTTCTAGCACCGAAAAAGCTCCTGTCATTTCTTTCGATCGATCTTAACCCTAAAGCTCTGAAGCATACAGGGGTTGACTGCGATCGCATATCTCTGCGGGCAGATAAATACATTAACTTTATGTTATCTTGAATACAATTTTGTAAATAGCAACTAATAAAGTTGTAATGGTTCTTTAAGTATTTACTCACAAACAACAAGGAGAAGCAATATGAGCTTGCAAGACAGAGCCAAAGCGATCGCCAAAAATATTGAAGGGAAAGCACAAGAGGCTTTAGGTAACATTACGGAGAATCCCAAACACAAAACCGAAGGCAAAGCCAAGCAAATACAAGCTGAAGCTATGCACACGGTAGAAAACCTCAAAGATAAAGCCAAAAAGTTTATTGACAAAATGTAATCTTTACCTGGCTTGTATCTGTTAATTGCATAAACTACATATTCTTACGGAATTGTTCCAAAAAAATAAGTCAGACAGGAAAAGAAAATCCATATCTGACTTATTTTTACGATCGAAAAACCATCTATATTTAGACAGTTACTAATTCAGGAGTCGGACGCTTGCTATTGCGAATACCTTCGATCGCCTCAGCATAATCCTTCGCCTTAAACACAGCAGACCCAGCGACGATCGCATTCGCACCAACTTCCAAAACCTGCCAGGTATTGCTACCCTTCAAACCGCCATCCACCTCAATCCAAGGATCGAGACCGCGTTCATCACACATTTGACGCAGCTTCTGAATTTTGGGCACCACAGCCGGAATGAAACTTTGACCGCCAAAACCGGGGTTGACACTCATAATCAGAATCAAATCGCAAAGTTCCAGCACATACTCAATCAATTCCAGAGGAGTAGAAGGATTGAGTACCACACCCGCCTGCTTACCCAACTCCCTGATTTGTCCCAGAGTGCGGTGCAAATGAGGAGAAGCATTATGCTCAGCGTGAACCGAGATAATATCAGCACCAGCCTTAGCGAATTCCTCCACATACTTCTCAGGTTCCACAATCATCAAGTGGACATCCAGAGGCTTTTTCGTCACCGGGCGAATCGCTTCCACAATCAGCGGACCGATCGTAATGTTGGGGACAAAGCGCCCATCCATCACATCAACGTGAATCCAATCTGCCCCAGCAGCATCAACAGCGCGAATCTCATCCCCCAGACGGCTAAAATCCGCTGATAGTATAGAGGGAGCTACAACAATAGGTTTGTGGGATTGGGTTTGGGTCATGGCCTAAGATCTCTCCTGCGTCCTCAGTTGTAAGCATTTTAACAAAAGTTGACACAGCCCCAATTTAGTTTCATCCCTTTACCGGGAAAAACTTTTGATGAGCGCAGCAGATGCTAAAGAAAAATAAGGCGTGGATTGTTTTGGGTTTGAGCGCCACCTGGCTATGTACGCCAGTAGTAGCGCTCAACAACAACTCATCGGTAGACGAGTCTGGCATAGATGCCCTACGGCTACACAAATCTCCTTATAATTTGACCGGGCGCAAAATCGCGATCGGTCAAGTAGAAATAGGTCGCCCCGGACAGTTCGGTATCGACAAAACAGGCAGCCAAAATCATACCGTCGTCTCCGTAGCGCGAGTATTTTGGCGAGATACCCCAGCCAAAACAGATACCGACGTAGACCCGCACGCCTTCAGCGTTGCAGGTATGATGATCAGCACATCCAAAGCCGTACCGGGAGTCGCACCAGGCGCAAGGCTTTACTCTTCTGCTGTTGGTGCGATGGACAAAAGCGGTCAACCGGAAGAGTGCCTAGCCTCTCAGTACGTAGCCCAGCAAAACGGCGGCGACGTGCGAGCGATTAACTACAGCTTTGGCGAATCCCTAGAACGAGACCCGCGACCGGATGCAGTTTTGGACGGCAACGCCCTCCTGACCCAATGTATCGATTGGTCTGCTCGCGTCTACGACGTACTGCATATGGTGGCAGGCAATCAGGGACGCGGAGGAATACCGATTCCTACGGATAACTTCAACGGTGTCAACGTAGCGTTTACCAAGCGCATCAATGGAGTTTTTGCCAAAGTTGACTTTGCCAACATCGGCGATATCGCGGAAGGAATTGTGAGTAGGTTGGTAGGTAGAGAGATTAATGTCGGAGGGCGTCGCTCGATCGGATTGGTTGCACCCGGACACGATGTCACCGTCCTCAACCTAGATGGTACCATCAGCAAAGTCAGCGGTACCAGTTTGGCAACGCCCCACGCTACTGCCACAGTAGCGCTCATCCAGGAATTTGGCGATCGCCAGCTCAGTACCCGCCAACCTCATTGGAGCATTGATTCCCGCCGTCACGAAGTCACAAAAGTTGTCTTGCTCAACTCAGCCGACAAACTCAAAGATAAAGGCGAAGGTTTGCAACTCGGTATGAGCAAAACCATTACTGACAAAAGCAACCGTACTTGGCTGGATTCGGATGCCTATAAAAATGATAAAGTTCCCCTAGATTTGCAAATGGGAACCGGTCAGCTCAACGCTTTCCGTGCTGTTGAGCAATTTGCAGGCGGTCAGTGGAAACCATCGGAAGCCGCCCCAGCCATAGGTTGGGATTACAACAAAGCGCAAGCTGGCTCTTCTGTTGACTATGTGTTGGACAAACCATTGCAGGAGGGAAGTTTTGCCTCTATCACCCTGGCATGGGACAGAATGGTAGAGCTAAACGATACCAACAAAAACGGTCAGTACGATCTAGAAGAAACTTTTCGCGATCGCGGTTTGAACAACCTCGACCTCTATCTCATACCCGCCGACAGTAACGACTCAGCCGCTAAAATCTGCGCCTCTGTCAGCGAAGTCGATAGCGTCGAACATATATTTTGCCCCGTTCCCAAAACAGGTCGTTACAAAATCCGAGTCCACTATCGCCAAAAAGTGAACGAGGTAACTCAGCCTTACGCTATAGCTTGGTGGACTGCACCGCAAAAGTAATCGGTAGCAGGTAATGGGTACCTAGTTGCACTTTAGCGCGGCATCACGACTACTTACCCACTACCTACTACGTACTACCTACTACTATGAAAAACTCAGATCCCTTTGAAAACCCAGACCTCAAGCGTGTAGAGCTATTTATATATTTGACACCAATCATCGGCTTTTTCCCCGCGCTCTGGACACTATACCGGCGTCAAGGTACGCGGTATCGACAAGCTGTCAGTAGATTGTCCGTGACACTAGCCCTGAGCTGGCTATTAGGGTATATTTTGTTGGGTGCTGGGGCAGATGCTTCGGAATCGATGAAACTGCCCCTATTATTGATGAATAGCTTGCTTACTTCTAGTTACTTCGTGGTGAGTGTTTGGTTGATGATTCGTTTCTCCCAGCGGCAATCCCTCCGCATTCCGATCGTCAGTCAAATAGCTGACCGGGTGGTTGGTAAATATTTATCTTAATTGCCAAGTTTGCCAGCTTATTGGTTTTCGGTTGCATAGTCCTATCAGGGTCGCATTCTCGTAGGGAATACTAATGGGGTAACAAATTTCTTTCCAGCTACTACGCAATCGCATTTCATATCCAAGATCCTACCAGGATTGACAAGCGCGTGAGCGTTTCTGTATATGGAATTACAACTCGTGCAGTGGCCTTGAAAATAATTACCCTGATTTTGTACCAAAGCGTAGGAAATACTGGTATGAGTATTCTGGTTGCAAAATCTCATAAGTAGGAGCGGGTTTGTGCTTGTATACTCAACCTATAAAATGTGTATATTTATACTAATTAAACCCGCCCCTACAGATCTGCGAATTTTTAGTGTGTGAGGAAGCCAGTGCCAACTCGAAAATTTACGGCTCTATTTTCTATGGGACAAAAAACAAGCCCATCATTTATGAGTCAACCTGCCAAAGCAAACCATCTACGTTGGCTCTGGCTTGGGTTTGGTTTGACCGGAATCGCTATGCTGTCGGCAACAGCAGGAGCTCTGCTGGCAGTGTCTCTTTCCACTAAACCCTTGATGCAAGCTCAACTGAGTGCTGAAGAAGCAGCTGTTTTCTCTCAAGGTGACATATCGACCACCAATCTGCGCTTGCCAGAGTTAACCCGACCGGTCAATATTTTAGTGTTGGGAATAAAAGTTCTCAGTTCCGAAATAGGTGAGGCACCCAATCCGGCAAACAATGGATACGACCCGGTAGTCAATTCTTTTGAGGGTCTTTCCGATACAATGCTCCTGCTGCGCTTTAATCCCCAAACCCAAAAATTAATTGTACTTTCAGTTCCCCGCGATACTCGTACTTTAGTTGAGGGGTTGGGCGTTACCAAAATTAACGCGGCCAATGCTTCTGGTGGCCCAGCCCTGAGTGCTAGAGCGGTAAGCAATTTGTTGGGCGGGATCAGGATCGATCGCTATGTTCGCATCAACGTTCAAGGTGTGGAAAAATTGATCGATGCTTTGGGTGGTGTGACTGTCTTCGTACCCCAGGAAATGAAGTATAAGGATGATACCCAACACCTTTACATCGATTTTAAGCCAGGGAAGCAACACCTCAACGGCCCTCAAGTTCAGAACTTTTTGCGCTTTCGCTACGACAAGCTGGGCGATATCGGTCGGGTACAGCGGCAACAAATGGTAATGCGAGCTTTAGTGGAACAAGCGCTCAATCCGGCTACTCTGGGTAAAGTGCCTCAAATTCTCTCGGTGGTTCAATCTCATATTGATACAAACTTAACGGTGGAAGAGTTAGTTGCCTTGGTCGGTTTTGGTGTCAAGACGAATCGATCGAATATCCAAATGTTGATGGTACCGGGTGATTTTAGTGATGCCGCTCAGTTTGAGGCTAGTTACTGGCTACCGAATCGCCGTGGCATTGAAAGGATGGTCAGCCAATATTTTGATAGCGATGACTCAACGAATAAAAAGAATCGTCGCGCTTTTGACCCAAGCGACCTGAGAATAGCAATTCAAGACAGCACCGGTCAACCGGGAGCGGCTGAGGCGATAGTCGATCAACTGAAACAAGCGGGCTATCGCGATGTTTACATTGCCGATGCTTGGGTAGAACCTTTGTCCGAAACGCGCATTGTCGCTCAGCAAGGGGACGATGAGGGTGCTAAGGCTATTCGCCAATCTCTGGGAGTTGGGGAAGTGCGTGTAGAAAGCACTGGCAATCTGCGATCGGATATTACGATTAAGATCGGCAAGGACTGGTTGCAAAAGAAAAATTTATCCAATTAGTCGATCGCTAATCGGGGAATTTCAAATTTCAGATTTCAGATGGCAGATTTAATTTCAATCTCAAATCTCAAATCTCAAATTATTCAACAGCCATTCCTGCAAAATTGGATTGACTAATTCCGGCGCTTCATCTTGGGGACAATGCCCTGCGCCCTCAATGCGGATGAACTTTTGCACTTGGGGGAAATTGACTAACTCTTGCCCAAGTGCGATCGGTTCCCAAGGGTCTTCTGTTCCCCATAAAATTATCGCCGGACAAGGTAAAACTGGCAAAAGGTCTTCTGGTAGCGGCCCTTGGGAATAGCGCGTAAAAGCGAGGAACACATCGACAGCACCTGGGTCAAATGCTGGTGCCATGAGCATATCCACCAGTTCGTCTGTAACCGCCTCTGGATTTCTATAAGCTTGCAGGAGTATTTTGCGGACAACTTTTGGCTTTGCCAATCGATCGAAAAATAGCTCGCCAAACCACTTGACAGCAAGCACTTTCTGTAATAAAGGGGCGCTGGAGCGTCTATACCAAGGTAGGGTAGGGCGTTTGCGATCGTGCAGCAGCCGTAGAGAACAGTTGAGCAGGGCAACGCCTTTGGCAATATCTGGATTATCTACGGCTGCCTGCATAGCAGCAATACAGCCAATAGAATTACCGACTAAAAATGCCGGAGTGCCCACGACTTCGCGGCAGAAATCAGCTATCTGCTGTCCCCATGTTTCAAACGTATACTCGATCTCAACTCCCGGAGTCGGTTTAGCTGACCCACCAAAGCCAATCAAGTCAATCGCATACACTCGACAAGTTTTGGCTAAGAAGGGGATGTTCTTGCGCCAATGCACCCAAGAAGCTCCGAAACCGTGTACCAGGATAACTGCTGGGCCTTCGCTTCCTTGCTTTTGATAGCAAATCGGGAAACCTTGCCAAGTCCAAGTGTAGGGACGGGGATAAGACCCCCCTGTAGTAGCGGTTTTGGTAGTAGAAGCAGAGACGGTCATAGCAATTTTAGATTCTGGCTACAAAAGCAATTTTATTTTTGCTGTTTCTATTGTGACAATTCTTTACAATAAGGGAGTTTGGGATCGTGCCGCCAGTTACTGGTGTGCAGCTTGTCCGCTATGATTTTTCTATGTCAGAATCAATTTGGTGCAATCTTCTACCGCTTTTGTCAGTGGGGCGTGGTGAGGTAAATCTATTTTTTGACTTTTGACTTTTAACTTTTGACTTTCCGAGCCCCTAACCCATCAAAAAAAAGTCTTATGGAAAAAAGCGATACTCGCATTGGCAGCTATGCTCCAGATTTTGAACTGCCTGGGATTGATGGTGAGGTTCACCACTTAGCTCGTTATTTGCAAAAATACCGGGCAATCGGTGCGATCTTTATGTGCAATCGCTGTCCTTATGTAGACTTATATTTAAACCGTCTCAAACAAATCCAGACGGATTTTCAAGATCGCGGGTTTACTTTGATCGGGATTAACGCCAACGATGCGATCGCAAGCCCTGAAGATAACTTTGAGAATATGAAAAGCTTCGCGGCGACGCATCAGCTTAACTTCCCCTATCTGCGCGATCCAACTCAGGATGTGGCGCGTTCCTTCGGTACCCAAATAACGCCGGAAGTTTTCTTATTAGATGGCAATAGCGTTGTGCGTTACAGTGGCAGCATCGACGATAATCCGGAAGCAGTGGAGTTGGTGCAGGTATCCTACTTGCGAAATGCGATCGACCAGCTCCTCTGTGGCGAAACGGTAAGCCCAACCCACACTCAGGCAGTCGGCTGCTCTTTGAAGTGGCAATGATAATAGACACAGAATGTGCTTTCTACTGCTATCTTAAGTTGGAGGCAATTTCAGTTGAGCAAATAGTAATTTCATGGGGATAGCGTACCGGCGGGTTTTGCTGAAGCTGAGCGGTGAAGCCTTAATGGGTAACCTCGGCTATGGGATCGATCCAACAGTGGTTCAGGAAATCGCTGCTGAGGTAGCAGAGGTGGTAGCTGGCGGCGTTCAGATAGCCATTGTTGTGGGTGGCGGAAACATCTTTCGCGGCGTTAAGGGGGCTGCCAGAGGAATGGATCGGGCCACGGCTGACTATATCGGCATGATCGCTACGGTGATGAATGCGATGACGTTGCAGGATGCTCTGGAGCGAATGAGTGTTCCGACTCGCGTACAAACAGCGATCGCGATGCAGGAAGTGGCGGAACCCTATATCCGGCGTCGCGCTATTCGCCACCTGGAAAAAGGACGGGTGGTGATTTTCGGCGCAGGTTCCGGCAATCCTTTCTTTACAACGGATACCACAGCTGCTCTGCGGGCGGCTGAAATCAGCGCTGATGTGATTTTTAAGGCAACTAAGGTAGATGGTATTTACGATTCCGATCCGCATCTGAATCCAGGTGCCAAACGCTACCAAAGCCTGAACTACGGGCACGTTTTAACTCAAGATCTGCGGGTAATGGATAGTACTGCGATCGCTCTGTGCAAAGAGAACAATATCCCAATAATGGTTTTTGACATTGCAGTCAGGGGTAACATCCGTCGAGCTGTAATGGGAGAATCTATAGGAACAATTGTGGGAGATTTATATGAAGTTAGCTGAAGCTGAAAGTAAAATGCAGAAAGCAGTTGAGTCTACTCAACACGCTTTTAATACCATCCGTACCGGAAGAGCTAACGCATCGCTCCTCGATAAAGTAACGGTGGATTATTATGGTGCCCAAACACCCTTGAAATCTCTGGCGAACATTAATACTCCGGATGCAACTACGATCGCGATTCAGCCATACGATCGCACTAGCCTGAATTTGATTGAGAAAGCTATTTCAATGTCGGATATCGGCTTAACTCCTAACAACGATGGCTCGACTATCCGGTTGAATATTCCTCAACTTACGAGCGATCGTCGTAAAGAATTAGTCAAAGTAGCTGCTAAGTATGCCGAAGAAGGCAAAGTATCAGTTCGCAATATTCGTCGCGATGCTGTAGAATCGATTCGCAAGGAGGAAAAAAGCGGCGATATTTCTGAGGATGAAGCTAAAGATCGGCAAGATAAAATTCAAAAGCTGACTGACAAGTACATTAACAAAATCGACGCATTGCTAGCTGAGAAAGAGAAAGATATCACTACTGTCTGAAGCTATAACAGTTTGACCAAATTACCCCAATGCTGAAGTTAACGACTGCCATTGGGGATAAAAGCAGTATATGCAGATGAGATAAGCAGTAAATAGCCGGAAGTGAGATTACAGGCTGTAATTTAAATATTTTCGATCGCGGATATCCTAAGATAGGCCAGTGCGACTAACTCTCAGATACTGGCGACGATCGGCAAAAGCCAGTTAAACTCCTGTTAAGTTGAGGAACTTTGGAAAGTTAGTCAAAAGCTAACAATAGATATTACTCAGGAGCAAAAATTCAACGATATGTTTGACTGCATTATTGTCGGTGCTGGCCCAGCAGGTGGAACGGCGGCTTATCATTTGGCTAAGCGGGGGCGCTCTGTATTAGTTTTGGAAAAAGAAAGCTTGCCTCGGTATAAACCCTGTGGTGGAGGTGTATCGCCTGCGATCGCCCAATGGTTTGATTTTGATTTCTCGCCAGCGATTTCCCTGAAAGTAGATACAATTCGCTACACCTGGAAGATGGAAGACCCAGTGGAAGCGAGGCTCACAAACATGGAGCCAATTTGGATGGTACGGCGGGATATTTTCGACCACTTTCTGGTTCAACAGGCACAGAAGCAGGGGGCCGAACTCCGAGATAATACTGAGGTTACGGGGATTGAATTTAAGAACGATCGCTGGCAAGTCAAGACAGCTAATGGCCCAGTGGAAGGTCGCTATCTGATCGCTGCGGACGGTGCCAAAGGGCCAATGGCTAAGCTGTTGGGTTTCAAGGAGCGCAAACGCAGACTGGGTGGAGCTTTAGAGGCAGAAACGCCTCCTCCCGGTAATCCCGATACCACAACTTACTTTGAGTTCGGGATGGTGAAAAATGGTTATATTTGGAACTTTCCTAAAGCAGATGGGTATTCGATCGGTGTAGGAACGTTCCAAGGTGGCGAACCGCAAGACTTTAAGAGCATTTTGAGTGAATACGGGACAATGTTCGGTGTGGATATGAAAACCAGCAAGCAATACGGACATCCGCTTTGTTTGTGGGATGGAAATCAAAAGCTGCACACCCAAAATGCTGTTTTAGCTGGCGAAGCTGCTTGCGTTGTCGATCCGATGACGGCGGAAGGTATTCGTCCCTCGATTTTTAGCGGGATGAAGGCGGCGGAGGCGATCGATCGCGCTATCGGTGGCGATTTAAATGCTTTGGAAAAATACACTCAGGTCATTGTCGATGAATGGGGTAGCGATATGGTGTGGGCCCAACGCCTAGCAGGTGTATTCTACAAAATTCCTAAAGTTGGCTACAAAGTAGGGGTAAAACGACCTACCGCTACCCAAACTATGGCGAAAATCCTCTGCGGAGAACTGCGTTACAGCGATGTTGTTAACTTCGCTCTCAAACGTCTCAGTAAGAGTATGATTCCCGGTATGGGTGGTTGAAAGTAGTTATGAGTTTTGAGTTTTGAATTAATCGGAACTTACGTATGTGTGACACTTGTGTAAGTTCCGATATGATTCATTTTTTCTTTTTTGAGGTATCGGTTTTAGATTTATTTTTGATAGATTTTTCTACCGGTTTTTGGATTAGAGCATATTTTGAGATAAATTTATCCGGCGAATCGATAGGTGAATGAGCGATACCAATCCGCGTGAATTGTGTCCATATTTCCGCACTTATTAAGTTTAACGCCGCTTCTCGATTGCTGGTAGCGATCGCACTAATAACTTTCTGCCAACCTTCTCGCAATAATTCAATATTTGCATCTTCTACAGAAAACTCATTTAGCAAAGAAAGTGCTGTGGGAAAATACTCAGCATCAGGTGATATCTTTTTCGATTTTAATCCATGAAATACTAACTTTAACCTGGAGTTCCCCGCGCTGCGGGGAACTCCAGAAGACTAAAACCCTTACCCAGAAATGGATGTAAAGATTATCGTTCGGTCAAGTTGTACCCATGTAATTTAAGCTTTTCTTTATTTTTGAGATGATTAGCTTATG
>NZ_JBHFNU010000046.1:0-53143 GCF_041929145.1 Aerosakkonema sp. BLCC-F183 | reverse complement strand
GCGAACCATGCCCTTGACATGAAGATTTTCTACTATGACAGCTTGGCTATCGCTGACCAACTTGTAACTAAGTTTATGCAGAAAATCTTGCCGTGAGTTACTAACCCGTTCGGACACTTTGGCAACAACTTTACGATATTTGTTTCGAGAATTACTCCCTTTTTGTTTACGTGCTAATTTCTTTTGCTTGCGTTTCAGGTTTTTTTCATGTTTAGCAATGTGTCTGGGTTTGTCATATTTAGAAACCTTTTGGCCGTCAGTTACCACAGCGAAATGCTTGACTCCTAAATCAATGCCATAAATCTTTCCTTCTGTTGTAGTAGGGTATTTTTCTTCTACTTCAGTAAGGATAGATGCCAAATATTTACCTGATGGGGTTTGGCTGATAGTTACAGTCTTAATCTTCCCTTCAATTGGTCGATGTATCTTGGCTTTGATTATGCCAATATTGCCTGGGAGTTTTACATTACCATTTACGATTTTGACGTTTTGAGGATACTGAATAGACTGTTGACCGTGCTTAGATTTGAATTTAGGAAACCCAGCACGTTGCTCAAAAAAGTTTTTATATGCTGCGGTCAAATTGAGTGTTGTAGCTTGCAAAACTTGACTGTAACAATCAGCTAACCAACAAGTTTCTGCGGCTTTTTTTAGTTCAGGTAATAGTGCATTGAGTGCTGAACGTCCAAGTCCTTTACCTGTTTCTTTATAAGTTTCAATTGACTTATTCAAAGCATAATTCCACCACCACCGCGAGCATCCAAATGTTTGTGCTAGGGATGTTTGCTGCTCTTTGGTTGGATATAAACGGACTTTTACGGCTTGATGCAACACTCAATATTACCTCCTAGTTTTTTTATGATATCACAATATGTACTTAGCGATAAGACTAATCCGAAAATTGGGAAATAGCTCGGACTTACCGCAAGCGGTAAGTCCGAGCTATTTCCCGGCTATCCATCCCCACCACTAGGCGGATGGGGAATTCCGCCGCATTTGTTAAACATTTTCTCTCCTGCAATCCGATTAAACTGTACTCATTAGACTATCCCTCACTCTGCCGGTACTCGCGACACTGCGCCTATGGAACCAATAGAAAATGCCGCACTGCCGAATCTGGGAGCAGAAAGTACCCTCGCCGCCATCGTTTTTACAGATGTAGAGGGCTATACTTCCAGAGTGGCGATCGACCAAGCTCATGCCCTCGCTTTAACCAACCGCGACCTTGACCTGATGAGTGAAATATGTCAGCGTTTTCAAGGCCGGGTTGTTGCTGACACGGGTGATGGGTTATTTATGTGCTTTGCGAGTGCAGCCAATGCGGTGGCGTGCGCCATAGAAATTCAAAAAGCACTTTTTGTTGCTGCTGCCGAACTACCTGCCCATGATGTGCTAAAGCATCGGATTGGTATTCATCTGGGAGATGTAGCTTTTTTTGGCACTCAGGTCAAGGGAAATGGAGTGAATATCGCCGCTCGCCTGCAAGTAGTAGCGAAACCGGGAGGTATATGTATTTCCCAGACAGTTTACGATGTCGTCAAAAATCACCTGCCTTTGCCGGGAATGTATAAGGAGGTGCGGGAGCTAAAGGGAATAGCAGAACCGATGCTAGTTTACCAAATTCTGCCGTTATCTTTACCTAAAAGAGTTTTCATCAGCTATCGCAGCCACGAACCAGACGTGAGCCTCGCGCAGCAGTTTTACGAAGCTTTAAAAGCTGCCGGACACAAAGCATTTATGGCCGGACACAGCATTCGGCTGGGAGAAGGATGGCCGCAGCGCATTGATGCGGAATTAACGCAGTGCGATTATTTGCTGCTGCTGCTGTCCGAGCAGTCTGTTACCAGCGAAATGGTAACAGAGGAGGTGCGACGGGCCAAGGAATTGCGGGAAGCCAATCCGGAGGGTAAGCCAGTGATTTTACCGATCCGCGTCAATTTTCCGCTGAGTTCGCCGTTGAACTACAATCTGCGGGGTTATTTAAATCGCATTCAGCAGCGAGAGTGGCGATCGTCTGTCGATACTTCAAATCTTATTCAAGAAGTGATGCGTTTGGTGGCAGAAGGTCGAGTCCCGGAGGAATCGCCGGAACCTGGGCCAAACCCACCCCCAGCATCGTGTGGCCCGGATGGTAAACCAGTTCCGATGGCGACACCGGAACTGCCCCAAGTTCCAGAATTGCCAGAAGGTCAAGTAGATTTGGCTTCTGCTTTTTATGTAGAGCGACCGCCGATCGAATCTCGCTGCTACGAGACGATTTTACAACCGGGTGCCCTGATCCGCATCAAAGCACCGCGACAGATGGGCAAAACTTCGCTGATGGCGAGAATTCTCCATTATGCCTCCCAGTCTGGCTGCCAAATTGTGCCTTTAAGCTTTCAGCTAGCGGATGGAAAAGTGTTCGCAGACTTGGATAAATTCTTAAAATGGTTTTGTGCATCTATCTGTAGAAGACTGCGTTTGCCAAATCGCATCAATGATTATTGGGATGAAATTTTTGGCAGTAAAGATAACTGTACGGCTTACTTTGAAGAGTATTTGTTGGAAAATATAAACAATCCGTTGGTGTTGGGGTTGGATGAAGTCGATTATGTGTTCCAACATCCCGAAATTGCCTCAGACTTTTTCGGACTGTTGCGAGCGTGGCACGAGGATGCGAAAAACCGCGATATTTGGAAAAAGCTGCGTTTGGTAGTCGTACACTCGACGGAAGTTTACATTCCCCTGAGTATCAACCAATCGCCGTTTAATGTGGGTTTGCCGATCGAGTTGCCAGAGTTTACGCCGCAGCAGGTATACGATTTGACAAGATGGCACGATCTGGATTGGGATACTGCCCAAGTTGAGAAATTGATGACAATGGTAGGCGGACATCCTTATCTCGTGCGATTGGCTCTCTATCATATTCGGCGACGGGATATGACGCTAAAGCAGTTGCTGGAAACGTCTCCTACAGAAGCTGGAATGTACGGAGATCATTTGCGACGCCACTTGTGGAATTTGCAACAGCATCCAGATCTGGCAACAGCGATGGCACAGGTGGTTGCTCTTAATACGCCGGTGCGGTTAGAGTCGCTACAAGCGTTTAAGTTACACAGTATGGGTTTAGTGCATTTGCAAGGTAATGAGGTGACGCCTCGGTGCGATTTGTATCGATTCTATTTTCGCGATCGCTTAGAAATCGGCTAAAGTTTTGCCTTTGTTAAGGGCGACTGTTGGGGTCGCCTGTATTTGACTTTTTTGTGGAAGCCATTGTTTATTTTTGAACATTTTTGAATGCTTTATATAGCTTCCATCGACTCTAAGATGAAGTAAGGTGTTTGTGAGATGGGGACAATGCGATCGGTTGACCAAATTAATATCAAATTTATTTATGACGACCCTAGAAACCTCTGCCTCCCATTATCAAGTCGGAGGAAGTCTACCTGCTGATGCTTCTACTTACGTGCAGAGGCAGGCAGATACAGATTTCTACGAGGGATTGAAGGCGGGCGAATTTTGTTATGTTCTCAACTCTCGGCAAATGGGCAAGTCTAGCTTGCGGGTACAAACCATGCGCCGATTGCAACAGGAGGGTGTCGCCTGTGCGGGGATCGACTTGACGAAGATCGGTTCCCAAAATCTCACGGCGGATCAGTGGTATGCGGGTGTAGTTCGCAGTTTGACGATCGGTTTCAATATTGCGGATAAGATTAATTTGCGTACTTGGTGGCGCGATCGCGATTTACTTTCCCCCGTGCAACGCTTCAGCGAATTTATCGAGCAGGCATTGCTAGTAGAAATAAGCCAAAATATTGTCATTTTTATAGATGAAATCGATTGCATTCTCAGCTTAAATTTTAAAGTAGATGATTTTTTTGCAGCGATTCGGTCTTGTTATAACCATCGCGCCGACTACCCGGAGTACAAGCGTCTTACTTTCGCTTTAATTGGCGTAGCTACTCCTTCAGAATTAATTCAAGATAAAAACCGCACTCCTTTTAACATCGGTCGGGCAATTCAACTTAGTGGTTTTCAAGTGCATGAAAGCCTTCCTTTAGCGAAAGGATTGGCGGAAAAAACGAACAATCCCCAAGCGGTGTTAAAAGAGATATTAGGTTGGACGGGGGGTAAACCTTTTCTCACCCAAAAAGTTTGCAAACTTGTGCTTCAGGAAATTTCTTTTATTCCTCCATGTGCGGAAAGGTTATGGGTGGAAAAACTCGTGCGATCGCGAGTTATTGAAAATTGGGAAGCGCAGGACGAACCGGAGCATTTACGGACAATTAGCGATCGCTTGGTGCGAGGAAGTTCCGATCCGAGTCAGCTACTGACACTATATCAGCAAATTCTACTCAATGAAGAAATCCCGGCTGACGATACTCCCGCACAAATGGAATTGCGTCTTACCGGATTGGTAGTCAAGCAACCAGGAAAAAAATATTCTCAGTCTGTACTGAGAGTTTATAGTCGCATTTACGCAGAAATTTTTAATTTAAGCTGGGTTGAAACACAACTAGGTAATTTGCGTCCTTATAAAGTGGCGCTGACATCTTGGTTAGCTTCTGGTTGTCAGGATGAAACGCTTTTATTAACTGGGGAAGAATTACACAAAGGTTTAACTTGGGCGGCAGATAAAAAATTAAGCGCACAGGATAATCAATTTTTGAGCGCCAGTCAGCAAAAGGCTTCGGGAGTGAAAAAAAGTATACAAAACCTGGTCAAAATTACCAATGTTTTAGAAACGCAAACCCTCCCTCTCTTAAACCGAGACGAGAAGAAGAAAAAGTTAGAAAATCCGACAAATAACCAATCCCAAATCAACCATCAGCAATCGCTTATCAGTCATCAAAAATGGCTAAATAAAGATAACCGAGAACCGAAAGCCGATCGCCCATCCCTAACTACGAAATCTATTGCTTCTACTCCACCTCCCCTGATTCTAACTAACCCGGCTTCCCCTAAAATATCATCTCCCAAACTTTCTTACGAGCGCCGGACAGTCGGAGACGAACAAATTATATACGATCACTTACTTTATTGCGTCCAAAAGGAATCGCCAAGCGAATTGATCGAGCGTTTCCACAAATTATTTATCGATGGTGTGGGGTATCCCGACCCGGAGATTGAAGCTGCTTTATACAGAATTATCGCTATTTTATCCAACGAAATAGAGTTTAAAAATCTGCTTTGTCGTTGTTGCTATATTTTGATCAACCGCTGGCAAATACAATTTCAAAAGCAAGCTGCGATCGCAGAGCTAGTGGCTTTATTTAAAAATGCTTTGCCCCGCTTTCAAGGAGTAGCTTCTCGTTCTCGCGTAGTCATGCGTTTGCGAGAGCTAGTAAGTCAGTTCCGGGAAAGTAACGAGTATTTGGCTATGCAACGTTTGGTAAAAGTTGTCGAACCAATACACGAGGCAGAGCGCAAAGAAGACAATCCATCTTTGGGTAGATTAATTCATCGATATCCTTACTTATTTTCACATAATTTACTTGTGCAAAATAGCTCTTTCGAGCATCAGCAAATTATTCGGGAAATTCAAGCTCAAAAACAGCGACAATTTGAGGTTAATTTATCTCAATACGTACCTTATTTAATGAGAATATCGGAAATAGCTTCTCATCCTGTTAAAGATGTCCAAATTATACAACCACTGCCAAACCCAACCTTGTTGAGCGATCGCGAATTATTCTTGGCGTTGAAAAAGTTTGGTGGCAAAGTGGAAGGCTCTTACACTTATCGCGATTTAGCTGGAATCTTCCTGAATTATCATAAACAAACGAAATCTTACCAAGCTTTTAAAGCAGATTTATACGAATATTTAATTGCTTCTATACAGGCAGAATATGGAAATCGTCAATTCAATCAGCGGTTGTCTAAGTGCTTAAAAAACTCCTTTTCAGAAAATGATTCTCAGAAATTGAACGAGTTTTTACTTGTTCGCACTTGCAGCCAATTATTCAATTTTCTAGTTGTAGAAAGTCCGCAGCAACCCAACCACTATGTTTTTATAGATTTAATTTCTAACCTCGGTACGCTCGAAACAACAAGCTTGTTGCTCAAAATTGTGCTGCTTTCCCGTAAAGTTAAACCCGATTTAGAAAAGCGCTTTTCCATTTTATTCAATCATTATGAATCTCAGACTTTAAAAGATATTATGTGGTTTGTTAAGTCATTGGAAAATTTAAATGTAGCCTTGGTTGTTAATTTTGGTAGCGTAGATATATCCTGGCATCAAGCATAATATTTGGTTGACATATATGGATTAAAAATGCTAATAATGGAGATTTGAGTAATTATTTGCTAAACGCAGAACCAAACTTAATGTCTCAGTATCAAGTTGGCGGAAGTTTGCCTCCTGACTTTCCCACCTACGTGAGGCGAAAGGCAGATGAAGATTTATACAACGGTTTGAAGTCTGGCCAATTTTGTTACGTGCTGAATTGCCGACAAATGGGTAAGTCTAGCTTGCGAGTGCAAACTATGAAAAGGCTGCAAGCAGATGGAATTGCTTGTGCTGCGATCGATCTCAACAAGATTGGCAGTCAGCATATTACACCAGATCAATGGTATGCGAGTCTTATTCGTAACTTGGTCAGTAGTTTTAACCTCGGCGATAAATTTAATTTAAGAAATTGGTGGCCGGCTCGCGATCATCTTTCTTCCGTGCAACGTTTCAGCGAGTTTACCGAAGAAGTTTTGCTAACAGAAATATCGGCAAGTATTGTCATTTTTGTGGATGAAATTGATAGTGTTTTGGGTTTAAATTTTACTATAGACGATTTTTTTGCATTTATTAGAGCTTGCTATAACAAACGTGCCGACAAACCAGAATACAAACGTCTTTCTTTTGCTTTATTGGGAGTGGCAACACCAAGCGATTTGATTACCGATAAGAATCGGACGCCGTTTAATATTGGTCGAGCTATTGAATTAAAAGGCTTTCAGCTGCACGAAGCAGGATCGTTAGCGATAGGTTTATCAGGAAAAGTAAGCGATACTACCACTGTACTGAAAGAGATTTTAGCGTGGACGGGTGGACAACCGTTTCTCACACAAAAAGTTTGCCAACTAATTTTATCCGATACCTCATCTCCCAACTATTTGTTGGCAAAGCATCCAGAGAGAGAAGCCGAGTCGATTGAAGATTTGGTGCGATCGCGAATCATCGAGAATTGGGAAAACCAAGATGAACCAGAACATTTGAGAACAATATCCGATCGCATTTTTAAGAATGGGCAGCGCACAGCGAGGCTGCTGGGGCTGTATCACCAAATTTTACAACAGGGAGAACTAATCGCCGATGACAGTTCCGAGCAAATGGAGTTGCGCTTGTCGGGGTTGGTAGTAGAAGAACAAGGAAAGTTAAAAGTTTATAACCGCATCTATGAATGTGTTTTTAATCAAAATTGGGTTGAAAAAGAACTAGAAAATCTCAGACCTTATTCAGAAGGATTAACAGCTTGGTTAGCTTCAGATTGTCAAGATCGATCGCGCCTGTTGCACGGACAGGCTTTGCAAGATGCACTGGCGTGGGCAGCGGGTAAAAGTTTGAGCGATCGCGATTATCAATTCTTAGCTGCCAGTCAAGAATTAGACAAATTGCAAGTTCAAATTGCGCTAGATATACAGATAGAAGCTAATCGGATACTAGCTGAAGCAGAACAGAAAGCAAGGCGAACAATTCGCAAAGGTTTAGCGGGATTAGCTGTAATCTCAGTTTTGGCAATCGCAGTAGTAGTGTGGGCTAGCACAAACATAAAACAAGCACAGGAAAACTTGAACCAAGCACAGGAAAACTTGAACCAAGCACAAAAAAGCTTCGATCTAGAGCAGAAATCGGTTACTGCTGTCGGAAAATTTCTGATCGATCGTCAAGAAATAGAAGCCTTACTCTTAGGTATGGAGGCTGGACAAGGATTGAAAGAAATGGTGAAAGACTACCCAGGTATGAAAAACTATCCAGCCACCAGTCCTTTGTGGGTTTTACAAACGATTTTGGACAATATCCGCGAGCGAAGTCAGTTCATCGGTCATCGCGGTCGAGTCTACAGCGTCAGTTTCAGCCCCAATGGTAAACTCTTAGCTACCGTAGGAGAAGACGGCACCGCTCGACTTTGGAACCTTTCTGGCAAACAACTAGCTAAATTAACAGGTCATCAGGGTAAAGTCAGAGGAGTGAGTTTCAGTCCGGACGGACAGCGCCTCATCACCGCCGGCGAAGATGGCACCGTCCGACTTTGGAACCTTGCTGGCAAACAACTGGCTAAATTAACAGGTCATCAGGGTAAAGTCACGAGCATAAGTTTGAGTCCGAACGGACAGCGTTTAGTTACCGCAGCAGAAGACGGCATCGTCAGACTTTGGAACCTCTCTGGCAAGCAGCTGGCTGTATTCAAAGGCCATCAAACAGAAATCTGGAGCGTGAAATTCAGTCCCGATGGCCAGCGCATAGCCACAGCAGGAGAGGATCGTACCGCCAGACTTTGGAACTTGTCCGGCAAGCAGCTGGCTGTATTCAAAGGTCATCAACAGACAGTCCTCAGCCTCAGTTTTAGCCCGGATGGAAAAAGTTTAGTTACTACAGGATTAGATAGCACGATTCGATTTTGGAATTTGTCCGGCCAGCAGCTGGCTGAATGGAAAAATAAGGACTGGGTTTTGAGTGTGAGCTATAGCCCTGACGGTCAGAGCTTAGCTACTGGAAGTGCAGACGGCACAGTCCGACTTCGAGACTTATCCGGTAAGCAGCTGGCTGAATTAAACGGTCACGAAAACTGGGTTTTGAGCGTGAGTTTTAGCCCGGACGGACAAAGCTTAGCCACAGCAGGAGCAGACGGGACTGCGCGACTGTGGGACTTGTCTAACCCGCAGAAGCTATCAAGACAGCAACTGACTCAATGGCGAGGACATAAGAGCGAGGCTTGGAGCGTGAGTTTCAGTCCGGATGGTCAGCGTCTGGCGACAGCAGGACAGGATGGCAAAGCCCGACTCTGGAACTTGTCTGGCAAGCAGATGGCTGAGTTCAGCGGTCATACGGGTGGGGTTAATAGCGTCACTTTCAGTCCCGATGGCCAACGCCTCGCCACAGCAGGGAACGATGGTACGGTGAGAGTTTGGAACTTGTCTGGGCAGCAGCTAACTCTATTGAGCGGTCATCGTGGCAGAGTTTACGTTGTCAGTTTTAGCCCGGATGGAAAGCGCCTCGCCATAGCTGGGGAAAATGGCACGGCTCGACTTTGGAACTTCTCCGGGCAGCAGCCAATAGAATTTAAGGGTCATAAGAAATCAATCTGGAGTGTAAGTTTTAGTCCCGATGGGCAGCGCTTGGCCACAGCTGGAAGAGACGGCACAGTTCGACTGTGGAATTTGTCGGGGCAGGAGCTGCTTAGAATCAAGGCAGATGGAGATGGAGTGTTGAGCGTGAGCTTTAGCCCGGATGGACAGCGCCTCGTTACAACAGGCGCAGACACTACTGTTAAGCTTTGGAATTTGTCTGGGAAGCAGCTGGATGGATTTAATACTTATCAAGGCGGGGTTCTAAGTGCAGTTTTTAGCCCGGATGGACAGCGTTTGGCTACCGCAGGACAGGATGGTACGGCACAGATGCGTTTTCTGTCGGGGCAGCGGATTAATAAATTTGTTGGGCATCAAGGCAGCGTTTACAGTCTTAGCTTTAGCCGAGATGGGCGCTACCTGGCGACGGTAGGAATGGATGGTATGGTGCGGCTGTGGCGTGTGGAAGGATTGGACGAGCTGCTGAAGCGGGGCTGCGACTGGCTGAAGAATTACCTGGCTACTTATCCGGAAGCATCAAAAATTTGCTCCAAAGGCCGTTGAAGAGGCCGATCGCACTGATATCTCATCACAAAGGGATTGTCATCAGTGCTATACAGTGACTATAATTACTGTGCTCCCCTGGTAAATATGTAAAAATTAAGGTGGAGTGCATGACTTATCGGGGTGGCGATTAATATTTACCAGCATTTGCACAGCGAGAATTAGCTAGTACCGTAGAAATCTAAACTAGCGTCAATATACTCTTGAGTTGTGCCAGAGTTAGGGTCAGCACTTTCTGCGTTGAATCAATAATTGGCTGAAATTTTACGGGCAATAAAAATACCTCTCGAAATTGGGGTTATAACCTGATCTTTTCCATTTCATTAAACAATCTTTATCAAATCAATAAAAAGTGGGATGGAATATAAGGAACTCATCAGATAAACTTTTCATCTAAGAGCTTCAAATTGAAAAGGAAGGAACAAATGAACAAACTACTCATCATTCTTGGAATAGTCCTGCTTAGCGGTTCGGATGCCCTCAGCGCCGATTTGAAAAGTAATAAAAGCGTGCAATGCAGCTTGGAGACTGATAGCTGTGTCGCTAAAATGGCTATTAGAGGTGACATCCATATTGAGACGATCTTAGCCGCGTATGACCCGGCGTCTCCAGGGTCTCCGGATACGAGAGGGGGCCAAGGAGGTAGCTCCGGTGGGAGTCGATGAACCGACAATTGTTGAGTCAAGAGGTAACAGCGCATAACAAATGCGATCGAGTGCATCCCTACACAAGTTTAGTTTGGGTATAAAAAAATATCACTGATTCCGTGATTTTACTATTTTTCTTTATTAAGATAAACAGCAGGTAATGCCTGTAAAGTAATGTTATATGCAGCGGGTATTTATACTCGGATTAGGTGTACGATCGATTTTTGTATTAATAATTAATAATTTACAACAAAAAATTGAAAATTTTGATATTACAAAACAAAACTCAATTTGACGCTCATCACCAGTGGGAGTGTAGCAGCTGATGCTTGCAATCGCGTCAGTCTGGATGGCAACTTGGAGTAGCTGGATTTACTTAAGGTTCTCAAGTCAGTGATGTAAATCTCTCTACTATGTTGACGCAGGTCAATTATATCCATGTCGCTACTCATGGCGTCAAAAGCCTTTTACAGTCACTTTATATATAAGTACACTGACTGAAGCCTCCACTAAAACTGAAGTTGGCGATGTTTGGGGTGAGTTGGGACATCAGTGTGAGAAACCCTTTAGGAGTAGAATATAGCGCTATATGGCTCAGCAATTGATACAGGAGTTACCTAGAATGGATGAGGCCAAATTTCAGGGAGAGCGCCGGGATGTTTCGATTTTATTCTCAGGTATCCGCAGTTTCTCTACTTTGACGGAAAACATGGAGCCAGTAGAGGTAATCGGTCTGCTTAACGAATATTTTGAGGTAATGTCAAACGTCGTTATTAAATACAAAGGCACCTTAGATAAATACATTGGCGATTTAATAATGGTGACTTTTGGTGCAACCTCGCATTTAGAAGCTCGTGCCTGGATGACAGTGCAAAGTGCCCTAGAAATGCGCCAAAGTTTAGCAGAATTTAATGCCAATCTTGTGGCGAAGAAAAAACCAGCAATCCAAATAGGTATTGGCATCAATTCCGATCCCCTCATCACTGGTAATATTGGTTCCAGCAAACTAAACCAATTTACTGTCATCGGAGATGGCGTAAATATCGCGGCTTATCTGGAAGGTCTGAGTAAGGATTATGGCTGCGATATCGTTATTAGTAAAAGTACATACGAAAGTTGCTCGGAAAGGATCAGGGCTAGAGAACTCGATTACATTCATGCCAAAGGGAGAAACCAACCAATAGCTATTTACGAAGTTTTGGGGTTGTGTGCTGATGTAATTTCTGAGGAGAAGCAAAAAGCGATCGAACATTACAATCAAGGACGCGAACATTATCTGAATCGCAAGTTTCGGCGGGCAATGAATGAGTTTGCAGTTATTGTGGAGGATATGAAAATTAACGACAAACCCTCAGCTATGTTTCTGAAACGCTGTCAGTATTTGCTGCAACATCCTCCATCGGAAGATTGGGATGGGGTTTGGACGCTGACTTAATATTTTTTGGCTCTGAGATTACTTGTTTTTACAAGCTCGAACAAAAACGGTAGACTGGTGAGTGAAATTGAGCCTGCCGTTTCAGTCCAAATGAACTCAGCACAAAACTCAAACTACCAATATCAAGTTGGAGGGAGTCTGCCAGTTGACGCCCCTAGTTATGTGGTGCGACAGGCAGACTTCGATCTTTATGAGGCGCTGAAGGCGGGAGAATTTAGGCTTTGAGTAACTTTTTCAACATTTTACGTCCGCTACTTGCTATTCATTGATTAATTTCATACTTAAATCTATAAGTACGTCAAAGCGAAAGTCGTGCGCCAAATCGGTTAGGGCGCGAACCAAATTTGTATTTGATTGTGGAATTTCCTTGATTAGTTCCATGATTTGCCCATCATCGCAGGTTAATGCTGCGTCATATAGTTCTTGTACCCAAGAAGATGACATCACGCACAAATCTTCGATTGTTAGGGCAGAATAAAGATTTTTGGATGGTTGTGAATCGGTTTCTTCTTCTCCTGCATAGACGTAGGAAATACTTAAGTATTCCGCCATTTTCTTTAAAAGCAAATTTTCCGAAAATGGTTTGAGTAAAAAATCATCATAACCAGCTTCAGACATAAATTCGCGTTCGTGTTTCAAGGCGCTAGCAGTTAGGGCAATAATTATGGTGGATTTCCCTTGTGGTGTGGCTTTGATTATTTTAGTTGCTTCATAACCGTCCATAACTGGCATCTTTATATCCATCCAAATTAAGTGGGGTTCAAAATATGACCAAATCGCAATTGCTTCTTCACCGTTGCTAGCTTCGCGCACAAAGAAGCCGATGGATTCGAGTAATTTAACTAATAGTAGACGATTTTCATATCGATCGTCTACTACCAAGATGCGATATCTTGGGGTATTGGGTGCTAGTGCGATCGCTGTTGGTTCTGCTTTTATATTTTCGGTTGCCAACGCTGCTTGCACCTGAATACTGAATGTAAAAATGGTTCCTTTACCCACCTGGCTTTGAACGCTAATTTTTCCTCCCATCTGTTCTACAAATTGTTTGCTGATTGCTAATCCCAAACCTGTTCCTTGTTGAGATTTACGACCTGTTTCTGTTTGGACAAACGCTTCAAATAAACTATTTATTTCTTCTGGAGCAATGCCAAAGCCAGTATCTTCCACTTTAAATAATAAAGTGGAAAATTTTTGATTTAATTTAGCGTTATTTGGAGAGGATTCACTTAAACTGTTTACGTACAATATCACACTACCGCGCTCGGTAAATTTAATAGAGTTTGACAGTAAATTTATTAAAATTTGTCGTAATTTCTTGCCATCAGTAATGATATATTGAGGCACATCCATTTCTACATCAAATATTAACTCTAAGCCTTTGGATTCAGCTTTAAGTTGAAACAATTCTTTTACAGAGTCGATTAGGTTGTATAAATCTAAGTTATTTTCATTCAGTTCTAGCCGTCCTAATTCGATTTTGGACATTTCTAAAACATCGTTAATCAGACCCAATAAATGCTCGCCACTACGATTGATGATACCTATGTATTCTTGATTTTCTTTAGACAGAGAAGCATCGCGAGCCATCAGCTGGGTAAAGCCGAGAATAGCGTTGAGGGGGGTGCGAAGTTCGTGGCTCATACTTGCCAGGAAGGCGCTTTTGGCGGCGTTAGCGGCAACAGCAATTTCTTTGGCTTTGGCAAGTTCGATCGCCTGTTGCTCTAGCTCATCTTTTTTTCGTTCTAATTCCACTGTGCGTTCTTTTACTTTTTCTTCTAACGTGCGCGAATAATCCTCTAATTTTTTATGGTAAATTTGCAAATTTTCGATGAGAATATAGCCAGTATTAACAACAGCAGAACCCACCAAAGCTAAAAGTGAGGGAACTGCGGGAATCCACCAGCCACTCAAGAATGCTAGGTAATAACCGCTGCTCAAACCGCACCCAAGCAGGAAAATGCTCCCAAGTGTGTATCGTTTGAGAGGGAAAATTGAAGCTAAAATTGCGCCGCAGGTAGACCAAAAAAAAATCCACCACCACTCCAGCGGTTCAGGCCATACTTTTATGAGCGCCCGTCCTTCCAGTGCTGCACTTAAGGTCTGGCTGATTAAATTGGCATGAATAAATACACCAGGAATTTGCTTTGCAGTGCCGAGCGAACTGCGACTGTAAGGAGTTAGAAACAGGTCGTTAAAACTTTGTCCGGTTGCGCCGATCAGCACTATGCGATCGGACAGTAAGTCTAGCGATATTCGATTTGCCAAAACATCAGTTATTGATATTTGATGAAATTTATTCTCCAATCCGCGATAGTTCAACAAAACTTGGTAGCCACCATAATTAGCGCGAACATAGCCACCATCATTTCCTCTAAAAGGGGTAAATACAGCTTTACCTAATTGCAACTCGCCCGGTTTCTTCGTTTGTAAAGTAATTCCTTTGGCTTGCAAATACATTAAACTCAAACGAGCGCTCAAACTTAGTTTTGTTTGATTTTCTTCAAGTTTGACAGACATCAAACCTCGACGCACTTTGCCATCAGCATCCAATACTAAATCGGCGAAGGCAACTTGACCTAGTTTGCTCAAGGTTGGTGGTGGGGCAACGTTATTCCCAACCACTTTCTCAACACCGATCAAGTTCGGTGTGGACTTGAAAACTTGCTCTAATTTCTGATGACCGGGTTGTACTGGTAAGTCTCTATAAATATCTAAACCGATCGCTCGCGGTTGCTGTGCTTTCAAGTTCTCGATCGCTTTTGCCAACACAGTATCAGGAATGGGCCATTTGCCAATTTGTTTGATGTCGTACTCATCCACCCTGACAATAACGATCCGCTCGTCGATCGGCTCAAAAGGTCGCTGGCGAAAATATAAATCCAAAGTCGCCCATTCCAGCATTTGAAACAAACCTACTGAGTTAGCGAGAATTGCTAGCCCAGCAATGCTTGGTGCGGTAATCAGTACGCCGCGCCATTGTCCGATCGATCGTTGGAGTAGGCGAAGTATAGGATTGGGTAACATTCGGATTTCAAACTAGAAAAAAAGTTTCTAGTTTAATAGTGGCTTTTTTGAAACCGCTTCTAATCCCACCGATTTTAACAATTCTTCCCACATAGTTGTTATCTTTGTATCTTGGGGTTGCGATCGCTTTAGCTCAGCCACAGTTGCAATTGTATCGTACCAAAGCCCTTCGTTGTTGTACAAAGCTGCACGCTCTACTGGTGTCGCTTTTTCTATCTGACTGTTTAGTTCCGGATTCGGTTCGACTCGACGGATCTCTCCCTCCACTCCCGGACTATCTGGTCTGACTGTATTTCCACATACGACCACAAAGTACCACTTGTAATTCTTGCCGGTTTCTAACTCCGGTGCTTCATCCGGTATTTTAATACTGACAATACCCGCTTGGCCAGTAATTGTCAGCATTGTTCGATAAATATTTTTTTTGTTGTCATCCCTCAAACTAAAAAATACTTTTCTAGCTGAAGTTTCCGGCACATAAACAAATAATGTCGGACGCTTTGCGGCTGTTTTTGCTTGCGTACTGGTTGGCATCAGTGGGGCTATCCAAGGTGTGTTTGCTTTTGCATCTTGAGGACAAACCTTACCGTCCGGACTGCGCGATGCGCCCCCGGCAGTATCGCTCGGTTTTCCGTCGCTCGGCGGCTCAAAATTTATCTGGATTGATGACTTTAGTTGATTGTGATTTTCGTTACTCGGTATAAATTTTGCCTGTGATTGCTTTGCTACACCCAAACTCACCAGGATTTGTGAAGATAAGGCCAGCGAAAATATCGTCAGAGGTAGAAATTTTTTGGTTCCGCTCATAATTTAATCCCTGGAGCTAAAACATCTTAAGGTATTATAATCACTATATCTTGATTATGTATAACAATTACAAAGTTTTGATTAAGCTTATGTAAAAACATTTTTACATTTTTCCACCGCTCTTATAACCAATTTCCTACCAAAACAAAGGGAGACCAGTAGAACGGATGCTCGAATTGGGGTGTTTTTAACAATGATAGTTGAGCGCGACGGAGAGCTTCCGCTTTGGTAACATGAGGTTGGCCAAGTTGAGAGTAAAACTCGGTGATGAGGGTGGCGGTGGATAAATCTTTTACCGACCACAAGGTCGCTAAAGTAGTGCGTGCGCCGGATTTGAGCGCTACTCCTGCCAATCCCAAAGCAGCGCGATTATCCCCGGCGGCAGTTTGACAGGCACTCAGGACAAGCAATTCGATCGCACTGGTTTGTTTTCCTTCTCTAGACCGTAATATTTCTTCAAACCTGCGGACGTTCAGTTTCTTATCCCAAGCAAGAATAAATGTTTCATCTGGGTTAGAACTGAATTGACCGTGAGTGGCTAAATGTACGATCGGGAATGAAGCCGCTTTTATTTGCGTAGATAAGTTTTCTTCGCTAAACTGCTGATTCAAAAGTATTTGGGAAGGCAGTTCCGATGCGATTCTTTTTAACTCCGCCTCGACTCCCGGTAAAGCGGAAAACCCACTTCTAGACTCAGTAAGTCCGGCGGTTAAAACTTCTAGGTGCTTGCCAGAGATCGATCGCGTTGGTAGTAATTGCAAACCGGGAGTTAGAGCGATACTGTATTTTTCAATTAGATATTTTTGACCGTCATAAAGAATTGACATTGGCAGATTTCGCAAAGAACCATCCAGCACAAACACCAAAGTTTTAATTCCACTTGTAGCTAAATCTGTTTCTGCCGGTCGGATCAGCCAATCATAAACTTGTTGGGATACTTGCCAAAGCTCTTCGAGGGAAAAAACTGGGTTTATTGATTCTAGCAATTGCTCGAGAACACTTTCTACTTTACTTTCGGGCAAATCGGTTTTGTAGTGGCGCAGAGGTTTCCCAGGCAAAGATAAGATAACTTCTAAACGATCGCTCAAAATAATCGGGTAAATTACTGCGGCTTGCCGATCGATCGCATCAATTTGTTGCGGTTTGACATTTAAGCAAGCTTCTCGAAAATAATTGTCTAATTCTGCTAGTTGTAGCGCTTCAATTAACTCGCGAGCTTGAGCGATGCGATTGGGAATTTTGGATTTTGAATTTTCCGTTAATGCAGCAGAGTATTCGGAGCTTTCATCTAGCAATAACCCAACTAGCTCGCGATAGACAGGTTCGACACTTTCTCGAAAAGAAAACTGTAGGTTTGTATTAGTAGCTACCAAGTCGCTGCGGAGAATTTGCAAAGTTTTAACTGCTTGCGTGTAAGCAGCGATCGCATCCTCATTTCGACCTTCTTGTTTTAAAATTTTACCTAATTGCCAAGCAGCGCGAGCAGTAATATCATTGGCGCTAATAGCCTGTGCAATTGTTAACGCTTGCCGAGTCAAATTTTCCGCATCCGATTGCTGTTGATTTTGTTGATATAATTTACCCAACGCTACCAAAGCATAGGATTCCGCTCTGGCATCTTTGAGAGATCTTGCTTGTTGAACTGCTGTAGCTAATAATTTAGCAATGCTTGCATTACCTTCTCTTTTGTTGGTTATTTGTTCTGCTTGATTTAACCCTGGCCACTGGCTGACTAATGATAACTTCATCAAAGTTTCAGCAAAATTAACTTGAGCGTAAACAGCCGCTCGGCTGGGGTTTAGCTTAGAAATTTCCGTCTGAATTTGGGATATTAAAGATGGGATATTTTCTTGCTCTTTGGTTTCTATCCTTAAGTTAAATAGATTTAGTAAAGTTTCCAATTTGGCAATAGGACTGGGTGCGATCGCAGCTGCTTGTTGATAAAAATCCAAAGCCGCTTTACTATCTCCAGCACTTTTGGCATGATTTCCCAAACTAAAAAGAGCAGCGCTCGTTTCCGTAGGAGAATTTAATTTTTGCGCGAGTGCCAAACTTTGCTTTAATACTTCTTCAGACTTAGGCAAATCTCCCAAAACTTGCAGCGCTTCTCCCAGACTTCGCAATCCTACAGATTTTAAGATTGAATCTGGTAAAGATCCCAAGTTTTTATTTGCATTTTCTAAATTAGTTTTAGCACGCTGATATTGACCAAAAGCTTGCAAAGCTTGTGCTTGGTTAATTTTACTCCCCAGAATTCCCGCTGCATCACCAGCTTTTTCATAAGCATTTTCGGCTTGTTTCCAACTATCCAAAGCAGCTTCTGTTTGTCCCATAGCTAACTGAAGACTACCTTGAGAATTCAAAGCTTGAGCGAAAATTAGTGCTGAGTGCTGACGAGTTGCTGAATTTGTTAAGAGATTGAGGCTTTGCGCGATCGCATCTTTTGCCTTCTCCCACTGTCCCAACTCTTGATAAGCGTTAGAGAGATAATTTAAAGTGAGAGCCAGGTAGAGGCGATCGTTCTTTTCTCGATAACTTTCTGCCGCCTTTTCCCAGACAGCAACTGCATCCGAAAACCTTCCCGCATCGTATAATTTTTTTCCGTCTTCTAAAACAGTTGGAAAACCCTCTCGCCTATCCCTTCTCTTATCAATAGAAAGGATGGGAGACAGATTTTTCATTTCGCTAAAAGATATAATATTTGGAATCACCGAAAATCTAAAATCGGCAACTTGCGCGACTGCGGGAAAAATAGCCGTCACGAGCAGAAAAGTTAATAATGCCAGACAGATAAAAGATCTCATCTTTATAAGTCAACGCTTCCTGGTTATGGCGATCGCAGCGATCGAGCGAGGATGGAAAAAGAAAGGATAGGACGAGCGATCGCCACGCTCAGCCTGCTTGTCACAAGAACTTTTGCCTTACCCTCGTCTATGTCAATCTTGCTTCCAATAATTTTCTCTCATCGCAATAAAGGAGACCTGTCTCCCCGCAGGCTTCCGAAAAGAAACCGGGTTTTTGCCTTGAGAGTGCCTAACTCCTGAAGTAAATTTTCAATTCACAATTATACCTGACTTGGCCGCCTAAAAAACAAAACTTTTTATAATCAGTTTAAAAAACTATTTATTTTTTAAACTATCTCAATAATTTCTAGAGCGTTCGTAATCGATCCCATAAATAAATAGTTACAAATTCTCGTGATTTTCGGTATTAAAAGCTACAGTTTATTATCGCCGCAGGAATTTAATCTCAACTGAGGCGAGGGCAAAACATCAAATAAAAATAGAAAATCGCGGTACTACTATGCCTGAAGTTCTCTTCAAAGTAGACTTGAACAAGCCATTTACCGATCAACCGTTGGTAGGTCACAATCGCTGGCATCCCGATATTCCGGCAGTAGTTTCTGTCAATCCTGGCGCTGTATTTCGGATAGAATGCAAAGATTGGACGGACGGACAAATCGGCAACAACGACAGCCCCAACGATGTGCGCGATGTCGATTTAACAGTTGTTCACGTATTGAGCGGCCCTATTTATGTGAACGGTGCCGAGCCAGGAGATATCCTAATTGTTGATATCTTAGATGTAGGAACTTTACTGGATTACGAATGGGGTTTTACCGGAATTTTTGCTAGGGAAAATGGCGGCGGTTTCCTCACAGAACATTTCCCAGTCGCACAGAAAGCTATTTGGGATATTCAAGGAATTTATACAAAATCTCGTCATATTCCTAATGTGAAATTTGCCGGAATTCCGCACCCCGGATTGATCGGTTGTGCGCCATCTCACGATTTGTTAGCTACTTGGAATAAGCGGGAAGCCGATTTGGTAGCAACCAATCCCAATCGAGTACCGCCTTTAGCAGCATTGCCTAACCCGAAAAATGCGATTCTCGGTTCGTTAAAGGGTGCTGAATACGATCGAATTGCCCAAGAAGCGGCGCGAACTGTTCCACCCCGCGAACACGGCGGCAATTGCGATATCAAAAATTTGTCAAAAGGTTCGCGCATTTACTTTCCAGTTTATGTGGAAGGTGCGAAACTTTCAATGGGAGATATTCACTTTGCACAAGGGGATGGAGAGATTTCTTTCTGCGGTGCGATCGAAATGGCTGGTTACCTCGATTTGCACGTCGATTTGATTAAAGGCGGCGTGGAAAAATACGGTCTGACAAATCCAATTTTCAAACCTGGCCCAGTTGAGCCTCGCTATTCGGAATATTTGGTGTTTGAAGGCATTTCTGTTGATGAATTTACCGGACAGCAATATTATCTAGATGCTCATGTTGCTTATCGCCGTGCTTGTTTGAATGCGATCGAATATTTCAAGAAGTTTGGCTACACGGGAGAGCAGATTTATTTGCTTTTAGGTTCTGCACCAGTAGAGGGAAGAATTAGCGGAATTGTAGATATTCCCAATGCTTGTTGTACTATTGCAGTTCCGACAGCAATTTTTGAAAAGAATGTTCTACCGACGTAGAACCTCACCCCCTAGCCCCCTCTCCGCCACGGAGAGGGGGCTAGGGGGTGAGGTTCACCTGCTTCTAGAAACCCGATTTTTCTCAAAAACCGGGTTTCTCAAATCCAAAATCTAAAATCTAAAATTGATTATGCCTCTTTACGAATTTAAGTGCGAAAATTGCGGAACTTTTGAAGAATGGCGGAGTATGAAAGCAGCCAGCGAACCGATGCTTTGCCCAATTTGCGAGACTGTTGCCAAACGAATTTATTCGGTAGCTGGTTTGATGATGATGCCCAATTCTCTGCGGACTAGAATTGAGCAAAGTGCGGAACCTCGTGTAGTCGATCGCACTCAAGTTAAAAATTCCCATAACCACCATCATCATCACCATAAGCATAACGATACCCGACCTTGGATGATCGGTCATTAATAATTAGTCATTAGTCATTAGTTAATGGCTAATGATGACACTATCATCATTTTTTTGCCAAAATTACGTAATCATCAAGCGTGTAGTTTAAGTCAAAGTTTAATTTGAAGTATTGACGTAATAGCGGACTCATAAATTTCTGGTTAGGTAAGTTTTCTCGTGCAAATCTTCCAAACTCGGTAATCGGCTCTCTTCTATATCTTGATGTGAGGTATTTGTACCATACTAAATTCAAGCCAAGCTCTTCAACGAATTTTTTTACCACGCTTTCTTCCTCATTTCGACTTCCGATTTGTCGAACTCCGTATGCCTTAAATAACTTCTTTTCTTGAATTATCAGCAGTACATGACCATTTTCTTTAAGGCAATTCGTAAATATATCTTTATAAACAACTATAGATTTATCGCGTGCTTCAGAGTCAGAGAAGAAACAGTGAGAAATCACTATCAAGTTAAAGAAATTCAACGGCATTCTGGCGGACTGATTATCGTAATCGAAAATGCTACAAGTATCAAATCGAAAGTAAGCATTTGTAGCTCTTTCTTGAGGCTCTATGTATTTTCGCCAAAATTGCAATCCTCGATACTGAAAAGACTTCTGTTGCTCCAGAGAGTAGTAGGAAACGTGCATAGGAGGCGCAGATAAAAAGCTATTACTGCTTTGTAGCAATAACGCCAATCCGTAAGCGATCGTACCTGGACCCGCAGCAATATCAAGAATATTAATTTTAGATGGTAATAAGCCAGATTTGTAGATCAGAAACCAAGCGAGATAGGCACAATAAACATTATCTAAAAAATACCTCATCAAATAGATATGGGGACTTAGTTCAAACCTATATTGAGGATCTTGTCCACCTTTTAATCTGTTGATATCGTTAATCGCATCATCTAGTAAAAAATGGAAGTTCTTTTTCCGACTTTGTTGGCTAAACTCTTCTTTGATAAAATCAGCTAAGCTTTCCTCAAAGTCATCAAAAACCCGCCGATCGATCCCTGTGCATTGGAGCATATTTTCATCATGCTCCACAAACTTAAAGTTTTTGGATATAAATTCGATAAATTCCGGCTCCGGTGTTAATATATCGGTAGGGATTTCCCCAAGTGCTTGACTCGGCTCTATCTGTTCGAGTTGTTGACGCAGTTGACTTAGCTGTCGGTATTGTGCGGAAATTTGTTGGCGGTAATCTCGCGTAGTTTGTTCGAGTTGCAGCTTATCTTTAAATAACTTTTCGAGCGATGAAAGTCTCGCTCCCGATTTTTGTATTTCTTGTAATAGTTCTTCTGCGCGACGTAGGTTACCTTTTTTGATGGCGGTGCGGAACTGATAAGAACGCCACCAATTTGCGATCAGATCGCCTCTAATCGCCGAATGAGTGGACAAATGTGGACTATGCGGCATAATTGTATCCATCAACTCGATGAACTATTTGGCAGTATTTAGCTCTGACTGGGCTAACCTTGCCCTTGGCCGTCACCATTTCAAACACACCTGTAGCTCGAACAGTTAAGCGTCCAATGTGAGTGCCCGCAAACTTTCCACTCGGTAGAATAGCGCGGACTATATCCCCAGTTTGAAACCCGAAAAAAGCTTTCTGTCTGGTGCGGTGTTTTATGGGAAAACCATATTTGTTGGTAGTAGACATTTGGCGCACTCCCCAACCCTTAGCAGTAATCAGTAAGGGCTTAGTAGTTTTCAAAGTTAATTTCTCAACCACGCCCACACAGGCTGCATCCAGATAGTGGCACTTTTGGATACCTAATTTAACGCGATTAAATTTAGTTCTACCACCAGTACCTACTGAAACTGGCAATCCAGTCTCTTGCAACCTTTGATATAATTTCCACCGAGTTGAATTCACAGTAGCAGCGTCTTTTAATGGTGCTTTTGCTTGAGCTAAAACCTGTCTTAAAATACTTGGTTTATGCTTCAGAAATTTCTCAATCGGCTGATTACCTTTTTTCTGATTACAAGGATGACAAGCTAGGGTAAGATTGCTAACTCTATCCGTCCCACCTCTGCTTTTAGCCAAAATATGTTCAATCTCTAGGGGCGTATTTTCTGCTCCACAATAAACACATTTTCTGCCCCATTTCGCTAGTAAATATTCTTTCACTTCAAAACCTGCTAATTCACCTCTCTGGTATTCAGTACCACTAATTTCTGGATTAACTAAGGCTTGCGTGTCAAACCGTACTAATTCTTGAGAAATGCCTGTAATTGGTACAAATTTCCTCAGTCTATTTACCCAAGTTAGAGTAGTTTGTACTCGGTGTTCAAGACTGGGAGCTAACCAGCCGTTAGGACGAGTTCTATTCAAAAACCGTGGTTGGCGATAACGGGTCTTACGATTTCGCCTGCCTCGACGCAGTGAACGCCGAGACTCAAGATTAGCTTTAATTGCTTGACCGCGATGGGTTAGTTCTGCACCCCAAATAACTGCATTCTCAGATACCAATGCGATGCCCGTAGTTTGGCTCCCAGGATCTATTTTTAACTGAATCGGTTTAGTTATTTGTGTTGATGCAGTTTTTACGACGATCGTAAATGGAAACCGACGATAAACAGCGGCTTTACCCTGAGTTAACCACAGGCGTGCTTGTGCTGGATGAACAGGATTAATAGGGCGCTTGTTGGTGTCGATTACAAAAACAAAATTAGACATAGTTGAAACTCTGATTGCTCAGGTAATTGTTTCCTCGTCAATGTTACTTAGGCTTGTTTGGTTCAGTTCACTTTCTTAGCTAAATAGGAATGTTTAAAACTGAACGGCAGAGCTACAAGCTGGAAAGCACTCGTAGGTGCCATGACCTGAATAACGTAGTCCAATTTTGAACTGAGACTGGCCATCTCTACACTTTATGTACTGGTTGTCCAGATATGTTCAGTGTCTAGCGGATAGCATTACTCGAAGCCAAATCCTTCTTTACCTTCCTTTATCTCAATGTCAGAGAGCAGAGAAACTAAATTCTCCTTAAACTTCAAATAGTTTACTCGTTCGTTATCGTACCACCAAGAGTATTTTTGCTTAATAGTTTCTGCTTCTTGGCGCGTTCCCGCCACAAGGGAACGAGTTTGAGTGGCGTGAAATTCCTGAATTACTACTCGATCGACAATTTCGAGTTTGCGAATGAACTCTATTTGATGTTCTGGAAAAGTAGGCAGTAGCGGCGTAATCGTAACGGAAAATCTGATATCGCGGTCTTTTTGGTAAGGAATGCTGTATCTGAGGGTTTCGATCGCTTTTAGTCGAGCTGATATACTGGGAGTGCGCGGCTCAAAATCTTTCCTGACTTGTTCGCTACCAGTAGGAATGCTCATATTAATCCGCAACCGCTGAAACTGTTGTAAAATATCAACATCTTTAGCAATCAAAGGACTGCGAGTTTGAATTACCAGTATAGGTTGATACTTCACCATTGTCTCTAACAAGCTTCGCGTTAGCATTTGTTTGGATTCGATCGGCTGATAGGGATCGGTAACACTACTCATATAAATACTGGCAGGTTTATCTGGATTTTTATTCTGCCATTTTTGCAATTCTTTTTCCAAAATTTCCACTGCATTCTTTTTGATAATCACCCAGTTACCCCAATCTTGGCGCATTTTAGAATTGGGACTAAATGCCGCTGCATAGCAATAGCTACATCCGTACTGACAGCCTCGATAAGGGTTCAGTGTAAAGTCGTAATAATCGATAAAACCCGTCGCTTTGTTGAGAATTGATTGGGCATTATTTATATACACTTTGGCAGTACCAAAGCTTTCCTGCTGGGAATTTCCTTCAGACTGTGACTTTGCCATATTATGTTTTATCTTTTACTCCTTCCCACCATTTACCATTATCCAAAACCTTTTGATGATGGTCAAATTTTATGCCATAAATATCTTCGCCATTCATGTACCTCAATCCTGGCATACCTTGGTCTATCTCACTTCTTTCTTTGGAAAAATATTGCATCGTTTTGCGAACCACCTCTAGTTGTTCCGGCTCTGTTAGTTCTTCTAACTTATAATTATCAATAAAATATCTTGGATATGGTACAATACAACCCAATGGTATACCTTTTTTTATATAGATATCATAATTAGCTCTTGTAACTTTGATATTAAAAGTAAAATCCCGTCGCAAATTATCAGTTTCAACAACAGCATTCATCCAACTTAAACCGTCCACCGGATAATTTGGCGGTTCCTTAACCATTAAGTTGACATTTTTAGGAGTCCGGAACATATAGCGAGGATGAACAGTTAAAATTCCATATCCAAAATGAGATTTGACTGCCAAAAAGTTTGGGTTAGGAACGTCTCCAATTTGATGGATATACAATCCCGATACGCTATTTGTCCCATCCCACCGAATCACAAGATCGGAAGTAGCGACAACAACAAATCCGTGTTGATTCCCAAATGCCAAAGGAAGGCAAAAGTAAAAGTGCTGAGTAAACCAATCTCGTTTTTGGTCTAATTTTTTAAGATTATCAGGATTTTTGAAAACCTCTTGGTCTGGGATAACTAAAATAGTGTTATCTGGAACTTCCAAGTTATCTGGCAAAGTTTCTGGAGGGATTAATCTTTTTTGCGGAAAGTTGTAATTGCTGTTCATACTTACTTGTCCATTTGAGTAAATTTGACGTAAAAGTAAGGTTCGACTATTGTGTCGTCTTCTGTAGAAAAGGTTAATTCGGATGTTTCTGATGAATCTTTTTTTGGGGAAGAATAAAAGAAACATTGCGCCGATTTGAAACAAAGCATTAATCCCAATTTAGGAGTAATGATAAAATCTGAAATAGTAATTGGATTGGATTCGCCAAATAAATTAAATTTTATGTTGGAATTTTCAATTTTTGTTTCCGAGCCTGTGGAAATGAGCCTTAACACTTCCAAAAAACTTAAAATATTTTCGCTGCAATGATAGTTGTATATCAGAATGTCGGACACAAATAAAGACTGTTTTGACGTCAGTTTGAGAACCCGGCTAAAAATTGGCTTTTCCGAAATGTTAGCAGATATTTGCTCAGAGAAAGACTGCATAAATTAGCGACGAACTCAACAAATATTATATCCTAACAAAGTGTGAAATATCGATGGCTGCTAGGTCATCCGCTTCGATCGCTTTTTTTATTAAAAGAAGCTGTAGAGACGTTTCATAAAACATTTCTACACGATCGGGAAACGTTTGCCGTTTTATAGTATATGCTTTCTTATTTTCCTCCTCCTAAAGAAGTAGCTTTGTTAAAATTGCTTTATGGGTAGAACGATCGCAAACTCCGCACCGCAGCCAGGTTCGGAAATTACATCTATGTAACCACCATGCTTTTCAATAATTTGGTAGGCAATGGAAAGTCCCAAACCAGTACCTTTTCCAACTGGCTTCGTAGTGAAAAAAGGATCGAATATTTTATGTTTTACTTCTCTTGATATCCCAGAACCGTTATCGCGAATTGTGATGCGGATTTCATTTTCTGTTTGCACTTCTGTTTCGATCGTAATTTGTTTATTTTGTTGTTCTTTTTGCTTTTCCAGTTCATCAATTGCATTGCTAATAATATTCATAAATACCTGATTTATCTGTCTGGGATAGCATTCTACTAGGGGTAAATTGCCGTATTTTTGAATTAATTCAATATCGGTATATCCTTTGTTCATTTTCAAACGACTTTGTAAAATTAGCAAAGTACTATCGAGCCCTTCATGAATATTAACAAGCTTCATCTCGGCTTCATCTAACCGGGAGAAGTTTCGCAAAGATAGGACAATTTTACTGATGCGATCGGCCCCACTTTGCATAGAAGAGATAATTTTAGGCAAATCGATCCTTAAAAAATCTAGCTCTATCTGTTCAATAACTTGTTCAATTTCATTACTCGAATAGTTTTCTTGGTAAATATCTACTAAATCTAGCAAATTTTGCGTATAGCGATTGACATAGCTGAGGTTAGCGTAGATAAAGTTAATCGGGTTATTGATCTCGTGAGCAATCCCAGCAACCAATTGACCCAAACTGGACATTTTTTCAGTTTGAACCAATTGAACTTGAGCCTTTTTAAGGTTTTTCAGGGCTTGAGAAAGTTGCTCGGCTTTAGTGGATATTTCTAAATTTAATTGCTGTAATTGGTCATGGGCTGACTGCAATTGCTGATTTTTTTGCCAAAGTTCTTCAGTTCGTTCCTTTACTCGTTCTTCCAAAGTTTGACGGGCTAATTCTAACTCTTGAGTGCGTTCTGCCACCCGTTGCTCTAAGTTACAGATGAGCGTTTTTAAAGCTTTAGCCATCTCCTGATAAGCATTCGCCAATTGACCGATTTCGCCGCCAGAATCAATACCGGGAATGGGTGAATCTAAATCCCCAGTGGCGAGAGTTTTGCTCCGAAGAGCTAATTGTTTAATCGGCTCTCCAATTTGCCTTGCTAACAGGCGAGCGATCGCAATCGATAATACGATCGCCATCGCTAAGCCAATCCAAATTACGCGATTGAGAACTAAAGATGCTTGCTGAAAATACTGGGACGAAATCTGAATTTTAGCGATCGCCACAGGTTTACCCCCAGACTTAATGGGAGCGTAGATCGTATTATGTCCGGATTCCGGTTCCATGCGGTACACCGACTCACCTAGTTTAATTGCTGGTAACACCTTCGCAGTTAAATTATTTTCCTCCCAAGTATCCCTACTCATCTTTTCAATACTCGAAAGCATTAACTGTCCATCCAGAGAAATAATTGCCAGCTTAGTAGTGGGTTGGGAAAAATTCAAAAACTTTCGCAACCAAGCATCATTCAGTGTTTGACCTACAATCAAGGTTCCGGGTGAATTACCTTTACCGTCGCTTTGAAAAATAGGTGCTGCCACCAAGATTAACATCTGCCGATCGTCATATGTAACTAACTCCTGTAATGGTTTCTTCTTCGCGATCGCACCAACAACCCTTTCTTGCACCGCCATCGATCGCCAAGCAATTCCCCGTTCTGCTAGAGTTTCGCCAAAGCGATTCACCACCTGCACGTTATCCACATCTGTGGAAAAAACCAGTTGGTCTGTTACCTCCTCCTTCATCCAAGCTCGATCGCGCTTCTGTACCGCATTATATAAAGCTGTCCAGATTGCATAGCCGTTAGCTAAATCTTGCAATCCCTTCCCCGTAGCAGATGTGAATCCCCGAAAAGCGAGGACTTGATCGTCAAGTCGAGTTTTTTCCAAATCTGTCAGAGGTTGATACACAAATCGCCAAGCTATCCCGAATACCAAAACCACTGGCAGTAGGGATGCGCCAAAGGTAAAAATGAGAATTTTGGGTTGGAGTCTTTGTGGAATCCCCGATATGGTTGATTTAACGTTTTTTAATATCACTATATATTTAGGCTCGCGCTTCACGAAAGAGTGAACGTCAACCAAGTTAACTTGGCTAGCAAAATAACCCCGATCGCAGGCAGATAGCTGTTGACATTTTCAGTAATACAACTAACTTAACCAAACGTCATCCGACCTTTACAGCAATTATGATTTTTTTGTCAGCAATCAACAACAAAAAAGCATACTTTTTAACGCTGACTTTTTGTTCATTATGTTGTATATTTATAAGTTTATCGATTAAATCCCAAAGATAGCATCGTTGCACCCCACCCCAGCCCCTCCCCGTCCACGGGGAGGGGTTAGACTTTGGGTAAGTCTTTTGTAACGGAGTTAATTGACAGTTATACTGCCAGAAACCTTTGAATCACATCTTGGCTGAGTTCATTAGTTGGCCCTGAAGCGACAATACCGCCTTTTTGCATAGCGTAGTAGCGATCGGCTTGCCGTACAAAATGCAGGTGTTGCTCGACTAACAACACAGAAATACCTGTAGACTCAACAATCCGGCGCACAGCCGCCTCAATCTCCAAAATAATTGAAGGTTGAATGCCTTCCGTCGGTTCGTCAAGTACGAGTAAGCGCGGGCGTCCCATCAAAGCGCGAGCGATCGCTAACTGTTGCTGCTGTCCGCCACTCAAATCCCCACCCATACGAGAAAGCATCGTTTTCAGAACTGGAAACAGCCCAAAGATTTCCTCTGGAATTTCCTGCTTATTCTCAGGCAATTGTGGCCCAGTCATCCTGCGATCGTCCCTCGCCTCCAAACCCAACAGCAAATTTTCCTTCACCGACAAACGGGGAATAATTTCCCGTCCTTGGGGAACGTAACCAATGCCCAACTTTGCCCGTTTGTCCGGCGATTTACCGTCGATCGACTCACCCGCAAAATTAATCGAACCAGTACGAGGTTTGAGCAAACCCATAATCGTTTTCAGCAGAGTAGTTTTACCCACACCGTTGCGTCCGATCAAGCAC
This sequence comes from Aerosakkonema sp. BLCC-F183, assembly GCF_041929145.1. Lineage (NCBI taxonomy): Bacteria > Bacillati > Cyanobacteriota > Cyanophyceae > Aerosakkonematales > Aerosakkonemataceae > Aerosakkonema > Aerosakkonema sp. BLCC-F183. The sequence goes on along the minus strand of NZ_JBHFNU010000046.1, from coordinate 24,185 downwards.
ACCATTTCCCCAGAGGATATGCTCAAATCCACATTGCGGAGAATGTGACTTTCGCCATAGTAGACATTTAGCCCAGAAACGTGCAGCATTTGATTAATTTTAGATTTTAGATTTTGGATTTTGGATTATAGATTGATGTCGCTCGGTCAAACAGAATTCTTAAGTAAATTTTCAGCTTTTCGCAAATTTAATCATAGCAAAGCTGATTGGCTGCACGATTTGACCTGACGGGGTGACAACTATGGCTGAAAGCTTGACAGGTATGGCTTTTCAACTCACTCACATCTGAGCTTCGCTTCTGAGTTAGTTGGTCGTCATTCATCCCCAACTAAATCAGAGATTTTAGTTGGGGACTTCTGCCGACATTCCTGTTAAATTTTCGATCGACTTTTAAACAGAATTGCGGAAAAGCGTTTCCAGATATACCTGGGCAGCCCGACGATAGCTGCGCGACGCTTCTGGGGTGTTTCCAGTTCCGTTTTGTAGCAAAAACAAAGAGAGAGCAGCAGCAAAAACCCGGTCTTGATCCCAGTCTGGATGAGTTTCCAAATAGCTTTTGAGCGATTCGTGGAGTACTTCCGGGATTTCAGCCAGCATACTAACGGTTGTGTTCATAGACACCTGCTCCAAAGAAGGGGGGAGAGTGGGGAAGCTAGAAAGCGGGGGAGCAGGGCAAATAGAGAGAATGACACCCACCTATGTTCCATTGCCTTGTCCCCTCTTCCTTATTCCCCGATCGTCTGATCGGTCAGCCGCATCATTGTCTGCGATCTGGGGGTGGGGTTGTCAATGATGCGAAATATTACAAAATTCTTCACATTAACAAAATGTCTACGAAACAATAAGCTTTTTGACCTATATTTTGTTACATATCTTTATAAAAACTCAGCATACCCCAGATGCTGAACCGTTTGCCAAAAAAATCCCCAGATGGACAGAAACACTTCATCCGACCGTGACAACCTGTGGAAAACTATATAAGCGCTGTGGAAAATTTTGAACTCCTTTGTGGAAAGGTTGTGGAATCTGTGGGGAAAATTTTGGCAAAGGATAAGAATTGCAAAAAATTAGAAACTTTTGACTTCCTAGCCCCTACTCAAGGAAATGACCCAGGACTGCGAAAACCTGGCGTTGCTCGAAAAGATCGACCAGATCGCTGTTGATTTTGTTTTTGCTGGCTTCTTGTCGGAGAATCTCAAGGGAGGTTTGCACCGGCAATCTGTGTTTGTAAGGGCGATCGCTGGCGGTAAGGGCGTCGTAGATATCGGCAACCGTCAAAATCTGCGCTTGAATGGGAATGTCTTTATCTTTCAAACCTTGAGGGTAACCGCTGCCATCGAGCTTTTCGTGATGGGCGTAGGCGATCGTGGGGAGGTTTTTGAAATGCGTTGTCCAGGGTATGCGTTGGAGAAATGTGTAGGTGTGGGTGACGTGAGCTTCGATCTCCAAACGCTCTTCGGGAGTGAGGTTGCCTCTAGGTATCATCAATTGTGCCATCTCTTGTAACGAAACTAGGGGCTTGAGCTGACCGTCGATGTCTCGATATGTGTATTGAGATAGTTCTGTCAGTTGTGCGAGAGCTTCCTCAGAAAAAGCATGAAATTCCTCATGTTCAAATGTTTCTGGTTCATTGACCTCTACTAGCAGTCGCCAGTAGCGATCGAGTTTTTCGATCTCTTGAGCGAGCTGAGTATCTAATTTTTCTATGTCTTGGCAATAAGGACAGGCTGCCTCAGAGCTAGCTCCCATAATATGCTGGAGGGGCTTCCTAAGCAAATACTGGTATTTAGCTTGAGCTGTTTCCAATTCCAAAGTTCTTTTAGTGAGCGCAAAACGGTGACGAATGCTCTCTAGTTGTTCGGGATAAAGTTTTTTCCGCTTTCCCAAAATCGCTTCGGGGACGCAGACTTTCCCGAAGTCGTGCAAGAGTGCGGCATAGCGAATTTCTTTAATTTGGCGATCGGTAAAATAAAATTGTCTTAGCAGACCTGTACTAACTGAATTGACCTCTTTAGTCAGATGAACTACCAGTTGAGCCACTCGCTCAGAATGACCTGAAGTAGTCGGGTCTCGCATTTCAATCAGTTCTACAGACGCTTTGACAAAGCTCTCGAAGAGGTTTTCAATGCTTTCTTGCAACTGATTGCGTTCGATCGAGATAGCCGCCTGCGAAGCAAGCGATCGCAAAATCCTCTCTTCCCACTCTGAATAAGGCTGAGTTACTTCCTCAACATTTTCGGCATTGACGATCGCATCGGGTCTGATTTTACGATTGATTAGCTGAAGCACCCCAATGATTTCCCCATTTTGGTCTTGCATTGGCAACACCAGAACTGAGCGAGTGCGGTAGGAGAAGTCACGGTCAAAACTGAGGTCGATCTGGTAGGGAACATCTGATGGTAAATTATAGGCATCCGACAGATTTAAGCATTTGCCCGTAAGCGCTACATACCCTGCCAGACTTTTACGGCTCAGAGGCATGGCAAATTCGTTTAAAGTTGCACTGGGTTGAGAATCATTCTGCGCTACCTTAAATAGCAGCTTGGGAATTGCGTCAGTCCGATCTAGTAAATAGACGCTGCCAGCATCGCTACAAGTAATTTCCCGGCTCTTAGATAAGATTAAGTTGAGCAATTCTTCCAGATTCTGGCTGCTGGAAAGGGCGGTGCCAATCGCCAAAAGCTGCTCGATCGGTTCAACCCGTTGAGCAGATTGTGGCACAAGTTCGTCGTTTTCAAAGGTCATTAAGTGGGAATCGAGAACTGTCATGTATTTTTCACCCTAATATCACAGTCAGACTGGATAAATTGTGCGATCGCTTCCGAGTTATAGCTGGTACAAACCAAGCATATAATTTTCCCTCCATCGACATTCTCATCACTTTACTACCAACGCAGTATAGAGAATCATTTTCAACCGCGAACAGATGGCTTGCCAGCCTAAGCAATACGGTGCTGACTACCTTACCGTTAATGCGGTTCTTGTTCATATTCCAAGCTAGCAAGATTTCATCTCACTGGGGGAAGGAAATATTGCTTTGAAAGTGCAGTTTGCGCCGATTTACAGGGATTTCGATCGCAACTGTTAAGTTCTAAGACAGTTACTTGACTAAAGAGAAAAAATTTCTGTAGCGTAAGTTACAGAAATAAAAACGTTTTAAACCATTAGCTAAGACCGCTTCGGTCGAAACGCGAAGGACGCGATCTGTTCAAACAAGACTGATGCTGGACAGGGTGAGAAACCGGGTCGATCGATCGGGTTTGTCCAAATCGGGTTCCGCTGGGCGATCGGAAAGGCTTGGCAGCAAGCTGCTTACCGAGGCAAGAAGATTATGAAACTCGACATCTGCGAACTGAAAGTTGCTGGAAAATCCCGTTTGCATCCCTGTAATTGGTCAGTAGATACCGAACTGACCCCTTTGTCAGCGGAACTTCAACCTTCCACATGGGTAAAACTTTTAGAGCTTCCCAGCCAGTTCAGTTTTGATGAAGCACTACTTCTTTGTGAGCTTTCCGAGAGCGAGTGGTTAGCTTGGATTCCAGATTGCGGAGAAACTGTACTCCACACCCGTCAGTTTTGCATAATTGGTTAGCTGACTGTAGCTTCCGGTGCCTTACCCCAGATCCGGATGAAAACCCAACACCTGTGTATTTAGTAGAGAGGATTTGTGCATAACTCTCTACTATTTTTTTGGCAACATCCAAAGCTGACAAGTTGTTGCGCGAGTTACCAGACAATCCATACAGTTGAGTCTTATTGTCAACTATCTACAGGATGGCTTGTGTTTTCAACATAAACACAAGCCATTTTGCAGATTTTTGTTTATGATGTGGAAAGCAAATGAGGGGTGGTACCCCTCACCCCAAAAGTGAAAAAATATGGATAGGGGTTTTAGTCTAAAAAAATTTCGCGGTTTGGTCTAGAGTGGCAGACATATGGGTGGAAATAGCGTACACGTCAAAAGATTGCTAGAAACCAAACAATGCCAGGGGGGCGACTTGAGTGAAGCAACCTTGGCGAGGCTGAATTTGAGTGGTGCTGATTTGAGCGGTGCCAACTTGATTTTTGCCAATCTCAATGGTGTAAACTTGAGCGGTGCTAACTTGAGCGGTGTCGATCTAAGTTTTGCTAACCTGGTTTCGGCAAATATGGTTAATGCTGACTTAAGCGGTGCGGACTGCAAAGGGCTAAACCTTTTTGATTGCCAGATGAATAATGCCAACCTGTCCGGCGCTGACTTGGGATTTGCCAACTTGGTGAATGCCAATTTGAGCGAAGCCAACCTGAGCGGTGCGGATTTAGATGGTGCTAATCTGATTGGAGTTAATCTGAATCGTGCTAATCTCTGTGGTGCCGATTTGGGTGGTGCTAATTTGGGAAATGCCAATTTGACAGGTGCTAATCTGTCCAATGCCACTCTATGCGATGGCCGCTTAGTGGGTGCTAATTTGAAAGATGCTAATCTCAGTGGTGCGGATTTGAGAGATGCTAACCTGCTGAATGCTAATTTGAGCGGTGCCAACCTCAGCAACGCCAATCTCAGCGGTGCGAATTTAGCGAATGCACGACTGGATGGCGCGATCGGACTCTACAGAGATGAACCGATCGTGGTACGGCAGAATGAGTCACCCAGGTCTGGTATGGCTCATGTCAGTTTTTCTCACCCTATGTATGCCCCTGTTGCTAACGGCTTCAGCCTGCCACGCCCAGGATTGCCGTCTTGAATTGAAAGTTAATTTTGGGGTGGGGCAGGCTGGTTTTTCACCTGTTGAATGGAAATTTGAATGGCTAGGGCGATCAGACCGATCGCAATTATGCCAAACACGAAGGTTGCCAAGGAGCTGATGCCGACAACCAAGGTGCGGACGGCAACGGTGATATTAATAACTGTAACGTTGTGGGATTGAATTGGTTTGGCGGCAAAAGTCTGGGCAATGGAAGAGGTGAGAAAATAAATTCCGATCGTCATTGCTGTAGCAATGAGGGAACCGATCAAACAACGCAAAGGGCTCGGAGAGCTAGCGCTAGCGAGATCGGATGGCGAGGGGGTATTTTGAGTGGGAGTGGGATTATTCATCAATTTTTAGCTAATTAGCGACGCGAATGCCGCTAGGAGTAAATTGGGCTACCCAGAAGTCGAGATCGGGGTCAGCGATCGCATTGGCGACTTCTTTTTGAATTTGCTGTGCTTGGGGTAGTGACTCGCTCAGGGCAAAGACTGTGGGGCCAGAACCTGACATCATTGTGCCTAAAACCCCTGTGCGTTGGAAGGCTTCCCGCAGTTGCAATACTTGGGGATAAGTTGGCAGGACGACTTTTTCTAAGTCGTTGTACAGGCACTCACCGATTTTAGCGTTATCTTTGTGGGCGATCGCACTCACGAGGCAGCCTGAATTTACCTTGGCAGAACGCGCTTCCATGCTTTGGGTGTCGCAGGCATATGTATTGCCGAATTCTTTTCGGTAGGTAGAGTACGCCCAAGCTGTAGAAACTTCCAAATGGCGATATTTTGCCAAAATCACGTAAATTTTAGCTAAATCCGGTAAGGGAGCGAGTTTTTCGCCGCGTCCAGTCGCTATTGCCGTCCCGCCCGCGACACAAAAAGGCACATCCGAACCGAGTTGGGCTGCTAGTTCTTGCAATTCCGATTGAGTTAAACCCAAATTCCACATTAAATCCAAGCCGACCAAAACTGCTGCTGCATCTGTAGATCCACCTGCCAAACCAGCGGCGATGGGAATGTGCTTGTCAATTTCGATTTCGACGCCGCCATACTGTGCGAAGGTGTTGGGAAATTGCTTTGTCATCAGTACAGCGGCGCGGTAAGCTAAATTAGTTTTGTCTTGCGGTACGCCGGGATGGTTGCAGTGAATGCGGATAACATCGGTGCCGTTGGAGCGCAGATGGATACGATCGGCTAGATCTATGGTTTGCATTACCATCGCCAGCTCGTGATAGCCATCGGGGCGATCGCCGAGTATTTCTAGATACAGATTAATTTTGGCTGGGGCAATTAGGGTGTAAGAGCGCATTTCTAGGGGCTAGGGGCTAGGGGCTAGGGAGTTACTCAGGGTTACCCACTGGGCGACACTGAGGTCTTCGGCGCGGACTTGGGGGTTTATTTCTAATTGTTCCAGCAAGTGGGTCAGCCGATCGCGATCGACTATACTTTTCAAATTATTTCGCAACATTTTACGTTTTTCGGCAAAGCCCTGTTTCACGATCGTCTCTAGGTGTTTGGGGTTTTGGGCAGCAAAGCGGCTGTGGGGACGCAACCGCACTACGGCAGAATCTACCTTCGGTGGTGGGGAAAAATCTCTGGCTGGTACATTGCAAATTAACTCACAATCTGCTATATATTGAACTCGCACTGACAAAGCTCCAAATGCTTTTGATGAAGGTTGGGCATATAATCGTTCTGCCACTTCTTTTTGCACTAGCAACACGATTAAATCGTAAGGTTCGGGATTGGGATTAGCAATTGTACCTAATAGGTTCTCTAGAATTGGGCCGGTAATATTGTAGGGGATATTGGCAACAATTTTATTCGGCTTTTGGAAATTGGCGAAGTTAACGAGATTAGCAGCTAAGTCGATGGTGAGGATATCGCCTTGCAAAAGTAAAAAATTTTCTCTTTTTCCCAGTTGTTTGGCTAATAACTCGCACAAGTCGCGATCGATTTCGACGGCGACGACTGCTTGAGCTAATGGCAATAAGCGCCGCGTCAGGATACCTGTGCCTGGGCCAATTTCCAGGATGCGATCGCGATTGGTAATTTCTGCGGCGGCGACGATTTGGTTTAATGCTTTGTCGCTTTTGAGCCAGTGCTGAGCAAATTGTTTGCGAGCTTGGGGCGGCATAGGAATTTGAGATTTTAGATTTGAGATTTTAGATTTTATCTTGGTGAGTGGCAGGTTAACATAACATTGGGAAGATATTATTTAATTTTACCGGACATCAGTACCTAGTGATGTCTAATAATCTTATCTATTAGATGAGAATCTATCGGGAGGCTGTGTTTATGTCTGCTTCGTCAATTTTGTCACCGCGCACGATTACCAACAGTGAGGGTCTAGCTGAATTCAATGCACTTTTCAACAACCAACAAGCGGCTGACGATGCAGCACTAAAGTTAAAAGTATATTGGGATAAGTGGGCTGTTGCATTTGATGCTCAGTGGTTTGAAGCTACTGAGATTAATGCCAAAATTTTGACGGGCAAAAAGTTGGCGCAGGAAGTAGAAAACGCCAAGATTAAAGTAGCGACAGCAGTACAACAGGCGCTGGAGGGACAACAGGTAACAGCACCGATCGATCTGCCGACAAATGCAGTGAATAATGATGAAGCTGTGGCAGCTTTTTACTCGATATTTAAAAGTCAGCAAGTCGCTGATAAAGAGGTGGAAACATTAGTTGCTAATTGGGATAAGTGGGCGATCGCATTTGGCGGACGGTGGTATGCCCCAGAAATCTTTAATGCGAAAGTTGTTGTCGGTCGTTTGATTGCGAAAGCGATGGCGGATGCGAGATCTAAAGTAACTAAAGCAATAATGGAGGCGATAGAAGGCAAACAAATTAGCTTATTTGCAGAGTCAGCAACAAACACTGAAGATAAACCTCTTCCTGTAGCAGATAATAAGCTAGAAAAAGCTAAAGACCGAGCGCAAGTTTTTAAGGATTTCATGAAAATTGAGATTAATATGGGCGCTACCGCCGATCGGCTGGCGTTCTTGTATCGGGGAGTGCAGAAATCGCCGTACAAAGAACAAATTAAAGATTATCCGGAACGCCTCAAAGCTAAGCCTGATGGCCAAACTATCGTTTCGTATGGAGAAACGGTTGTGCTGAAAGGTTCGGATCGGACAGTAACTTTTAGTTCTTACCCAGAAGTGGGAAAACTACCAGAAATCGATCCTAAAGGTTTGGACTTTTTACATGGAGATATTAAAGAGGCGTGCGTTTGCGTTGGCAGTTTTGTAGGTGATAAGATTAAGGCGCATTGGTTGGGGAAAAACGCACTTGCTAAAGGTCAGTTTTGGAGTTCTACGAAAATTTTACCGCTTCTCAATGTTGTGTGTAAAGTAAATGGAAATTCGCTGGATACAGATATCGATAATTGCGTCATTAGAGACCAAGATCGTCGCAAACGAGATGTGCCGTTTTATGAGATGGCATGGGATGTGGTAAGTTATGGCGATCGCATCGCCAGTTCCAATTCTTTAGCGGCAATGTTCAAACGCTTTGAAACTCGTCCGGGATTGGAAAATTGGGTGAGAAAAATCACAGGCAATCCTAATTTAGATTTCCGTGGTAGCTACGGTCAACCTGCATTTATCTATCGTCCCGAAGTTTACGATTTGAAAAAAGGAAAAGTTATCCTGGCTCCCGCATCAGAAGGTTCTCCGGGAGAAAATCTGCTGACTGCATACGATCTGACTCGTTTTATTTCTATGTTGGGATGGCATCATCACATAACCGCACCAGCAAGGTTACCGAGCGCACAATGGCACAGCCTTGAAAGTATCGTGAGAGCGATGGGAACAGATGCTTGTCGGTATATGGATGTAGCGATCGAGATGTTGGGACTGCAAAATTATATTAGTTCGCCAGTCATTATTTCTAAGTTGGGTAACGGGTACAGCAGTAGCAGAAACAGGTATGAATATGTATACGTGGCGCTGGTACAATTTATCGACGAGCTTCCCAAGGGTGAGGCAAAGCCGGTTAAGTTAAGAACTGTCAGCATGGTTTTGCGGGGAGCGAGTCGAGATGCCGTTCAACTGGACGCCAGAATGGCAGCAGAAGTGACAGAGATTCTTCGCCGAGTGGTAACAGAGGAACTTGCTTAACAAAATTGTTGAAATTATACCTGCTGGCCCGATCTAATTTGATGCGAACATTAAAAGTCCGCAGACTCAAAATATTTACAGCCAAAGTTAATCTTTTAATTAAAGCTCTCAGCACTTTATTCGTCTGAGTGTCAAAAAATATACTTTCTTTTACAATATATGTATTTTATACCAAATCCGGGTTATTTACCCCCTTTATATTTTTACTCTTCTCCCCCCTGCTCCCCTGCTCCCCTGCTCAGAAAGCGTTTCACTATAACGGGGGTCGTTAACCCGGATTTAGTATTAGAATACTATTTAGCATGAGTAAGTCAGCTAAATTAGACGCTTTAATGGCCTGGGTTCCATATTTGTGGTTTTAAAAAAATTTATTTAGGATTATTGCAAAGTTTTTAGTCTGATTAACTTGCTTTAAAGGGGTTAAATTCGCCTAATTTATTTGAAAATGTTCTCTATACTAAATTTGGAAAGCGGCAAAGTCTTTGGGAGCGTTATGGCTGAATACAAGGTGCTAAATGCTGCAATACATCTCCCCTATACCTACTACTCAGTATAAGGGGTTGGGTAAATTTTCTTAAGCTCGATCGGCAGCTAATATCCCGTATTTAAGGAAAATCTAGTGCTTTCCCAAATTACTCGCCCCCAGCGGTGCGTATCAAGGAATATCGGTAAATCACACAAATTAGATACCAGTATATACCACTTAGCTTTTCTATCGCAGTTTTTCGTGAGGGTGTATCATGTTTTTTATTCGCGAAGTTGTCCAACAAGCTCTTACAACTGGTTATCTAAGTTTGGAAGCAGAAGCTCAACTGCGGGGAATTTTGCAGAAAAAGTACGATATGGAAGACCTAGATGCTTTCATAACGTTGCCACAAGCAGCAGTGGCAGGTTTGCTAAAGCAGGAATCTCGTGAGTTAAGAGGCTACCAGTGTTTGGGCGATCGGGAAAAAGTTGCTAGAGGGGAATAAAAAGCACAAATTAAGCAAATTGGCAATATCTCGCTTTTTAAGAAAAGCAATTTAAACTTCGTCTACTCTTGCAAGTATTTTGAGCGGAAGCAAATATGATGACGAGTCTAAAAGAGTTAGCGATCGATTCTACCGAAGCAACAATTCTAACGCCAGCAGTGTGTGCTGTACCAGTTCAAACGCCAAATTTTTATTGCGTTAGAAGCTTGTCCGAAGCTTACAGCGATGGAGTATCAAAACAAGATACGGGTACGCTGAATAACGTTCTCAGTACAAATTCATCGGCAAAAGTTACCGCAGTACATCGTAACGGTGGACGCAGCTGCGCTGAGACTTTCTGCAATGCTGCTATAGGTATGCTGGGTGCCTATGCAAAAACTGTTACGAACGATACCTATTATAGTGAGTTGGTGGCTATTGCTTTTAGTTCGGCATATTTTCACGATACGATCGCCGTTCGATCGCATAATTTAGCGATCGGATCTCCTGTTACGCTTATTTTCAGTCAGGTTGTGGCAGGTGCATTCGAGATGGGCGAAGGTGAATCTCAAGGCACAGTTCAGTCAACTTTTAGGATCGACAATGAATTACTCTATTATGCAAGCAACATAGACTCTCAGTCAGATACAACACAAACATCTGATTCCCAGATCCTTGTGGTTAACACGACTGTTGGTAGTACAATTAATATTTGCGGAAGATTGGATGCGATCGTACAAGTCCATAACGGTGGTTCGATTGTTGCCGATTACAGCAACACAACTACTTTCTATGCCGACTCGCAAACACCAGAAGTAATACTCGTCAGCGCCAGCGGTCACGATTATTCACATATAATGCCTGAATGCGATCGTTTGTCTCGATCCTGGAGAGCTTGAGGATACTGGGCTGAGTTTCCGGCTAGTTTTACAGCACAATTTGTCCTCTTTTGTCAACTATAGAGCTTAGGCATACTCTGGCTGTAGAGCTAATTCATGAATTAGCTGTACGGCTTTTGGTGTGATTCATGAATTACCCCAAAAGCCATACTGTTTAAAATTGGAGATTGCCTAAGCCTCAACTAGATTGCAAAAAAAGCGATCGGCCTAAGTTTACCAAAATTCTTAAATAAAAAAAAACTTTGCCATTTACTTAAATTTTTGTATCAAACAGCACTTTTAATTCAAAGTAAAGTAACATACCATAACATATTTGCTCAGTCTATATATCTGTTGACTGATTGACCAAGGAGTAGTGAACGGTATGACAATGCGATTCAATCGACGTAAATTTCTTTTGTACGGTTCCGCCACATTTGTAACCAGTCTTCTCCTCAAAGCTTGCGGTGGCGGCGATACCGCCAGCAATACACCCACTCCGGCGGCGACAGCCAGTCCAACGACAGCTGCATCTCCCGTAGCTGCTAGTAGTGGTGCAACTGGAGAGACCATCAAGGTAGGAATTTTACACTCTCTCAGCGGCACAATGGCAATTAGCGAAAAAAGCGTCGTGGATGCCGAACAACTGGCGATCGACGAAATCAACGCTGCTGGTGGTGTGTTAGGCAAGAAAATCGAGCCTGTAATCGAAGATGGAGCCTCAGATTGGCCGACTTTTGCAGAAAAAGCGAAAAAGCTCATCGATCAGGATAAAGTAGTCACCATTTTTGGTTGCTGGACTTCTGCTAGCCGTAAAGCAGTATTGCCTGTTTTTGAAGAAAAGAAACATATGCTCTGGTATCCTGTGCAATATGAAGGCCAGGAGTGTTCTCAGAACATTTTCTATACCGGTGCTGCACCCAACCAACAAATTGAACCTGCGGTTGATTGGCTGTTGCAAAATAAGGGCAAAGAGTTTTTCTTAGTTGGCTCTGACTATGTGTTTCCCCGCACCGCAAACACGATTATCAAAGCACAGGTAGCTGCCAAAGGTGGCAAAATAGTTGGAGAAGATTACCTACCGCTTGGTAACACGGAAGTTACGGCTATCATCACCAAAATAAAACAAGCTTTACCCAAGGGCGGCGTTATTTTTAACACGCTCAACGGCGATAGTAACGTGGCTTTCTTCAAACAGATGCAAGGTGCGGGTTTGGGGCCAGACAAATATCCAGTCATGTCTGTAAGTATTGCTGAAGAAGAAGTGAAAGCGATCGGCCCTGAATATCTCAAAGGTCACTACGCGGCATGGAATTATTTCCAAACAGTCGATACACCTGAAAACCAAAAGTTTGTGCAAGCCTTTAAAGCTAAATACGGTGCAGATCGGGTAACCAATGACCCAATGGAAGCAGCGTATATTATGGTTTACCTATGGAAGCAAGCGGTCGAACAAGCTAAAACAACTGAATTGGAAGCAGTCAGAAAAGCTGCTTTAGGTCAGACGTTTAATGCCCCAGAAGGTAAAGTGTCATTGGACAACAGCCATCACTTATCTAAGTTTGTGCGGATTGGTGAAGTTGCTGAAGATGGCTTGTTTAAAATTGTTTATGCCACCAAGGAAGCAGTTAAGCCAATTCCTTGGAATCAATACGTTGCGGAAACTAAAGGTTATGCCTGCGATTGGTCAGATCCTAAGAAAGGAGGTAAGTACAAAATCTAACTAGGGCGCAAAATGCCAACCCTTGTGGGCAATGCCCACCTAATCAAAATTGGCAATCAAAGGTGAGTATTGCTCACCCTAGTAAAAATTGTTAATCAAAGGTGGGCATTGCCCACCCTACTAAAGGGAGGAAGGGTGTGCTAGCAGGATTGTTTGACGGCATATTTAACGGTATTAGCATTGGCGCAGTTCTGTTAATTTCAGCGCTGGGTTTAGCTATTGTATTTGGCTTGATGGGCGTGATTAATATGGCTCACGGCGAATTAATGATGCTGGGAGCATACACGACTTTTTTGGTGCAAAATGGCTTCAAAATAGTCGGTGGGCCGTTGTTTGAAAGCTATATATTTTTCGCTCTACCTGTGGCTTTCTTGGTGGCGGCTGCTGTAGGAGTAATTCTGGAAAGAGGAGTGATTCGCTATCTCTACGGGCGACCTTTGGAAACGTTGCTGGCGACTTGGGGAGTTAGCTTAATTTTGCAGCAGTTTGTTCGCAGTGTAAGCTGGGTGCTGGTGATTGGAATTGCCCTGTTTTCTATCTTGTTTTTTGGCGGTTTGTGGGTAATATCTCGGCGTCCGGATTTCGATCGCATTCGCAAATTGGCCATAGGCATTATGTTACCGCTTGCGGGTGCGATCGCATTGACAACTGGCGCATTATTAAGCCAAACTTTTAAACTCGCAGTCAACAAACCTTGGTTTGGCGCTCAAAACGTTGATGTTACAGCACCAAAATGGTTGCGCGGCGGCTTACCTTTGGGCGATTTCCAAGTGCCTTACGCACGCCTATTCATTATTGTACTAACGATTATTTGCCTTGTCGGTATTTACCAGTTCTTGCAACGTTCTGCTTGGGGTTTGCGAATTCGTGCGGTAACGCAAAATCGCACAATGAGCGCTTGTCTGGGTATCGCCACCCAAAAAGTTGACGCTCTCACTTTTGCGCTAGGTTCCGGTTTAGCTGGCGTAGCAGGATGCGCGGTAAGTTTGCTCGGTTCTGTAGGGCCAAATACAGGGCAAAATTATATCGTGGATACGTTTATGGTTGTAGTTGTGGGCGGTGTTGGTAAATTGGTGGGCAGTATTGTCGCAGCAATGGCGATCGGTACGCTCAACTATATTATCGGTTCTGGAACTTTGGCTTCGCTGCTGGCACCGATACAACCTCTAGCTGATTTCTTTACTTTCTTTGCCACAACGAGTATGGCAAAGGTGATGGTATTTGCGCTGATTATTGGTTTTCTGCAAGTTCGTCCTGCTGGTATTTTCCCGCAAAAAGGGCGTACTGTTGATGCCTAGTTGATTGATAGCAAGAAAGGGAGATAGGGAAAATGCAAGAGGAGGAAAACGGGAGAAGTCGGAAAATATACCACTTTCCTCTCGTGAGAAAGGACGACACAGAAAATACCGAAACTGCTGGAGCTTCGGAACCTAATAATTTGTCTATTTCCAACGCAAATGTGCCAAGTTCCGATTCGGAACAAAGTAAAGTTTCAGGAAATAACAAAGACGAAAAAGAGAAAGCTAAAGATTTGCCTGTCAGAAAAAAAGCAGAAGAGATAAATAGTAAAACGCAACAAATATCTCATTCTGCGAACGCGACAACAACTTCAGCGCAGTCACTTAACTCGTTCGAGAAAGAGAGAATGGCAGGGCCGGAAAAGGGAGAAAATCAGAAAATATACCACTACCCTTACGTAAAAAGGGGAAATCGGCCAAATAAAAGGAATTTAGAATCCTCCCACTCTAGCAATATCTCCTCAGTTCAATCTCCTCAGCAACTGTTTCAGGTGCTGATGCAACAAAAGCGATCGCTCTTGATTGAAGCAGCTGCGGTAGTGGCGATCGCTCTCATCCTGATCCTGCTAATTCCCCCTTTTCTAAGCATCATAGGGCAAGGATTTCGCGTCAACTTGCTAGGCCGATTTTTAGCCTTAGCGATTGTCGCCCTTGGCATAGATTTAATTTGGGGATATACGGGAATGCTTAGTTTAGGTCATGGCGTATTTTTTGCCCTCGGCGGTTATGCGCTAGCCATGCACCTGAAATTGCAACTTCCCCCGGATGCCAGCGTCCAATTACCGGAATTTATGAGCCTTTATGGGGTAACAGAACTGCCTTGGTTTTGGCAACCATTTTATTCTTTTCCGTTCACTGCGGCAGCTATATTCATTCTACCATCTGTGTTGGCTGGAATACTTGGATATTTGGTATTTCGCAACCGGATTCGCGGCGTTTATTTTTCCATCTTGACGCAAGCAGCCACAATTGTATTTTTCAATTTCTTTAACGGTCAGCAGAAACTTTTCAACGGTACTAATGGGCTAACCAATTTCAAGACTTTCTTGGGAAGTAATGTCAACGACAATCAAACGCAGTTTGCTTTTTATACGCTCACAGTAGTGTTGCTTGTAGCTGCTTATGCCCTTTGCCGTTGGCTGACAAGTGGAAGATTCGGTCGCCTCTTAATTGCGATTCGCGATGATGAAGCCAGGGTGCGTTTTTCCGGTTACGATCCTACAGGCTTTAAGGTTTTGGTATTTGCGATTTCAGCGGGTTTAGCTGGCATTGCCGGTGCTATGTTTACGCTGCAAACTGGTTTAATATCCCCCAAAGCGATGGATATTGCCTTTTCAATTGAAATGGTAATTTGGGTAGCTGTGGGAGGTCGCGCTACTTTAATGGGAGCAGTGCTGGGTGCGATCGCGGTAAATTTTGGCAAGAGTATTTTGAGCGAACAATTCCCGGAAATTTGGCTATTTTTCCAAGGCGCATTATTCTTGATTGTGGTAATGGTGCTTCCCAACGGTGTGGTGGGTTGGCTGCAAACTCAAGGAATTGAGAATATGCGATCGCTATTAGGAATCCGCAAGTACGCCACTACATATCCCAGTTTGGCAGAAAATCCCGAAGTCGAGATCGAACGGGAAGAATTAGAGTAGGTAAAAGTCAAGAAAGGGACTAGGGCGTCGGGGTTAGGGGAACAGGGACGAGGAACCAGGAAAAAGGGCATAAAATTTCAGATTTTAGATTTAAAAGGGAAGATTTTGATAAATCTGAAATCTGAAAGAAAGAAATTTTAAATCTCCCACTCCCCCACTCCCCCACTCCCCCACTCCACTCCCCCCGATGCCCGACGCCCTAACCCCTAACCCCTAGCCCTCTTATGAATGGAAAAATCTTAGAAACTGAGAACGTAACCGTTAGTTTTGATGGCTTTAAAGCCCTGAGAAACTTAAATTTCAATATGGACGCTGGGGAATTGCGCGTAGTAATTGGCCCCAACGGTGCTGGCAAAACAACATTCCTGGATGTGATTACCGGCAAAGTCCAACCAACGGAAGGACGAGTACTATTTAAAGGGCGAAATACTAAACGCCTTTCCGAACATCAAATCGCTCGTTTGGGAATTGGTCGCAAGTTTCAAACTCCCCGAATTTATCTAAATCTAACGCCTTGGGAAAATCTAGAACTTACCTGTAACCGCAATAAAAATGTGTTGGCAAGTTTATTTGGCAATTCTCCTAGTGAAGAACGTCGCACGGTGGCAGGTTTGTTGGAAACTATTGGCTTATCGGCTAAAGCAGATATCAAAGCCGGATTACTTTCCCACGGGGAGAAGCAACGTTTAGAAATTGGGATGTTAGTAGCTCAATCTCCGGATTTGTTATTAGTTGATGAACCAGTAGCGGGTTTAACCGATGAAGAAACTTACAACATTGGGGAGTTACTACTCGCACTAGCCCAAAGTCATTCTATTTTGGTAATCGAACACGATATGGAATTCGTGCGCCAAATTGCTCGCAAGGTGACGGTGTTGCACGAGGGTTCGGTGTTGTGCGAAGGCACTATTGAAGAGGTGCAGAACGATCCTCGTGTGATTGAGGTATATTTGGGTTCTCATCAATAATTGTCATACTTAATGGTTTATGGCAATAGCCAATTTTTACCGCAGATGACAACAGATAAACGCAGCCTATAGCAGATGGGAAAGTAGAGACGTTTCATGAAACGTCTCTACTATGAAATGGCCAAAAATTAAAGGGGGTAACAAACTCGGATTTGGTATCACAGATCGGCGATAACTTCTGCGGGGGGGCGAATAATGCGCTGAGCCAATCCCACAGTTTCCAATGCTTCGATCGCCCACCAAGTCATATCTAATTCCCACCATTTCCAACCGGCTTTGGCTACATTAGGATAAGCGTGGTGGTTATTGTGCCATCCTTCGCCGTAGGTGAGAATTGCCGCCCACCAAAGGTTGCGGGAACCGTCTGCAACTTCAAAGCGACGATCGCCTGTCATGTGAGTGGCGGAGTTAATCAACCAAGTGGTGTGCCATAAAATCACAGCTCGCAGGAAGACTCCATAGATGACAAAAGACCATCCTCCCAAGGCATAGAGCAATAGAGCGACTGGAATTTGCAGCATCAAGAAATTGCGATCGAGCCAGGTGTAATATGGGTCGCGAGACATATCCGGAGCGTATTTCCGATAGGTATCGCGATCGAAAAACTCCGCGCGAGGATAGAAAATCCACAGCATATGGCTCCACCAAAAACCCCGCGACGCTGCATAGGGATCTTTATCTTTATCCTCTGTATGCAAGTGGTGCTGGCGGTGTCCGGAGACCCAAAATATCGGCCCTCCTTGAAGAGCCAAAGCTCCAATGGTAGCCAGGATATACTCTAACCACTTAGGAACTTGCAAACTGCGGTGCGTGAGCAGGCGATGGTATCCCAAACAAATGCCGATGCTGCCAAACAACCAGTGCAGAAAAATCATCACACCCAAGGCAGACCAAGAAAAGAACCAGGGAGCCAGCAGCGCTACAGCATGAACAGTCCCGAAAAAGGCAACATTCGTCCAACTCAGTTTGAGTGATTCCGAGGATTTTTGTAATGTTGCGCTCGAATTTGAGGTCATAAACTTTCCTATTTGAGAGTCTTGCATCCTGTTTGCCCGATTCAGGACTAGCTTGTGCTGCTCCTTCTGTTTCGATCGCGCTTGTTCGATCTTGGGAATAGCGCTACAGTGGACGCAAGTATGCAAGTGTTGCTTGCTTTCAGCCTAACAATTTTTTCCCTGACCTGCAAGTAGTACTTGCAAATAATTTTATGACAGCTCAACGCAAATCCGCTCGACAGCGCTTAGTGCAAGCAGCACTGCAACTGTTTGCCGCTCAGGGGGTGACTGAGACTACAACTCGGCAGATTGCTGAATTGGCTGATGTAAATGAAGTAACGTTATTCCGTAATTTTGGCAGTAAGCATGGCTTGCTTCTGGCTGTGATTGAGGAAGCAGAGGTTTTTACGCAACTTGGGGAAGCTCTGGGACAACAGGCAAATCAAATTCAGGGCTTGGCTCAAGGGCTGCAAGCTTATGCAGAGGGTTATTTGGGAGCGCTGGAAGAAATTCCAGAATTTGTGCGATCGCTGGTGGGAGAGGCGGGTCACTATCCACCAGAAAACCGACAGGCAATCGGACGAGGGTTGGCCCAAATTCATCGTTACACGGTGCAGTATTTAACTGCGGTGATGTCACGGGAACAGGTGCGATCGCAGATGGAAGTGGCAAAGGTGGCAAGCTTGCTCAATACGCTGTTACTGGGGTATGCGGCGATCGAATTTACGGCTGAATTTCACGAACTCTGGTCAAATAAAGCCGCATTTATCGCCGATTTAGTAGAGCTGTTTCTCGCCACGGAACGTTTTGAGGCGACAGCAGCAGAACAAACAAGCAGTTTAACAACGGTAGATTGCAATGCGAGTGTACTGGCGGGAGAGGTTCTCGATTTACCAGCGCCTTTGGTGCGGGCGATCCTGCAAAAGGCTCGCAAATCCGGTTCCCAAGACTACGCTTTGGTTTACGTGCTGTTTGCGACTGGCTTAAGTCCTGGGGAAATTGCCAGTCTCCAGCGATCGCACTCTATTTTTGACGAGCGACAACATCTGCTGCAAATCCCTCAAGGAGCAAAACGCCAAGTGCCTGTCAATCAATGGATTATGGGACATCGCTATGGCACCTACACGAAAAATCCCCTCACTCAATGGCTCAAGACGCGAAGGGACGAACAGCCAGCTTTATTTATCAACGAGAACGGAAGAGCGATATCTGAAGTAGAGGTACGTCTGCGCTGGCAGCAGCTCGTCGCAGAGATCGTCACACCGTCAGGATTTCCTCCGGCGATCGAACAAGCCCAACAAACTTGGTGTCTTGAGATGTTGATGCGGGGGATGAATTTAGAAGGTTTAAGCATCCTGACTGGCTGCGATCCAGAGCAATTGCAACCCTATACACGTAGGGCGCAAGAAAAGGCAGCTTTGGAACAAGCCATCCGATTAGATCGACCGGTTAGGGGTTAGGGGCTAGGGGAAGAAGGAGATCCCCGACTCCTGGAAGGAGATCCCCGACTTCTTGGAGAAGTCGGGGATCTTTTTTAAAAGATCCTCTTGACATTTCTTTACAATCTGTTACATTAGTTAATATAAAGAAACAACAAGGAGACAGAGATGAGCTACACCAAAGAAGAAACCGGACTATTGAACAACTTTGCCATTGAGCCAAAGATGTACGTTGCCGACTACCCCACCAAAGCACAGCAGCGGGGCTACCTGTTTCAAGGCTTCGCGGCGATCGTTTTACTAGCTGGTGTGGTACTGACTGCCTTTGCTGTCAGCTAGATTATTTTTGCCGTTAATCGCTTTTCAATTTCATAATGAGGAGATTTGAAATGAAAACTGACTTTGACATTGCGCGTAGCTACGTTTGTGCGGCGACCATTTTTAATCCTGAATTCAACAACTTTGCCAACATCACCGCCAATCAAGCTTGGTCGCTGTTTTTCACCGCAGGTCGCGATGATGCAGCTCTGGGCGATAATCCAGAAGTAGGGCAATTTTTCAACAATGTTTTGATAGCTGTCGTCACAGCAGTTGTCGCCGCCTCATTTTTCTTCCGCTCGTTCTAAAGAGGCGATCGTGCGGGGTATTTGTAAAACTCCAGCCTATACTCCTACTATTCGCTCATTTGGCAGCGAATTAGAGAAATTCAAGTATAGGCACCATTTATTGAAGGCAGAATAATTATTCCCAAAAGGAAGAATTATTCTGCCTACGCTTATGAAAGTGTTTGCTCTCAATAGTCAAATCGCTATTAATGGTAAGTTTTCCTAAACAATAGTTAAAACTTAGGTATCAGCACTAGCAACAGAAGTATTTTAAGACTGAGACCTTTCCAGAGCTTGGGTGGCGGGAACCACAAGCTTATAGCCCACGTTTCGGACAGTCTGAATCAATTTCGGCTGACTCGCATCTAGTTCTATCTTTTTGCGGATTTGACCGATGTGAACATCTACAACTCGGTCTTCTTCTCCTTCTACTCCTGTGTGTTCGTAACCCCACACCTCTCGAATCAGTTCGCCGCGCCGCCACACTTTTCCCGGATGACTAGCTAAAAAATGGAGCAAATTAAATTCTAAAGCAGTTAATAGTACAGTTTGATTGTTGAGGGTGACCTCCCGACGTACAGGGTCGATGATTAAATTTTCCAAAACTAAAGGCTGCTGTTGAAGCCCAGCAGTCACCGTCACTGTAATTCGCCGCAAAAGAGCTTGCACTTGTTTTTCCAAGACTTCCACATAAAAAGGCTTGGTGACATAAGCGTCGGCTGACTCCAATCCAGTGACTTGGGATTTTACGTCTGTTAAACTTGTGAGCAGCATGACAAGAACATCACTGCGGCTCTTCATTTCCTCACAGAGTTTAAAGCCGATCGCATCTGGCAAAATGACATCCAAAATTACCAAATCAGGGTGGAATTGCTCAAAAATATCCCAGGCGTTCTTACCATCTGCGGCGCATTCTATCTGATAGTTCTGCTTGCTCTGGCTTAAGAACCTATAAATTAAATTCCGGATTGCTGGGTCGTCATCAACAACTAATATCTTTCTGCGGGGGACATCGGTTTTCATGGTAAAGTCTCAAGCAGCACAGTTAAAATTGCAAGAGTTGATTTGGGGAACTGGCCCGCAAGGAGCCAGAAACCTCATTACTTCACGGCTGAGATTGGTTGCTTGCACCTGTATTTTCGGGAACCTCAAACTGGTAGCCAACGCCGCGAATCGTCCGAATCATCTTATCTGGCTGAAGTAAATCTGTGCCGAGCTTTTTACGAATTTGGCCAACATGAACGTCAACTACCCGTTGATCGCCAACGTATTCGTAATCCCATACAGCTTGGATCAGTTCGGAACGACGCCAAACTTTACCGGGATGACTGGCTAAAAAGTGCAGCAGATCGAACTCTAGGGCGGTTAAGGGTACGCTCTGATTGTTGAGCGTTACCTCCCTACGCACCGGATCGATCATTAATTGGTCAACTATGATACGTTGTTGCTCGGCTGTAGTCACGACCCGCTGACGTTTCAAAATAGCTGCTACTCTGACTCCCAATTCACTTAGACTAAATGGTTTTGTGATGTAGTCATCGGCACCTTTGGAAAATCCTGTAATTTTATCAGCTTCGTCTGTCCGGCTTGTTAGCATTAGCACAAATACACCAGTGCGGCTCTGCATTTCTTGACAGAGGTTATAGCCATTGGCGTCAGGCAAATTTACATCCAGAATTACTAAGTCTGGATTGAATTGCTCAAACACGGCTATGGCCGTCTTACCATCCGCAGCAGACTCCATCTGGTAATTTTGCTTAGTCAAGAAGCGCTGGATTAAGTTTCGGACCGCAGGGTCGTCATCAACGACAAGAATCTTGGCGAGAGACATGGCCACCACTTTTACAGTTATAAGTTAAAGTTGAGGATAAACTAGCGAACAGAAAAGCTGGATGCGAGCTTTGGGAACGAGTACAGCAGCATGGCTGAAGACAGATTCGCGTATTTATTGTGTATCCAGCATTTTAAAGGATTTCATAGGAGCCCAGCATTATTAGTATGCCCTACTCAGTAACTACACTTTCGATGATTGACAAACCTCTTTTCCTTCTTCTGTCAACAATTTACCGCCTATTGGATCGGGTAGAGGGAGAGTTTCAAATCTAGTGGCAGTGGCTGTGAGTCTATGTTAATAGACCTGTTGGGGTAGATAGGACTTTGAAATGCGTTATTGCACTGACTGGCGGTCTGAGCGAGAAAATAAGGCAACGATCGCTTTCCAGATCTCAGGCTAAACTACTTGCAGCAGTAATTACTTTTTTAACCAATCACAACTAACTGCGACGTGCGACCAGTCATGTGGGGGCAGAATATAGATCGCGCAAAACCGCAAGCAGCTTGGGGTCGATAACGATAGGTGGCAAGATGGGATGTCTTGGAGGTTTTAAATGAGTACGGAAAATCACTATAAACAATTGGGACTGAACGAGGACGCGACATTCGACGAGATTCAAGCGGCTCGCAATCGCTTGACTCAGGAGAATAGTGGCGACCCGAAACGTCAGGAAACGATCGAAGCAGCCTACGATGCCATTTTGATGGAACGTCTGCGAATGCGCCAGGAAGGAAAAATAAAGGTTCCGGAAGGTATCCGATTTGCGGAACGCTTAGCTCAGGCTCCCCCTCCTGCTTCGCCAGCTCCTGTAAAGCAATCTAGCCCTTGGCTGCAAGGGCTGCTCGATACTCCCAGTCGGGCCGATATTTTGTGGCCTGCTGGTATTTTCTCGGTTTTGGCCGGTCTGAGTTTTTACTACCCGCCTTCGGCATCTGGAATATTGGCCGCAGCGGTTTTGGTCAGCCTTTATTTCCTTTCTCGCAAGGAAGGAAAGCTGGGGCGAGCTGTCGTGGTGTCGCTGTCTAGCTTGACTGGTGGCTTACTGTTTTCGGCTTTCGTTAACGCCTTGATTCAAAGTCAATTTCCAAATCTCGCTTTGGCAACGCAAAGCCCTCAAAGCGTCGCTTTGGTAATCCAAACTTGGGTAACTTTGTTTATCCTGTGGTTGGTTACTAGCTTTCTACGCTGAGGTCAGCAAAGTCGGCACTGTCTTGTCGCTTTGGTTCGCTGTGGAAATGCGTCGCGTCCCGATATTGTGGCCGCGATTGGCTCAAAACTACGTCCTACAGCCTCGCTGAGATCGGCAACGATCGCATCGGGGCTGTATGTTTGTATAGAGTTGCGATCGCTTAGCTTGAGAAGCTCCAACTATACCGTTAGGTTAGTTGGGGTAGTTCACCTTTTCGATCGCGCTTGATTTGTTCTTGTTCGATCGCTTCAAATAGGGCGCGGAAGTTCCTTTCGCCAAAGCCCTGCGCTTGCTTCTGTTGCCCGTTAACATAGCAGATTCGCCGCTCAATTACCTCAAAGAAGAAAGTTGGCTGCGTAAAAATTGGCTTTGTAAAGGTCTGAAGCAATAGCGGCGCAGTTTCTCTTGTATGTGGGTAAATATCTTCCCAATCCACCAGAATTTCGTGGTTGGCAATTTCTTGCAATTCTGTAGGCGATAGAGGCAGTCTTTCTCTTTGCTGTAACTGAGTGTAGTAAGTACGAGGAACTTTAATGAAACTTACACCAGAGGTTTTCAGTTGCGCGATCGCTTGTATGAGATTTGATGTCTGCAAAGCGATATGCTGGATTCCTGGCCCTCCATTGATATCCAAAAACTCTTGAATTTGAGAATTGACAGATGAAGGCTGATTAATCGGAAATTTTACCAAGTGGCTGGGATGAAGCATTACCTGACTCTGCAAGCCAGATCGAGACGTTTGAATGTCAAATGTCTGTTGGCGACGAAATCCCAGCACATTTTCATACCAAGTTGCCGCACGTTCCAAATCTCCACTACCCACATTCAGCACCACATGATCGATGCCGATAAAGGGCGAGGGAGAGACGGAAAGAGGTGAAGAAGGCGAAAAATTTGCACTTATCCATTCTCCATTTCCCATTTGCTCTATTAAAGTGTGACTGAGACACCCCCAAGCAGCAATTTTTGCCCACTTTAAATAGGAATCACCTTGTTGTTTGTACTGGATGGGTTGCAGGACTGTAACACCGTGACTGACTGCCTTTGCGATCGCCGATTCAATATCATTGACAAGAAAAGCAATATCTGCAATACCTGGAGAATGCGATCGCAGAAAATCTGCAACCGGGCTAGCAGAGGTGAGCGCTGAAGAAAGAAGAATGCAGACAGGCCCGCTTTTGACTGCTTCCGTGCGAGTATGGTTGCTGGTATCGCTTCCTAGCGATTGAAAGCCGATGCCAACAAACCAGTCACGCCATTTCTGCGCGTTCTCTACATAGAAGTGAAAGTGGTCAATTTGCATATAATTTGGGAATAATTTGCACAGAAGCTTTTCAACGCACGATTATGTTCAATAATCCTTTTATCAGAGCAGCTGGAGTGGCTGCAATTGCTTATGTTTTGTTTAAGGTTCTTGTCCAAGCATTATTCGCATTTGCCCAAATAACTCAAAGTTTTGCGTACTGGTTGAAGTGGCATTTTGTCCCCTGGAGTGAGGAAATAGCGATCGGTCTGGGCCTAGCCTTTTTGATTTTAACCGCAGTTACAACCAGTCGCGATCGCAGCTAAAGCGCCTTGATATGGTAAGCTTGCAGCACGACTAGAAGGAATTTGCCAGCTTATTTTCGCGATTTCAATCTGTCTGGAGAGAGATTGATTTAATTTCAAATTTTGTGTCGTCCTCTATGCCAGAGTTAGCAGTCGTGCCCAGCAACCAGAGCTTAACCGACAAGTCGCAGCACTCAGCAACCTCTACCCGCAAGCTGAAATCATCTCGGAAATCGGAGGGGGACTCAACTTCAAGCGGAAAAAACT
>NZ_JBHFNU010000045.1:0-29572 GCF_041929145.1 Aerosakkonema sp. BLCC-F183 | reverse complement strand
CCTTCTGCCTGTCTATCACCTATCTCACGAGCAATTGCTAAATGTTGCTCTAGGTATGCGATTGCTTGCTGGTACTCTCCTAAAGACTGATAAACAATTCCCAGATTACCTAAAGCATTCCCTTCTGCCTGTCTATCACCTATCTCACGAGCAATTGCTAAATGTTGCTCTAGGTATGCGATTGCTTGCTGGTACTCTCCTAAAAACTGATAAACAATTCCCAAATTACCTAAAGCATTTCCTTCTGCCTGTCTATCACCTATCTCACGAGAATCTTCTTTAAAGGCAGAATGCCCAATAATACCAGCTACACTACTAGCTACACTGCTAGCAGGCGTAATGAAGGCAGCGACACAAGCAGCAATATCTTTTTTGTCATCTTTGTTATTCATAAATTTACTCCTAAATTTATTCTTTTAAAGTATCGTTAATTAAGGCTTCGGCTTCTGATATATCATTAATAAATTTAAGTATTACTTCGCGGTAAATATTAACTGTTCCATTAGCCGCAGAGCCATGTACTTTATAAAGATCCGCTTTTAATTGACAGAGTTTTTCCTGGCAACTGCTTAAAATCTTTGCATTTCTTTCATTGATATTTAAGTTCTGGCTTGGGATAGCACTAAGACCTATATCCATTATCTGTTGAGGCTTGGCTATTTGGGTAGTGTGTTGGTGCAGTTTGGTCAGTTCTGCTTCCCGTCCGATAAAGCGACTGGAGTCAATTCCTTGATTACTGGCATTTTCCGATGGCATTTTAGCAACGTAAATTGATTGCCCCTGTGCCTCGTTAAGAATGGGGGTAGAAGCTGCCAATTCTTCGGCATTGGTAATCTCTTGCCAATCTAAGCCCAGTTTCTCGCTAAATTCGACAAAATTAATAAAATCTACTTCTTTGCCGTTAAAGAACTTGCTAGCGGTAGCATAAGCTCTCCCCATTTCCGTCGCGAAAGCCTGGACGCTAGGAAAGCCGCACCGCTTCCGCGCTTGTTTAACTCGTTCTATGTGTTGGGGGGCAACTTTTTGCGATCGCGACATAGCCAGAATGCGAGCAATTTTTCTGTATTTTGGCATTTTGTGCGATCGATCGGGCGTGTACGCGATCGATATGGCCCGCGTGCGATTCAAATCGCAGGCTAATAACTCAAGGGATTAATCTTATTCTTTGTACGTAGTTGGGCTTCAGCCCTCTTATCAAACCTGGTATAAGAGGCGTCAAGCCCAACTACGTACCTTTATATAAATAACTATCCCAAAAGTTATACACAAGTTATATAAACGCATATATTTGTTAGCTTCAAACGCATTTATCAGCCGAGTTTGATGAGTTTAGAAACAAAAACTCAACCGACGAGGCAATATGAAATCTTCCTTGCAATCTCCACAAAGTCAAACTATCAAATCTTTATCCGATCCCGAAGCAGAAATTAAATCAACCGAATTTTCTGCCTATTCCAAACAAATCAAAAAAAAGGTAATTCCAGTTATCGAATTTGCGATCGCCACTATTGCCGACCTAATGTTTCCAGGTTTAGGTATTTTACTTGATGTCTGTTTCCTCATTTGGCATTTGTTAGAAAATGAGGAAGAATAACGCGATCGCGCCAAGGTATGTTGTTACGATTTAGCGCTAAAGCGCAACAACATACCTAAAAATTATCTCTAATTATTACACTTCCACATATTCGCAAATAGAGGTAGGTTCAGAAACGTCTATACCATCTTCCCGCAAACCTTCAATATGAAATTCGATCGCTTCCCGGATTAGCAACCTCACTTCTTCCAAACTTTCACCAACCGCCACACATCCTGGTAAATCTGGAACATAAGCCCCGTAACTTGTCTCGCCTTTTTCAATTACAATGGCGTAACGCATTAGCTTTCTTCCTCCAGTCCAGCTTGCCTCCAAATATTTTTTAGCGTGCCAATAGGTACATCCACACTCAACTTACCTGACACTGTAACAGCACCTAACTTAATTGGATGTTTAAATTGACGGTGACTGCCTTTTGTTCTAGCAAGATACCACCCATCATTTTCTAAAATTTTTATTACATCCCTTACTTTCATCTTAATTATGCCAAATGAATTATTTCATTTGCCTCAATCCAAAATCCTTTCATCCAAAATTTACTGAGCGATCGCACTTCATTCCCTCACCAGGGAAAAAAGCTCGATCGCTCTATTTTTTCTATTAGTGCAGGCAGATTTTTATTCGATCGCTGCGATTTCAGCCTACAGAATTAGACATCCTGTTCGCTGAACTCGCGAGTCATGTGGTCAAACGGCTGACCTACAAATGCCGTATTTACGATTCCGGCTGCTTCTACTTGTTCTTTCACAATTTCTTTCATTATTTGGATACCGCGCACGGTGGGGCCGATCGGTACACCTAAAGAATTATAGGTTTCCCGCAACCCTTGCAACACGCGCTCATCCAGAACATTATTATCACCTGCTACCAAAGCATAGCTAGCATAGCGCAGATAATAATCCATATCGCGCAGACACGCCGCGTAGCGACGAGTCGTGTAAGCATTTCCACCAGGACGGATTAATTCCGGCAGTTCTTCAAACAACCGCGAACCAGCCTGCTTGACAATTGACGCTGCATTGCTGTTAATTACAGCAGCTGCGGCAACCCGCGCCGTACCCGTCTCAAAATAAGCTTTTAGCGTATCGACGGCATTGCGGTCTAAATAGCGACCGGTGACATCGTAATTTCTAATCAGATTTGTTACTGCGTCCCGCATGAAATTGCTCTCCCAGTGATTACTATCGGGGGTTTTGCTATTGCACAATTACCTCTGCGTGCTGAGCGTCCTACTAACTACAGAACAAGCACGCCACCTTCAAGGCTTACGCTCCACATTGACAAAGCTCAGCCTGGAAGCACAATCGTTTCCGCGTGGCATAGATAGCCGATTGTAGTTTACAACAAAACGATCCCCCTCTAGCTGCATCGCGCAGTAGATTCCTTGGGAGTGCGGGATTAAACAAGGGCTTTTTCTTTGGAGCGATCGTTCAACCGACAAACAGGATACTGCACTCTACCGCGCAATTGTGGTCTGAACCAGTCCATCACCTGAGTGGGGATCGCATTCAACTCCTCTGGATAACGCGGCTGCGGGTCATTCGTCAACCAGATCGGGGGCACCATCATCGGGTCGTATTCTGCGATCGTATAAACAACACCCGGACGCTGCTTCAGTTCCACACGCTGTCCCGCACGATATTGGAGCGCTTCTTGTCGATCGAAATCTGCCTGCATCTTAAAAGCCATTGTTATTGCCACGATAAACTGTAGTTATTGATACGATTCTACAGGTCAAACCGACTCGCAAAACAGCATTCTGTCAATTTAGCTACAAATTTTAACTTTTTCTAAATTTTGTCGTCCTACAATACAAAAAATTTGTAGCTAAAAATACAAAATATTGTCTGCTCTGTCTTTAGGATGATGCAGGTACTATGAGCTTTTAGGCGTTAATCACGGGAGAGCTGCCTTTAGCAGCACAGGCTAAAACCTCACATAGCTCAGTCCCTCCTCTCCCAAGGCCAAAGTTGCCCCAGACTGGAAAGGCAAGAGCAGTTATTTTTTAGTGTCAGTTCGACTCAGGCAAAGTTATCCCGTTCAGTTCAACGGTAAATTAAACAAAATTTAAGTTTTACTCCCCTTGACCTGACCCTTCACTACCGCTCATCATCAGTATCCAGACTTAAGCAAGTACAAAAATTGAAGGAGCCATTCCATGCCCCAGACCCCCGAAGAAGTCTTGCAATTGATTAAAGAACAAGACATCAAGATTATCGACCTGAAATTCATCGATATGCCAGGAATCTGGCAGCATTGCTCGTTCTATTACAACCAAATTGACGAAAGCTCCTTTGATGCCGGTGTACCCTTTGACGGTTCCAGCATTCGGGGTTGGAAAGCCATCAACGAATCCGACATGACAATGGTGCCAGATCCCACCACAGCCTGGATCGACCCATTCATGAAAGAAAAAACCTTGAGCATGATTTGTAGCATCAAGGAACCCCGTACCGACCAACCCTACAACCGCGACCCCCGTACCATTGCCCAAAAAGCAGTAGATTACCTGATTTCCAGCGGCCTCGGCGATGTGGCCTTTTTTGGCCCAGAAGCTGAATTCTTCATCTTCGATGATGTTCGTTTCGACCAAACCGAAAACAAAGGCTACTACTACCTAGACTCAGTAGAAGGTCGTTGGAATTCTGGCAAAGAAGAAGCTGGCGGTAACCTTGCCTACAAGCCTCGCTACAAAGAAGGTTACTTCCCAGTTCCACCCACCGATACCCAGCAAGATATGCGGACGGAAATGCTGCTGACAATGGCAGAGTGCGGTGTACCAATTGAAAAGCATCACCACGAAGTAGCTACAGGCGGTCAGAACGAACTGGGTATTCGTTTTGCAACCTTGGTAGAAGCAGCCGACTACTTGATGACTTACAAATACGTCATCAAAAACGTTGCCAAAAAATACGGTAAAACCGTCACCTTCATGCCGAAACCCCTCTTCCAAGACAACGGTTCCGGTATGCACACCCACCAATCCATCTGGAAAGACGGACAACCTTTGTTTGCAGGCGATCGATATGCTGGCTTGAGCCAAATGGCATTGCATTATATCGGTGGTTTACTCAAGCACGCTCCTGCACTTTTGGCAATCACCAACCCCACCACCAATTCCTACAAACGGTTAGTACCTGGATTTGAAGCACCAGTGAACTTGGCTTACTCCCAAGGTAACCGTTCTGCTTCCATCCGCATCCCCCTCTCCGGCAACAATCCCAAAGCGAAGCGCTTGGAATTCCGCTGTCCGGATGCTACTTGTAACCCATACTTGGCCTTTGCTGCCATGCTTTGCGCCGGGATAGACGGGATCAAGAATCAAATTGACCCAGGCGAACCTCTGGATGTGGATATCTACGAACTGAGTCCAGAAGAATTGGCGAAGGTTCCTTCCACCCCCGGTTCTTTGGAAGGCGCTTTGGAAGCTTTGGAAAAAGACCACGCTTTCTTGACTGAAAGTGGCGTATTCACCGAAGACCTCCTGCAAACCTGGATTTCTTACAAACTGGATAAGGAAGTCAACCCGATGCGTCTGCGTCCTCATCCTTATGAGTTCTCTCTCTACTACGATTGCTAAGAAAGTCAAAAGTCAAAAGTCAAAAGTCAAAAAGAAGAGGGAGAAGGAAAAGGGAAAAGATTAATTCTCCCGCTCTCCCCCTCCCTCCCCCGCACAATAGTTATAAATGCCTAAGCCACTCGATCGCGATCGGGTGGTTTTTTGCATAGCAACCGCCCTCATCATTTAGGACATTTTTAATTCCACCCCCTTTCCCTCTTTCCCCCTTTCCCTCTTTCCCCTAACCTCTTTCCCCTAACCCCTAACCTCTTTCCCCTAGCTTCGATTCGTAAATAAAAACCTGAGTTAGGATCGAAACAGTTGTTCATAAAACGCAATAAATATTTATGACAGTTGCATACCCGCGTAAGCTGCGAAATAGCATTGGCGCTCGCGAAATAATGAAGCAAGTAGTGAGCGATCGCGAAGTGCATTTAATCACCCTCAACCGTTACCGCTACAGCGAACAGCGCAGCTGCAAAGACCTCACGGAAGTAATCGAAGAACTGGACGGACAACCGGCAGAACTGATCCGCGACCTCTCTCATCACATCTGTGACGAAGCGCGTCATGCTATGTGGTTAACAGACCTGTTGGTAGATCTGGGAGCGAAGGTAAATACGCCCCCCGGTACTTCCTATATCAACGAATTTGAGCGTCTGCTAGATAAAGACCAGAAAGATCCAACCAAAGATAGAGACGATTTTGTAATTTCTTCTCTAGCTGCCATTAACGTTACTGAAAAAAGAGGTTGCGAATATTTCTCTGCCCACATACACGCGCTCAAAGACGCTCCTCAGACAGAGGAAAATGTGAAAATTAGGGAAACTATTGAGCGCATTTTCCCAGAAGAAGCGGGTCACGTTCGCTGGGGCAATCGATGGCTGGCGCAACTAGCCGACAAAAGTCCGGAACACCGACAAAAAGTTGAGCAAGCTAAGCGGAAATATGCTGCGATCGAACAAGCAGCTTACGAGTCAGGTATGGATATTGTCCTGGGTGCCGAACTCCGCCGTTTGGAAAACCTGCTGGAAATAGCCAACACTATGCCCCTGTGGGAACGTCCCCAATACCTGATGGAACGCATACCCCAAACTTTACTCGCACCCGAATTGCAGTTTACTAGGCTAGAGGTAGCTCAGCGAGTTTGGAACCGCGATCCAAAGGCATTTATGGAAAAATTTGTCCCCATGTTCTTGAGCGGCTTAAATCCCCCTTCTGACAAGCCGAAGAAAGCTACTGCTTAGAATGGCGATCGATCGAGGGAATCGGATAACAGTTCTCATTCATTAGACATCTCCTCCAATAGAATCTCAAAGGTAGGCAGGATGCCTACCCCACCATAATTTTTGGAGATGTCTATATATATCTACCACTCAAAAGCGATCTTTAGTCTCGCGATCGTGCGCCAGAGGATACCCAGAAGCGATAAATTTGGTTGAGGCACACCCAAACGAAGCGCAAAGAGAAATTTTTATGACCAGCTACCAGCCAGATCCGCAAACGGTTGCTACTCAAACCTTAGCCAGCAACGAGCTAGTAGACGAGCTTCTGGAGGAAACAACGGGAATAGATTACGTTGAGGTGATTCAAACCGTCATCTCCAGCATGGCACAGGAAGACAGTGCAATGGTCAGCCAAACGGAGGCCGGTCAGATTTGGAAGTTTAAGTACGGTACTGTTGAAGTGTTTGTACATCTCACCGGTTCGACAGATAATGACACCTTGACTGTGTGGTCTTCGGTGCTAAACTTACCTGCTAAAAACGAAACGCAATTGATGCGTAAGCTTTTGGAAATGAACGGGGCTGAGACTTTTGAGGCTCGTTTCGCAATAGTAAACGAGCAAGTTGTTGTCATAACATCTCGTACTGTGGCTGAGCTTTCCCCCGGTGAAGTTTCTCGTGCTATTACGATTGTGGCTACGATCGCAGATAATAACGACGAATTTTTGCAGGAACAATTCGGTCAATAGTCATCGGTTATGCAAATTTTTCAAATTTTAAATTGCAATTTTATTTGCATCTGCAATTTAAAATTTGAAATCTGAAATTATTAGAACTGACTGATGATTATTGACAAACCTGTTTGGCGTTTAATACCTCTGTTTGAAGCTTCGGGTAGAGTGCAGATGGCGATCGATCTGTGGTTGCTCGAACAGCACCGTCAAGGTGTCCATCCTCCCACTTTGCGGTTTTACACTTGGAATCCACCGGCTATTTCTTTAGGCTATCATCAGCGTCAGTGGCCGCAATTTTGGCAGCACCTGACTTGGCAAGGACAACCGATCGAACTGGTACGGCGTCCTACCGGTGGGCGAGCTGTCCTGCACCAAGGAGATTTAACTTACACTGTGGTTACTTCTGGAGTGAGTGGCAGTCGCACCCAAGTTTATCAACACCTTTGCGAATTTTTGATTGCGGGTTGGCGATCGCTCGGCATCGAGTTACACTACGGTTTGGCTGGACGCGGCTATATTCACAACCCCAATTGTTTTGGCACAGCCACCGCTGCCGATTTAGTATTAGCAGATAAATCCAAGTTGATCGGTAGCGCTCAACTTTATCGCGGTAATGCTATTTTGCAGCACGGTTCCATACGCTTACAGCAAGATCCCATCTTGTTTGCCCAAGTGTTTGAGACTGCTATACCGCCACCGATCGACATCCCTATTATTCAACGGGCAGAAGCCCCGATCCAAATTGTTGTGGAGGAATTGATTGCTGCGGCTGCGCGTTGTTTTCAGGTTGAATTTCAGATGCAGGCTCTGTCCGAGTTAGAATGGCAGGCAATTTTGGAGCAGCCAATGCGGGAGGTTTTTCCCGAACATCAGTCTGTGCGATCGCTCCCGTGACTGATTTTTGATAGTTAACGCTAGCGCCTCGATACTTGAGCGTAAAGGTTGGCTCAATTATAGTTGGTTCTTCTACGATCGGAGATTTCCAAACTTGACCGCGATATTTTCCTTTAATCTCATCTCCAGTCAGTTTAACTTCCGGAGGATTATGTTCGTAGTTGAGGCCCCGATAACTGAGCTTGATGTCCTTTTCTGGCAGAGATTCCTCTTGGCGCTGCGCTGACAACCAAAGTTTTCTGGTCGCGATCGCCACAACAGCTAAAAGAAATATCTGAATCTGCCAAGGTGCTAAAACTAAACTCAAAATTAAGCCCACAACTGAAATGGCAGCTGAGAGATAGGCCATTTCATCAGCCGAATTTTTAAAGATGAATAGTGCGACTGGCACTATTGCCAGAGGGATGAGGAAAAAAAGTTGCATTTTTAATACCTCTTGCCATAGAAGCCAAAGCGTATTTACTGAGAATTTCAGATTTTAGATTTGCCATTTCAAATTTTTCGTTAATGTCTGGCCTGAGAGTGGGCTTAGTCCTTCAGAGAAGCAAGCTAAGAGCAGCTTGTCCGCAGCATTAGCAAATCTGAAATCTGAAACAAATAGATTTGCAATCACCTTACTAATATACGATCCCTTGCCATAATTAGCGCATTTTTGGCAATTAAATAATCATCAGTTGTTGACAAAAGAGCACCCTAGCCCCTAGTCCGTAGCTTTTGAGATTGAGAGGGGTTCCTTAGTTTGCGTAGGGACTGACTCTGCGGCTGCTGAGGCGATCGCTGGAATGGGTAATCCGGGGGGATAGATACCTTCTTCTTTGATCCGCTTGATTTGAACCTCTGATATTTTGATGTTCAGCTTTTGGGCCATTGCTCGCACAATATCGCCGCGATCGATAATCCCAGCGACTGCGCCTGCGGGTGAAAGGACTGTAATTCTGGATAATTTGTCGCTTTCTATGCGCTCGATCGCTTCTACCAAGGGTGTCTTTTCTTCCACAGTCTCGATCGCATCCAAAGGCTTGACAATACTGCGAACTGTCTGAGTCTCCCACTCGCTGCGTTCCAGCGCCCGAAAATCATCCAGCGAGACCAGACCACGATAGCGACCGTCCGAGGCCGCAAAGTAAACCTCCGGCTGGGTGGCTTGCAGGAGGTAATCGTCTGCAAATTGGCGCAGCGTCATATCTGCATCGATAACGCGGAATTCTCTCGTCATAGCGTCTGCGGCTGTTAGCTGCAACAAGCTTTCTTGCAAGTTAGTAATTTGGTCGTAAGCGCTGGCATTCCGCAAGACAAACCAGCCCAGTAACCCAATCCAAAGTATACCGGGTTCTGATGTGATTATGTAACTCAAACCGCTAAAGATAATTGCTGCCCATCCTAAAATTTGTCCGGTGCGGGCTGCCCAATGGATACCTTGAAAGCGATCGCCTTTGAGCTTCCATACTGCTGCTTTCAAAATCTGTCCGCCATCCAACGGAAGACCGGGAATGAGGTTAAACAAAGCTAACACTAAATTGATATTAGCCAAATGTGCAACTAAAACTTCAGCGGGACTCAACGCTGGCAATAGATAACTTAGCAGATTCAGTAACCCAAACAAGATTATACTCACGCAAGGCCCTGCGATCGCTACTTGAAAAGCCAAACCAGGTGTTTGAGATTCTCGATCGATCGAAGCAATTCCACCAAAAAGAAACAGGGTAATTGAGCTAACCTTAATACCCTGCGATCGCGCTACCAAACTGTGACCCAACTCGTGCAACAGTACCGAGGCAAACAGGAGTATAGCGATCGAAAAGCCAATCCCCCAGACCGTAACCAATTTCCATTGTGGATAAGCTTCTTGCAAGTTATACCCGTTCGCAAATGTGAAAATACCCAATATAATTAGCCACGATGGGTCAATGTATAGTGGAATTCCAAATATAGTTCCGATTCTCCAGCCTGCCTGCATAAAAAATTTTCCTTTACTGTTTTATCAAACTAATTGCTACGCTCGTAATTAATTGCGTTACTACTCATGCGATTCAATACAGTGCTATCTAAACTAGGATAAACGCTACTTTGTTTAAAGTCTGTCTCTCAAGGGTCGGAACTTTTATTGACGAGCGACCTGCTGCAATACTTCTTCGGATTAGATTACAATTTTTTTTTAATTTTTTGTTAGCTTTTTCCCTCTCATAAGTAATGTTATGGTGACGCTGCCCCAAATGGTGATGAGCCAAAATGAAGACAGCGCCTGACTAATGCGGCAATTAGTTATAATTGACGGCTTATCGTCACAGATGGAATTTAGAGAGATCCAACGTTGGTCAATCCCAAAATTACTCCTGCTCCTAAGATATGACCAAAGCAAGTACCTGCAATCAACTGAGGAATACCAATCGGCCCTAAAGAGGGTTGACTTCCTCGCTCCTGGGTAGCATAGCGAGCGATCGCAATTCCAAGGATGTTACAAATAATCATCACTAGGCCAATACTCAGAGACCAGGACGGTGTTGCGGGAACGGTAGACTGTGCAGCTGCAAGTATCATTGAGTTAATCAAGATTTTTCTCCTTAATTGAGAAACTGACATTTTCATTTTCCCACTCAGCTACCGATCGCACAGCTGAGGGTCTGGAAGATTTACTTTTAAAGGATACCTGCGTTGGTCAGTCCCAGAATGACTCCGGCACCCAATATGTGGCCGAAACTTGCTGTAGCAAGCAATTCCGGTATTGTAAAATTCCTGAACAGCGCTGGTTTGCCAACGGGAAGATCCGGGCCACTACCAGGGTGTTGGATGGCGAAGCGACCGATCGCGATCGCCAGCAAGTTGCATAAAATCATCACAAGTCCCACAGCCGGAGTCCAGTTCAGTGTGCGGGGGACGGCAGATTCCACGACAGCCGCAAGTAAAGTTAAGTTAAGCAAACTATCTTTCCTGCTTTACTAAACAACAACAAAAATTATAAGAAGCGCTTACCAAATAACAAGAATCTGTTTTAAGAGTTAACATAAACTCAAACTTTTGATACAAATTGCACTGGTGGTGATGGAGTAGCGTTGATGCGGGTTAAAATTTGCGGAATTACTAAGCCGGAACAAGGAGATGCGATCGCCCGACTGGGAGCAACCGCTCTCGGCTTTATTTGTGTCCCCACTTCTCCCCGTTACGTCATTCCTACACAGATCCGGGCGGTGGTAGATCGATTGTCGGTAAATGTCGATCGTATTGGTGTATTTGCCAACAACACAATTGATGAAATTTGTCAAATAGTTAATGCAGCTGGATTGAATGGCGTTCAGTTGCACAGCAATGAATCTCCCCAATTCTGCCAAAAATTACGCCAGCTTCTACCAGATGTAGAAGTTATCAAAGCGCTGAGAGTGCAGACAACCGATTCATTATCTCAAGCAGACACCTACACGGATGCAGTTGATACGCTTCTGCTTGACGCCTACCATCCCACTCAGTTGGGCGGTACTGGCACAACACTAGATTGGGCTACCTTAGCAGGATACACTCTTACTCGCCCTTGGTTGCTCGCCGGTGGTTTGACGCCTGATAACGTATTGTCAGCCCTCAGTCACGTTCAACCCAACGGTATCGATTTATCCAGCGGTGTCGAGCGCTCTCCTGGAGATAAAGACTTACATAAAGTAGCGCAATTGTTTGAGAAATTAGGAACTGGAGTGGCAGTTGAGTAATATAGCCAAACCGCTCGATCAGATACCGCAATTAAGTTTATTATCCCAAGAAGCAGCAGAGATCGCAGCCTTTTCATTCACCACTAATTGTACTTCACCTTTTCGATCGATCTCCCATCCCGTCGCTTCCACAATAGGCGCTCGATCGTTTGTCCTTGGAGAAAGAGAAATTCGTTTCCGTTCCCGTTCCCCCGCTCGATCGCTTTGTCGATCGACTGTTTCTACATCGGAAACTCGTGCTGTATTATACCAACTGCTGAGAGCGTCGTAAGGATTTACCGGTAAACCGCCCTGTCCGGTAACTCTAAACGAATTGCCACTCGCTGCACCACACCTGAAAACCACAAGGTTACTGCGATCGGAAACTTTTTCTGGCAATACCGCTAATCCCGAAGTAGGGTTTAGATTCGGGGTGCTAATTTCCACAAATCCATCAATCCCCGTTTGAGAACTAGCATTGATCTCGCTAAGAAAGTTATTCAGAGAACCCTGAGTTTGCACTAAACCAAAAATTCCTTTAGCAGTTATATTTATCCTACCCCCATTACCAGCAGAAGCATTGACGATAATGTCGTTATTTTCATTTTTAATAGCAACAATAAACGGGGAATTAATAGTCATGTTACCCCCGTTACCAGACCCAGCCGCTTGTGCTGTAATTTGACTGTTATTGCGTAGAAACACATAATCCCCAATCAGGAGGTTCATATTACCTCCTCCTCCAGATGCGCTAGCAGCAGTTAACCTTCCTTTATCCAGAACAATCTGCCCTGCTGTTATTTTCAGCTCGCCTGCTTCGCCATAGCCTTGATTATCTACACCAACTAGAGCTTGGTTAGAAACAATCAGTCTCGGTGTATTAATAGTGGCATTTCCAGCATCTCCAGAAGGAACTATAGGTAATCCATAAAATTTTTGCGCTGGAGTATTAGATAAAGCTGATGAAGATAGCAAGCTAATCAGCGAGGTTCCACTAGCAACCCCTTTAACTTCAATAGATTCAGACGCATTTACAGTTAAAATTCCCCCCGCTCCACTAGCTATAGTACTAGCACCGATACGCGCTCCATCCCGAACAATTAATCTAGAGGTATCAATCGTCAAATTGCCTGCTTTTCCAGGGCCGATTGTTTCTGCTAAAATCGCAGTCCGGAAACCAGTGCGACTATTAAATCCAATCGCCTCTAAAGAATCTGTTACCTTCAGATGCACATTACCGCCCCTGCCAAAATATCTAGTAATAGCTGATAAAGCTCCTCCATTGAGGATTTGGAAGCGGCGAGTCAATAGGGTAATATTTCCCCCATTTCCAGAACCAAAATTCATAGATTCAATGCCGCTAGCAGCGCCATTATTAAATCTTGAAGATTCAATAAATTTTACTAAGTCATTAGCTTCTACAGAGATGCTGCCCCCGTCTCCTGTTTGGAAAAGAATAGAGGTTATTCTTCCGCCATTGTTGACTATTAAACGGTGGGTGGAAACCATAATATTACCACCATTTCCTGCCCCTAATGTTTGACTTATTAAACCACTAGAGATACCGTTGGAGTTATCTCCGTTTAATTCTACTGACTCTGCGGCGAACAGATCGATCGCTCCACCTGGTAGGGAGCCAAGAGTGTTAGTAAAGGCGAAGGAGCCATCACTCATTTTTACCTGCCGTCCGACTATTTGGATACCCCTTCCCCCACCACCACTAGCATTCAGTATTGCGGCGTTAGATAAGTGAATGTCTCTATAGTTTTGCACCTGCGAATAATTCAATACCAATCCGAATTCAGTTGGATTGAAATTCACTTGTCCTTGGCCTACACTTCCCACCTCTATTCGCCCACTTTCTGCTGTAAGGATTCCACCATCTAAGGTTACTGGCCCACCAATCAAGGCTAAGGTACGACCCGATTTGACGTTTAGCCCTGAATTTTCATCGCTAACTTGCACAGGCGGAGGAACAGGAGCGTTTTCCAATGTTAGATTGTGTCCTTTCCCGGAAACACGAATAGTGCCAGGATTTTGCCCAAAATGTAATCCGATGGGAACATTGATAGTTAACAGCCCAGAAGCTTGGGGATTAGCGGCGCTGAACTCTGTGCCATCAGTAAACTTGAGGCTACTTGCTGTGGAAGCGAGAAACGAACCTCCAATATCTAGGCGTGCGTTGGCACCAAAAATAATGCCACTGGGGTTAATTAAAAATAAATTTGCTTGTCCGTTGGCGCGAATTAATCCATCAATGTTGGAGATTTGCCCTCCGGTGACGCGGGTAATAATGTTGTTAATGTCGATCGTGTTGTTGAAAAAAGCTGTATTGCCAATCGGAACCGAAAATTCCCGAAAACTGTGGAATAAGTTGCTGCCTGCGGCTGTTCCACCATCTATACTGAAAGTATTTCCGTTAGGCGTAACGAGGGAATTAGTAGGTAGGGTGCTATCCGGAATGATTTGTGCGGCGACAGGGCTATGTAATATCCATCCACTTATTCCTAATAAGAGGTAGGCGAACTTGTGCAGCCGTAAATAGAAATTATTCATCTTCCTCAAGCAG
Source organism: Aerosakkonema sp. BLCC-F183 (assembly GCF_041929145.1). Lineage (NCBI taxonomy): Bacteria > Bacillati > Cyanobacteriota > Cyanophyceae > Aerosakkonematales > Aerosakkonemataceae > Aerosakkonema > Aerosakkonema sp. BLCC-F183. The sequence continues at coordinate 15,323 of NZ_JBHFNU010000045.1, read as the reverse complement.
ACTTGCAATCCCTCGCAAGCCAGTTAGTAACAATTTGAGGTTAACAAATATTTGTTAGAATATTATTTCATAAATAAGCATTTTTGTCAATTATTAACTAAACTTAATATCTGGAGATTGTTATTTTAATATCCTGGCAAAGTGTTTGTGTCTAAAAACTGGCAAAAGCCTCGTTGAGTTTGTTTTTGAAAAACAGACCGACGGTTATGGATGTTGGCGTAGTTTTGGGTGGTGTAAAGATGAATAGGGGGAATGGGAAGATATTGAGTATTAACCTAAGTTGCTAGTTAGTGGTGGAATGTAGGAAAAAGGCAGATATATCGGCATCAGTCAGTAGTAAATAAAGATTGGCGACTGACATCTGACAAACCTTTCCTCAACAATATAACTAGCAACTTGAGTTATTTAGACACTTAAAAAAGTTCTACTCAGATATTTTTTCAACGCGCTTGTGCCTAAAAGAAAGCTGGTTGATGGCGAATCAAGTTAAGGAATTCTTCGCGAGTTTTTTGCTCCTCTTGGAAAACACCGACCATTGCACTGGTGACTGTCCAAGAACCGGGCTTTTGGACACCGCGCATCACCATACACATATGGGTGGCTTCCATAACAACGGCAACTCCCTTGGGCTCTAGAATAGTCTGAACTGCTTCGGCAATTTGGCGAGTGAGACGTTCTTGTACCTGCAAGCGACGGGAGTACATTTCCACAATGCGTGCCAGTTTGCTTAAGCCCACAACTTTTTGGTTGGGAATGTAGGCGACGTGAGCTCTACCCATAAAGGGCAGCATATGGTGTTCGCAAAGGCTGAAGAAATTGATATCGCGGACTAGAACCATCTCGTTGTGACCTTCATCAAAGATGGCATCGTTGACGATTTCTTCTAAAGATTGATTGTAGCCGCTGGTGAGAAACCGCATCGCCTCTGCGACTCGCTTGGGTGTTTTAAGCAAGCCTTCCCGTTCCGGATCTTCTCCCACTCCCAACAGGATCGTCCTTATGGCTTCCATCATTTTCTCTTGGGTTTCTTGTGTAGGTGGGTGTAAGTTGGGTTCGCGACCGTTCAAGGTGTTGCGATCGGGGCGGGTAGGGACGTTGATAATACCATTGGAACTCACGGAAAGAGAGGTAGAGCCATTAGAGCCGTTGGAGGAAGCGATAGTCATGATAAGCCTTAATTAAAGTAATGCGATCGGGTAAAAGTTAAAGCAGCAATCTAGAGAATTCCAGCACTGGCTAAGAGCGTTAACTCTTCAATTACTGCTTGTTCTGGTAGTAGTGCCGTCTGTAAAATTGACTGCGCTACAATTTCGGGGGTTAACATGGCTGAGCGATCGAAGTCAGCCTTAACTGTGTCGGTATCCCAAATGGGGGTATTTACGGAACCCGGACAGATTGCCGTTACGCGAATGCCGCGCTCCCGTTCCTCTGCCGCTAGGGTTTTGGATAAAGCCATCAGGCCAAATTTACTGACACAGTAAGCTCCCCAACCGGGAAATACTTGTTGACCGGCAATGGAAACAACATTGATGATGATGCCAGAGCGGCGATCGCGCATCATTGGTAATATGCCCAGAATGCACTGCAAAACGCTAGTTAGATTAAGGTCTATTACCCTCTGCCAGTCAGACAAGGGTGTGTCCCTTAAACTACCTGTGTATCCTATGCCCGCATTGTTGACCAGAATGTCAATTGGGCCAAAGTCAGCTGCGATCGCGCCAATCCGATCTTTTACCTGTTCAATTTCTGCCAGGTCTAGAGCGTAAGGCTTGGCCTCCACCCCAGAGGTGCGAGCTTGTTCGGCCACCGCCACCAATTTTTCGTAGGAGCGGCTCACTAACGCTACGTTAATGCCAGCATTAGCAAACGCCAAAGCTGTTGCCTTGCCAATCCCGCTGCTTGCCCCAGTAATCAGGGCGCGTTTATCAGTTGAAGCACTCATTAGTTGAATGTTTGCAAGTTTGGATGGAACATCCCATCACTTCTGAGTGTTTGCTTTCGGCAAACAACCTTACCCAGCTTGAGTCCGCTCAAAATGAAAGATGTGTTAACAATTGTAACAATTTTTATTATACCATCTCTATACGGAATTTTTAAGCAGATATTTCGCTAAAAATGCCAATGCGACGGAACTTTTGATAGCGCAATTCCCGACGTTCGTGGGGAGTCATTTGGCTGAGTTCTTCTAAGTGGTAAAGAAGAGCTTGCTTGAGAGTAGCGGCAGTTTTGAGAGGGTCGGAATGTGCCCCACCAAGGGGTTCGGGTAAAAGCCGATCGAGAATGCCGATATTTTTCAAATCCCAAGCTGTAATTTTGAGAGCTTCAGCTGCTTGGGTCGATTTACTGGCATCCTTCCAGAGAATAGAAGCGCAGGCTTCTGGGCTGGCGACATAATATACTGAATGTTCAAACATTAAGAGTCGATCGCCCACACCAATACCCAAAGCACCGCCGGAACCGCCTTCGCCGATCACGGTGCAGATAATGGGAACGTCGAGGCGAAACATTTCCCGCAAATTGTAAGCGATCGCCTCTCCTTGGCCCAAAGCTTCTGCTTCTGCACGCGGGGAAGCACCGGGAGTATCAATAAACGCCAATATAGGCATTCCAAATCGATGGGCGTGTTCCATCAACCGCATTGCTTTGCGATAGCCGCCCGGAGAAGCCATACCAAAATTACGCAGAACGTTATCTTTAGTATCGCGGCCTTTTTGATGGCCTAACATCACCACAGAATGCCCAGCGAGGTTGGCAATACCGCCCACCAAAGCCGGATCGTCGGAACCAGCACGATCGCCGTGCAGTTCGATCCATTCATCGGTCATCGCCTGAATGTAATCTAGCGTACTGGGACGACGGGGATGACGCGCCAGTTGCAACTTCTGCGTCGGTGACAAACTGCTAAAAATTTCTTGACGAAGTTGCACCGAGCGTGCTTCTAACTGGCGAATTTGCTCGGTGACATCGACCCCATTTTCCGACGCGAGTTGGCGAATTTGGTCAATGCGGGTTTCCAGCTCTGCCAAGGGCTTTTCAAAGTCTAGTAGTAAAGGTTTGCGGGATGTTTCGGCCACGTTTAGAACTCGATCGACTCTGTGTAGACTCTTTCCAAATCGTAACCTGTAAGTTGTCCAGAAACTCAGCTAATTTGCGATCGCCCTCAAACAGGCGCTACAGAAACCCTTCGCCTTTGAGCGGGTCAATCTTTAGACCGCCGCCATCGCCATTTATAATGCGGACATTTTTGCCAGCCAGCATTTTTTCCAAAATAAAGACCATCTTGAAGATACTTGTTCGGAATTAATTATAACTCTATCTTCCGTTGTTAGTGTATTTTCAGGAGTCATTGTGAGTTTTGTCGTATTTAGCGAAGATTTTTACCTAACAAATTACCCCGATGTTAAAGCTGCCGTTGATGTAGGTATTTTTCAATCTGGATTGACACATTTTCAAAAGTTTTGGTTAATGGAAGGTCGCGTTCGAGTATCGCCTTTCTATGACGAGCATTTTTATTTAGAAAGCCATCCCGACGTAAAAACAGCAGTACAAACTGGCGCTTTCAAATCTGGTTTGCAGCACTTTATCGAATTTGGAGAAACAGAAGGTCGCAGAGCAAGTTTGTTGTTTGATGAGGAGTTTTATCTGCGAAAAAACCCCGATGTAGCAGCGGCAGTTGCAGCTGGCACTTTGACTTCTGGTCTGGCACACTACCTAGAGTTTGGCAGAGCGGAAAGCCGTTCGGGGACAAATTTCAATGAATTCGGCTATCTTCAAAATAATTCAGATGTAGCGGCAGCCGTAGAAGCTGGTAATTTTGAATCTGCGCTGGAACACTACATCAAATCTGGACAATTTGAAGGTAGGACAGGGATTTTCAGCGGTACAAATGGGAACGATACCGTTATTGGTTTTGGGGAGCGAGATGAGATTTACGGAGTAGATATTTCTCCAGGCCCATGTGTGATTGGGGGTACTCCGACAGGCGGACAGTGTTTGGATTTTTATAGTTTAGGTGTGAGGGAAGCCGATGTTTTGATTGGTGGAAACGGTAAAGATATCTTCGTTTTAGGGCGCTTACAGACGGAAAGTAAAATACCTCCTCCTGTAATTTTTTATCGAGGTGGCGGTAATGCTGACTTTGCTGCGATCGACAACTTTGAAATCGGAAAGGATGAGATTGTCTTAGCAGGAGGGTTGAATAATTACTACTTTAGTATGTCTGATGGAAATTTGGATATTATTCTCAGCCGCGATAGCTTTTCGCAAAGCTTAGCAGCAAGTGATTTAGTTGCTGTTGTAAAAGATGTGACATCTCTTAGTGAGATTGAAAGCAGTCTCCGCTTTACAGGTGGTTTTGTGATGTAGAGCGATCGAGAATCAGACAATTCCAGTTTACTTGAGGGCAGGGCCATACCCTGCCCTCAGTTAAAGTCAAAATGACAACAGCGGTTGAAATCCGTGTTTGACCGAAACTTGACCAATTTGCTCCATCTTTGCCACGGAAATCTGATTTCGTCCCCAAGAAAAGTTGGTGTGCCACTTCTCGAATTCCAGTAGCATCGATTCAGCAAAACAGGCAAATAATTGGCGTGCGGGCACGTCCATATTGACGATTTTCATGATTTTCCACTCTATATCGAGGGAATGCTCCACAATACCGCCATTGAGGACGTATATACCGGGATGCTGGATTTTAGTGCCCAGGTTTTTGGGATAGCCACCATCAATGAGCAGACAAGGTTGCTTGAGTGTGGTGGGGTCAATTTCCACGCCCTTGGGCATACTCGCTACCCAAACTACGATATCGGCTAGGGGTAGCGCCTCTTCTAAGGCCATAATTTTGCCCCTACCCAGTTCTGATTGCAAAGTATCCAGTCGCTCGCGATCGCGAGCGATCAGCAATAATTCTGCCACATCCGTGCGATCGTTCAACCATCGGCAAACGGCACTGCCAATATCACCGGTCGCGCCACAAACCGCTACCGTTGCCTTGGACAGCTCAATGCCTACTTTTTTCGATGCTTGCTCCACCTGCCGACAAATGATGTAAGCCGTATGGGTGTTGCCCGTAGTAAAACGCTCAAATTCTAGCTTAATATTGCGGACTTGGGTAATTTGGTTCAGGTTGAAGTTCTCAAAAATAATCGAAGAAAAACCACCTAAAGCCGTGATATTGATACCGTTCTTTTGGGCGTGAGCCATCGCGTTGATTATTTTGCGGGTAGCTGCTTTAATCCGGCGATTTGCCAGCATTTCTGGCAAAAAGCAAGATTCTACATACCGACCTTCGATTGTTTGACCGGTAATGCTCGTAACCTTAATCGTATCGACGATTTGGGGCGGGGCAGAACACCAAAAATCCAACCCTTGATCGGCATATTCCGGGTAGCCCAAGTCTCTGGCTACTGCTTGGGCGTGTTCTAAACTGGTAAGGTGACCGATAAGACCAAACATGAATTGCTTAAAGCAGACCTTTAGTCGAGCTTGAGTAAGGTGAGAGGAATGAAAAATTGTTACTGACCCTTAAAAATACTACACAAAATGGCCGATTAGTGCAGCGATCGACTAATCGGCGGTAAAAGTTTTGTGTTATCTTCTTTAGTCGGCACTCAGCACTCAACACTAAAGCCGAAGCACTTGGAAAGGCACTCCCAATTTAGGCAGCTGCCAAACCGTATGCTGACATCCGCATAATATCGCGGGTCGTAAAACCAATATTACTCAGAGCTTCTCCGTACTGAATCATGAAGTCTTCGACCAAGGCTTCTTTTTCCATACCCAGTACGCGGGCGTCGGTTTCTACCTGGTTCAGCATTTTCCAGACTACAGGTAGATTCTGACGGTTGGCTTCTTCCAACTCGGCTTTAGATTCTGCAAAATGTTCTTTTAGCCAAACTTCTCCGAAATTAAGGTGAGAGTATTCGTCTTTTACAACACCTTCAGTAATTTTACGGGCAAAGGGGTCGGCTACTGGGATGTAAATGTTGTAGGCGGCGATCGCAAAACATTCGATAATCAGAGATTGAATCAGCAAACAAGTGACTATCTTCCCTTCTGGCAGTGCAACTTGGAAATTTTGGTGCAGTTGGGCAAAGAACTGACGGGCAAATTCCATATCCGGTGTCACTTGGAGATTGCGCCCACAGGCTTCAAACCCTTTTTTGTGACGACTCTCCATCTTGGCAAGGCTAATTAATTGTTCCTTATGTTCCGGCAGCAGTTCAGCCAGTTGAAGGTAATTTTCGTGGGCCTCTTGTTCGCCTTCAATTACAATCGCGTTGATGCGGCTGTAGGCGTCTTTATACGTTTCATTGTGAAAGTCAATTGCTGGACTGGCCTCAAGCTGCGGCATACGTGACTTGTCTCCTCAACATTGTTGGTAGATATTGTGTCGATCCAAAATCGACGCGAGGCTAAAAGGGGGCCTGGGAAACCCTCACTCGCAATTTAAATCCAATTTACCAGAATTGCCAAAAAGGGCGGGTTTTTTGGTCAAAGTAACCCATTTGACTTACCTTATCATGACCGACAATCTGCCAGACTAGAATCTAGCCTGAGTGAGAGAATCGGAATTAATACCTAGACTGTATTGTATGCAAATCCTTCTTTTAGAGATAGATGTCTGAGCAAAATTGCGAAACTCAGTCGCCGATCGCTTATCCGCAAAGTGGGCCAACAGAGCCATTCCTGTTCTGGAATCGCCTCCTAAAATGGCTAATTCCGGTATTGCTTGTAATTAGTGCCATTATTGTACTGCTGCCGCTTTTCGCAGTCTTTCTCATCTCCTTTGCCCCCACCGGGACAACACCCAGTTTAGCTTCTTGGCAAAAGGACTGGACATGGGAAAATTATCGACAGGCATGGCAGCGCGGAAACTTTCTCCTCGCTTTTGCCAATTCAACTTTAGTTGCTTTAGCGGTAACTGGATTTCAGGTTATCACCTCAGCTTTGGCAGGCTACGCTTTAGCAAGGTTAAAATTTCGGGGACGGCAAGCTTTGCTCTTAATTGTTTTGGCAACGTTAGTAATTCCTTTCCAGCTATTAGTGATTCCCATTTTTTTGGTGTTGAAGTGGGGACACGCTATCAACACCTACTGGGCGTTAATTTTACCGACAGCCGCGAATGGATTTGGCATTTTTCTACTGCGTCAGTACTTTCAAACAGTGCCAGTAGAATTGGAAGAAGCGGCGGCATTAGATGGGGCAAATCGACTGCAAATTCTGTGGCGGGTGATGTTACCTTTGTCTCGTCCGGCATTGGTGACCCTATTTTTATTCACGTTTATCGGTGAATGGAACGATTTGTTTAAACCCCTGGTTTTTACAACGCGACCTGAATTAAGAACGGTGCAACTGGCGCTGGCAGATTTTCAGGAGCAATTTACAAATAATTGGCCTTTGATGATGGCGGCTGTGACTATTGCTACGGTGCCAGTAGTGCTGTTGTTTTTAATAGGCCAAAGACAATTTATTCGGGGAATTGCTACAACTGGAATTAAGAGTTAAGTTTAACGCAAAGGAACGCAAAGGTTTTCGCAGAGGAACGCGGAGTTAAGAAGTTTATTTGACAACTATAAACTTCTGGGTATTGGAGCGCTTACCTTTGTGCGCCTCTGCTTTAAATGAAAAAAGCTAATTGTAATTGAAATGAGTCTAAAAAATCTAGGTATGTTGATTATTTTTGGATCTTTTTTGCCTTGGGCAGCGATAATTTTTGTTGTGCCATTTATCCAAATAGATTTAGCACAAAAAGCTGTATTAGTCACTATTCTAGCTGTTGTGGCAGAAGTTTTGTTCTGGTTAGGTCTTGTTTTGGTAGGAAAAGAACTTGCTACTAAATATCGACGTTATTTTAGTTTTTCTCGGATTTGGAAGAGTTTGAAAAAATTGCTCCGCTAACCTGACCCGCTAACTAAGTAACGAAGCAATTTGACTAATTTATTGTTAGGATTGCCGTTTGCCAATTTAATCTGAATCTGCCATGATTCGCAGGCGAACGGTACGATCGCCATTTTCATCCAGAGGGACTTCGATCGATTCACCCGCTAGTCTTTCCAAACAAGTGAGAAGCGATCGCAAGTTGGGCGTACTCGCACCAGTATCCACATATAGCCGATCCGCCAAACTACCGACACGTTTCCAAGTAGTGTAAAGTTTGGCGATCGTTTGTTCTAGCTGAGACGCTTGTTTGACCAAATCGGATGCTGTATTCAAACAACCTATCCGCAGCGCTTCTTCTAGCGCCATTTCTACATCTACCGATGATTGATTAATGGCTTGCACTTGGGCGGCGGCGTGGAGATACTTGGCTAAGTTGCGGGCGTCTGACGTTACCTGTTTGAGTTTATCGACGCTGGGTTCTTGGGCGACTTCTTCTTGCAGTAAGGTGATGTGAGATTCGGGTAATTTCTCCAATTCCTTAACTAGGGGTGCGAGGTAACGCGGCGGAAGAGTTTGATCGGCGGCTTTAGCTTTTACTTCGTCGGGAAGTAAATCGGAGGTCATGGCTGTCCACTCTTCAGCGAGTTGGCGCACTTCCCGGCGGGTGATGCGATCGCCTTTTTGCGCTGCATCAGTGACCAGTTGTTGTATTTCTGGGGATGATTTGGCTGTTTCTACAAAAGCGCGTTTGCTGAAGTTTCTAATCGCAGTGGGGTCGAGCTTTCCCTCAGCTAAAAGAGTATCGGCGCTATTGGCTAACTCTATCAGAGAATAAGCTTGACTTTTGTTAATTTCTCGCTCTTTGAGCCAATTTAGAAAACCAGTGCCGCGTCCGTCGCCGCCTTTCTTCTCGCGATCGCGCACTACTCGTAAAATGCGCCCGCGCCAGATTTCCGTTTGCAAGTCGAAGCGATCGCATACCACCCAAGCGATATCTACCTGCTGCTGAAACTCAGCATCTGGAATGCGATCGTCTTCTGGATCGGGCAACTGGAAGTTTAGATCCGTGCCGATATTGAGGGCAGATGCGAGGTCGAAAGGAGGTTGGGGAGATTCGGGCATTTGTGAGAGCGATCGTGGGGTCACAGAGGGATCATTATTGCACGTTCTTTATCATACTTGTTTACGCTGACGGTCACGGGAGGCACTCGCCGCGAAGCTAAAATGTCAAGTCCAAGTGCAAAATTACGCCAGGGTTTTGCAGGCAAACTTTATGGAAAAACCGCTTTTAGCGATAGCATAATTACAACGATACGTACTCGCTATCTCGCAAAAAACCCAGAATCTCTGAATTAACTACCTCTGGAGAACCTGCTGCCGCATCGTGACCGCAATTAGGAATAATTTTCAATCTCGCATTTGGTAAGCGTGCTTGTAATTTTTTGGCATTTTCAGCGGGAAACCATTGGTCTTGTTCGCCCCATAAAATTAACACAGGGCAAGTTATTTTCAATAAATTATCTTGAATATTATGGATGATATTCGGTTCGTTTTTGAGCGAGCGCTCAATTTCTATGGCAGCGTGTTGTAAATCTTCCGTAACTTTTATCACTGTATTGGGAAATTCAATATAAGGATAACTGACCCAGTACACTTTTTCTGGTGTAATTTCTGCCGGATCGACCACGACTTCCCGACGCCCAATCGCCACAATTTGTCGCAATAATGGTGACAACCAATATGACAATCGCAGGCTATCTATACCTCGCACCAAATCGAGGGGTAAAGTAGCTAACAAGCGCATCCACAGACTAGGCAATTGAGTGGGAAAAACGGGAACATTAATCAGCACTAATCGCGCCAATAGATCCGGATTTTCTTCAGCAATAGCTAGTGCAATCAAAGCTCCCAAAGATTGCGCCACTACAACAGCGGGTTCATCGCACAAAGCGCGAATAATTCGCTCCATTTCGACAATTTGATGACCCAATTCTTCTGAATAATGTGGTTTATCGGAAAACCCATGTCCTTTGGCATCAAAACAAATCACGCGAAAATGTTTGGCGAGTTCTTCTATGTTGTGATGCCAACCGTAACTCCAGCTACCGATACCGTGTACTAAAAATAAAGGTTTACCAGTTCCTTTTTCGCCATAGGCAATTTTTACAGGATATCCTCTGGCGTCTGTTATCGTCAAAGTTTGACGACCTTTTGGAAATGTACTTTGCCACCAATCTTGCATAATTTTATGTCTGTCTATGTTTGGGTTCAATATCAAATCAACTCAGTTGCCCGTGAAGAGCATTAGCAGCAATCTAAATATTATCACGCTAACGTAAGTTAGCGCTGCCACAAATAGGAGCAATCCAATTGTAAGGAAGATCAGAAATACTCTATCTACCTTTTTACTTGCGATGGGGGAAGCTAAGTGAGTTTCCAATAATTGCAGGTTTTTCACATTGGCTTTCCACGTAACATCCAAAAAGTCTCCTATTATTGGCACAGCACCCACTACTGTATCGAAGAGAATATTCATAACCATTCGCACTAAAGATTCTCTTGGTAATCCCATTCGAGCTGCTTCCCAGACGATGTATGCAGAGAAAAATGCTGTCAGGGTATCTCCTCCGCCCGGTAACAATCCTAAAATCGGATCGAGACCGACGCGATATTTTGTACCGGGAACGGCAATAGCATTGTCGAGTACGTGGCTAATCTGGCGAAGGCGTTGTAGCGTAGCAGCTTTACTGTCAGGTTCATGTGTCATAGCATTTGTTAAAGTTTAAATTCTCTGTCGCATCGCTTCCCCTACGCTAACATTTAACTGTGCGCCAAATAACATTACCAAACAAGATAAGTTGAGCCATAGCATTAATACGATCGCCGCACCGACAGCACCGTAGGCGGCGTTGTAATTGCCGAAATTAGATACGTAAAGGCGAAATGCAGCCGATACAATCGCCCAAGCGACGGAGGCGAGGATCGCTCCTGGCATGATGGGCGTTCCCCTAGTCCAGCGGCTGGGGCCAAAGCGATAAATAAAGGCGATCGCAGATGCAATGATTACTAATGCGGTAGGCCAGCTAAACAGCCGCCAAATCGATAGCAGTCCTGGCTCTAGATTACCAGTTTGTCGAGCTACTATTTGCACGATCGATTCGCTGATAAAAACTAGGAAAGATGCGACAATTAGTAATAAAATTGTGCCCATTGTAAGGCCGAGCGAAACTAACTTGGCTTTCCAAAACGGTCGCCTCTGCTTTCGGGGAATTTGATTGATGCGATCGAGGGCGTCCATCGCAGCACTGAGCGCTCCAGAGGCAGTCCATAAGGCGATAATAAAGCTGAGGGAAAACAGTCCTTGATTTTGGCTGAGGCTGATCGTATTTGTAAAGCCTTTGATGAGGAAGAGAACTTCTTTAGGGGCGATGCTACCTAGTTGTGCGGCCAAGTATTTAAAGGTAGATTGTAACCAGTCAAACAATCCGATCGCTGTCAGCAGTGCCAAAATCGATGGAAAAAGGGCTAACATGGCGTTGTAGGTCATTTCAGCCGCAAGTCCGGGCAAGCGCTGCTGTCCGGCACGCTGGAAAGTTCTCTTCAGCGTTGCCCAATTTAAGTGCCGAAAAAAACGAAAAAAACGGGCAAATATCATATTTTTATAGTTGAGCAAATTTAACAACTAGGTGGGCATCGCCCACCCTACCAACTAAGAAATACACAGATGAACTACGATGTAAAGCAGTGGATAGAGGAAATTAACGGGCTGCGACAACAAGTGGCGCAAGCTCAAAGCGATCGCGATCTTGCCGTCGATAGCGCTGCCCGGTGGAGTCAACTTTTCAATACAGAAGCAGAACAACGCCGTGCTGATGCTAAGCTAGCACAACAAACTATAGACAAGCTTAAGGCAGAAATTGACCAATTTAAAGCTGATTTTGCTGCCAAATTAGATGAAGTTGCGGATATTTCTGCGAGTTCCCCAGAACTGCAACAGTTGCAAAGCGTTGAGGCATTGAAACAGAAACTGGTAGAAGTGCTGTTAGAACGAGATCGTCTTGCAGAAGCCTTGAAAGCAGAACGGGAGGCGCACGCCCAAACTCGTCAAAGTCTCACTACTGCCTTGGGCGACACGATCGATTTGCTCACCAAGCAACGAGATAGCGATCGGGCTGAGTTTAACGCAACTCCAGTCAAGCAGGATGGGCCCCAGCCTGAGAAGTTGCCTGGGTCTTCCCATCCTGCCCACTTACCCAGCTTTAAAAACCCATCACTTCAGCTACCGCCGACAAGACCGGCTCCACCCCGTCTTTAAACTGATTGTGGCAGTGTTCAATCGCGGTATCGGGGTCTTTGAGTCCGTTGCCGGTGAGGACGCAAACTACTTTCGCACCTGTTGGAATCTCGTTTTTGACTTTTAGCATCCCAGCCACAGAAGCTGCACTGGCCGGTTCGCAAAAAATGCCTTCTTGGGAAGCTAGCAGGCGATACGCCTCTAAAATTTCTTCATCGGTAACGGCTGCGAATCCCCCTTGACTGGCTTCAGCGGCGGCGATCGCTTTTTCCCAGCTCGCCGGATTGCCTATGCGAATTGCGGTGGCGAGCGTTTCTGGATGGGAGACCGGCTTACCTGTCACGATCGGCGCTGCCCCTGCTGCTTGAAATCCCATCATCTGGGGCAGGCGATCGCATTTACCTTCTTGATGGTATTGACAAAATCCCATCCAATATGCTGTAATGTTACCGGCATTTCCGACGGGGATACATAACCAGTCTGGTGCGTCACCCAGGGCATCTACCACCTCAAAAGCCGCAGTTTTCTGTCCTTCCAGTCGGTAGGGATTGACTGAGTTAACCAGGGTGACCGGGTAGTTTTCTGCCATCTCGCGCACAATCGCGAGCGCCCGGTCAAAATTTCCTTTAATTGCCAGCACTTCCGCACCGTACAGCAAAGCTTGCGCCAATTTGCCCAAGGCGACGTAGCCATCGGGGATCAGGACAAATGCCCGCATTCCGCCACGGCGGGCGTAGGCAGCTGCTGATGCTGAGGTATTGCCGGTGCTGGCACAGATGACTGCTTTAGCACCCGCTTCCTTTGCTTTGGAAATTGCCATAGTCATCCCCCGGTCTTTGAAACTGCCGGTAGGATTGAGGCCGTCAAATTTTACGTAAACTTGCACCTGTCTGCCAATGAGAGATGCGATCGCCGGAATGGGAATCAGAGGCGTATTGCCCTCCAAGAGGGTGATCGTCGGCGTGGATGACGTTACTGGCAGATAGGGACGGTACGCTTCGATTAAACCGGGCCAGCTTTTTAGTTTGGATTCAGCAAGGGAAAGACTTACAGTCACAATAGATGAACAGCGCGAATGTAAAAATACTCCGGGTACACCTTAGTTTAGCGCGGATGGGGAACGGTGCAGAGGGAGAGTGCGAAGAGCGGGGGAGCGGGGGAGTGGGGGAGTGGGGTCGCGGGGGAATAAATCTTTTTCCTTTTCCCTTTTCCCTTTTCCCTTTTCCCTTTTCCCGACGCCCTAACCCCTTTTCCCTTTTCCCGACGCCCTAACCCCTAACCCCTTTTCCCTAACCCCTAGCCCCTATCATCCAGACAGCCGATCGAAAAATTGACACAAATAAACTTAACGTAGCTTAACGTTCAGGGTAAAATGACCAAGTGATGTGAGTAAGCACAAATTACTAGGCAACGACAAATGTTAACTGCTTCATCTAGAACTTCTACTATCCAGCGTCCTACTTTGGCTTCTGACGAACTCACCCTTATGTCTGTGGCGTTAGCAAATCAAGTCAAACTGATGCAGTCAATGAAGTCTGTGTACCAGGCAGATCAGCAAATCAAGCTCTTGAATTTGCAAGCTGATGTCGAAAATTTGTTGCAACAACTACAAAATATCAAACAGCAACGGCAAACCTCAGATAACTAAGAGGTAGCCAACTAGGGCAAAAATGACAATTTTTACAAGCCCATAGCAGGCAATCCTGCCTGCTGTATGCAGCTGTTAGTTTGCGAAAATAGATGTTCCCTTCATCTTGGCTGGGATGTCAGCTTGGCTCGATCGAGCCACACGATGATGGTACAGTCACAAGATTGTGGTATAAAAGCAAAAGTTTTGCCAACTGCACCGCTGCTTATAAACAAAAAACCTGGCATTCGTTTTAAGCCGGGTATTTTAGCACAAGCTCTCTCAAAAGGTTAATCAATAGTGAGAGTTTTTCTAACAATCGCTAACAAATGCTCATCTTTGAGCATCTGTAGCAGCATCCTGATTGTTCCCGTTTTTGTAGCTCCGGTTGCTTTGCAGTATGTCTCAAGTAGCGTGATATCTTCTTCTGGCAGTCTCAAGTCTAGTCGCTTTGACATTTTATTTGTCCGGCTTATGCCGTACAAAATTAATATGCTACTAGGTTTTAAGACAGAACTCAAACTTAACAACACCCAGCGTATAATGTTGTTCAAACACGCAGGGACAGCAAGACACGCTTGGAATTGGGGATTGGGGTTGACCAAGCAAATTTTGGATAACAACAAAGCCAATCCCAATGACAAGATTAAGTTTCCTACCGCTATTGACTTACATAAGTGGTTGGTTGCCTTGGTTAAACCGCGCTATCCTTGGTATTACGAAGTATCAAAATGCGCTCCTCAGTATGCCTTGAAGCAACTGAGTGTTGCGTGGGATAGGTGCTTCAAAAAAGTATCAGGAGTGCCAAGGTTTAAAAAGAAAGGTAGGAAAGATAGTTTTACACTTGATGGCTCCATCAAGGTGGAACACTTTAAAGTCAAGGTACCTGTGATTGGTTGGCTCAAGACTTACGAGCGACTTCCTCTCATGTTTGCGCCTAAGTCGGTGACAATTTCCCGTCACGCCGAGCGATGGTTTATTTCCTTTAAGATTGAAGTTGAACCAACTTTTATCCCTAAGTCTGTTGAATGTGTTGGCGTAGATTTGGGCATCAATTCCCTTGCCACACTTTCAACAGGTGAGGAATTTAAGGGTGCTAAAAGTTACAAGAAGTATGAGAAAAAACTCGCTCGTCTTCAATACTTACTGCGTCACAAAGTTGTCGGTTCCTCTAACTACAAAAAAGCTCAACTCAAGATAGCTCGACTACACCGAAAAATCGCTAACATCCGTAAAGACACGTTGCACAAACTGACGACCTATATCAGCAAGAACCACGCTGTTATTGGGTTGGAAGACCTTAATGTGTCGGGCATGATGGCCAATCGGAAGCTAGCTAAAGCTATCGGAGACATGGGCTTTTACGAGTTTCGCCGTCAATTGGAGTACAAATGCCAGCTTTACGGAAGTCGGTTGGTGTTTGTGGACAGGTTCTACCCTAGCAGTAAAACTTGCTCCAACTGCGGTCAGGTTAAAAATTCGCTCTCACTCAAAGAACGGATATTCAGGTGTCCTGAATGT
>NZ_JBHFNU010000044.1:0-280201 GCF_041929145.1 Aerosakkonema sp. BLCC-F183 | reverse complement strand
TACCAAGCGAGCGATCTCAAATTGCCGCAGCATGAAGCCGATCAATCCGAAGGCTCCGTGCAGGGCTACAAACGGCCACAGTCCGCCGATTTGGCACCAGCGCGTGAAGTTCCACTGCGCTTCTGGGCCCCACAGGAACAGTAGGGAGTGTCCCATGCTGTCTGCTGGGCTGGATACGGCGGCAGTCAGGAAGTTGCATCCTTCCAAGTAGGATGATGCCAGTCCGTGGGTGTACCAGGATGTGACGAAGGTGGTGCCTGTCAGCCAGCCGCCCAAGGCCAGGTAGGCGCAGGGGAACAGCAGAATACCAGACCAACCTACGAATACGAAGCGATCGCGCTTTAACCAGTCGTCGAGGACGTCAAACCATCCTCTTTGTGCTGAGGCGCGTCCGACTGCAACAGTCATGACGTGGATCTCCGAATAGATATGAGTACGGGTAGGCGGTTCGATCGTTGTCTAACTGCTAAGCAGTTATGACTACGCACAAAACCTGTTAAAACGTAATTCAAGTTTACGTTTCTTTACCATGTCTCTCATTATAAGTGTAAGTTTTCTAATTTTTCACCCCCTTAACTGATTTCGTTGCCGAATTTTGCTCACAAAGGTTTGCTGCTGGGATGAGTCAACTTTGCAATACTAGAAAATAGTCGTGAAATTAACCAAAACCGTTTAAAGCCTTATGTTCACTATCGACCTGACTCTCAAGAACACTCCTTTCCCGCTTTCGGTGCAGCGAAAGTCAGAGGACGAGGCTCGCCAGCTGTACGATCGAGTTCTAGAAGCGATGCGTTCCGGCAGCTCTCAAATTCTGGAGCTTACCTGCGATAAACAGCCGGAAAAAAAGATCGCCGTCTTGACTACGGAAATCACAGCAGTACAAATATCTCAAAAGTCCGGTGCCGCCGCAGCAGGCAGACCCCCAGGCTTTTTCGCAATGAGTGAAGGATGAACGCCCGCAACGGTGATGACATGGCGGAATCGGCCATCATAGTGCAAGATGTCTGTTTTGGCTGGTCTGGGGGCGAAACGGTTTTAAAGTCCTGCTCTCTGACTGTTCCTAAAGGCGAATTTTGGATGCTTTTGGGTACTAATGGCAGCGGCAAATCAACTTTGCTGAGATTGCTGGCTGGGCTTTTGCGTCCCCAGTCTGGTGAAATTAAGATTGCACAGCCAGCAGGATTCGTCTTCCAAAATCCCGACCATCAATTGGTGATGCCTACAGTTGGAGCTGATGTTGCGTTTGGACTGGTGGAAGAAAACCTTCCCTTGCTCCAAGTTCGCCAGCGGGTGGAAGAAGCTCTCGCAGCTGTGAACTTATGGGCGTTGCAACGACGCCCAATTTATGCTTTGAGTGGAGGCCAGAAGCAGCGAGTGGCGATCGCCGGTGCGATCGCTCGTCGTTGCGAAGTTTTGCTGTTGGATGAACCCACCGCCCTTCTCGACCCAGACAGTCAGTTAGACTTGGTAGCTCAAGTGCGGCGCTTAGTCAATAGTCAGGGAATAACTGCTTTGTGGGTAACGCACCGCTTAGATGAGTTAGATTACTGCGATGGCGCATTCCTGTTGGAACGGGGTTTTGTTGTAGATCGAGGCGATCCCAAACGCTTAAAACAACGCTTGATGCAAGTTCAGGAAATTATCTGAGCAACTCAAAAGTCACTCAGTCACTCACTCAAAATTAAGAATCTCTTCCCGCTATCTCATTCCCCCACGACCTAAGCTCCCCCACTCTCCCCCAGCCCCGACGCCCTAACGTGGTGGACACTATGCACATAATGTGTAAAATGTCCACCGTTTTAACAATTTGATTACTATTAAGAGATGAATTACCATCTTAATTGTTAAGTTTAGAAAAATTTGGCATTGAAAAATGACACCCGACTCGCCGTCAGCTGTTTTGCTCGTGGACGGCTACAACATAATTGGCTGTTGGCCGACGCTGCTACACGAGCGCGATCGCAATGGATTAGAGGCAGCCCGCTGGCAACTGATTGAATCTCTGATTGGCTATAGCGCTTTTCAAGGTTTCGGTACTCAGATAGTTTTTGATGCCCAGTATCGAGACACTCCCAGTACTAGCGAAGTCATAACGGAGAACTTATCGATTTCCTTTACCGACTTTGGCCAAACAGCAGATTCTTTTATTGAGAAAATCTGTGCTGACTTGCACCACGAGCTGCGGCAATTTCAGCGGCGGCTGATTGTCGCGACATCAGACAGAGCCCAACAACTGACGATCTTAGGTTACGGTGCTGAATGGATGTCAGCACAGCGGCTAGCCCACGAAGTAGAGTTAACTTCTCAGCGCATCCGGCGCAAACACAAACCGCGCAGTCAATCATCAAGTCGTTTCTTAGCCAACTCTCTCGATCCTAAATCCAGACAGCGCTTGGCTGAACTGCGAAATGGATTTAGGTGAGCGCTAAGATTTAAAACTGGCGAAAGTCAGACAGGGTGCGAATTACAGAGATTTACGAGACCTTCGATAAAAAAAATTTGCCAAAGGGCTTGCCAAATTTCTGGAATTACCGTTACTATAGTTAAGCGTTGCACAAGCAAAGCACACATTCCTCGGTAGCTCAGTGGTAGAGCGGTCGGCTGTAAGGGACAAAAGCAGGTAAATCTTTAAGATTGCTTGCATTACCTAGCAGCGCTACTTGGAAACGAGTAGTGGAAAATCGGGTGAATTCAAGGAAACCGCAGCACTTCGGGTGGCGGCAACCCTGAACCAAGTCTGGCAAAAGGCAGCGGTTATCCGTAGGTAGCCAGAAAGGAGCAGAGACTAAGGATGAGGAGCCTAACCAATAAATCCTACAGCGCCCGACATCCCATGTGGATGATGAGATAGTCCACCCCCTTCGGAAACGTTGGGATAAGTGTAACCGATTGGTCGTAGGTTCGAATCCTACCCGGGGAGTTTTACAACAGAGAAAGATGAAACAGAGAAACATGAAACATGAAGGATGAAACATGAAGGATGAAGGGATGAAGGGATGAAGGATGAAAAAAACAAACTTCAAACCTACACCTTCAGAGTTTGAAAAGTTCTGGATGCTCGATCCGGAAATAACATTTCTCAATCACGGCTCGTTTGGTGCGTGTCCGGTACCTGTGTTGGAGGCGCAACAGCGCCTGCGTCAGCAGATGGAAAGGGAACCGCTACGCTTTTTCGTCCGAGAATTTGAAGAACTGCTGGATGCGGCAAGAAGCGAGTTAGCTGAGTTTATCGGTGCAGACGCTTCGGAGTTGGCATTTGTCCCCAATGCTACAACAGGGGTGAATGCAGTGCTGCGATCGCTCAAATTCACCAAGGACGACGAGTTGCTGACTACAGATCAAGAATACAACGCTTGTCGCAATGTGCTTGATTTTGTCGCCGCCGAGACGGGTGCGCGGGTGGTGGTAGCAAAAGTGCCTTTCCCGATCGAATCGCCCGATCGAATCGTAGAAGCGGTGATGGAAAAGGTGCGATCGCAAACGCGGTTAGTATTATTAGACCACATCACCAGTCAAACAGGCTTGATTTTTCCCATCCAGCAAATCATACAAAAGCTGACAGAACTTGGAATAGATACTCTCATTGATGGTGCCCACGCGCCAGGGATGTTGGCCTTGAACTTGCACGAAATAGGCGCAACCTATTATACAGGCAACTGCCACAAGTGGTTGTGTGCGCCAAAAGGGGCAGCATTTTTGTATGTACGGCGCGATAAGCAATCCCAGATTCGTCCCATGACCATCAGTCACGGTGCAAATTCTCCACGCACAGACAGATCCCGTTTCCAGCTAGAGTTTGACTGGATGGGAACGGACGATCCTACTGCTTACCTCTGCGTACCGGCAGCGATTAAATTTATGGGATCGCTGCTTCAGGGTGGATGGCCAGAATTAATGGCGCGAAATCGAGCATTAGCAATGGCAGCTAGGCAGACTCTTTGCCAAGCGCTTGCCGTTTCGCCGCCTTGTCCCGATGAAGCGATCGCCGCAATGGCAGTTGTGCCTTTGCCGGATGCAGTCCCTGATGCAGGAAAAGCACCGTTAATCCCTTTTTTGCAAGATGCGCTGTTTAAAAAATTTGGCATTGAAGTGCCTGTGATTCCCTGGCCTGCGGCACCAAAGCAGCTGCTTCGCATTTCGGCTCAAATTTATAATACACCAGCACAGTACGAGTATTTGGCTTTGGCGATCGCACAATTAATAGAGCGGTAATTATTTAAAATCAATCTGCCTTTCACTGTGTTATCTATAACTGTAACTCACGTTACTTTATTACATCTATCTCAATGATTATTTAAATAGTTTTATTTTTGGAAACTCTGAAGAGAGTCAGCACTTATTGAAAATAGTTTACGGCAAACTTTTTTTCTTCCCCAGTTTTTCACTTTTACGTCTTAAATTGATAATTGTTATACTTCATCTAATCGAAGAAGGCGAAAACTAATTATGCTCATAGTTCAACCTGGTTTCTTTCCTTACACTCTGTCGGAAATTTTTGCACGCGCCAGTCGTTCTGGGAAAATTAGTCGCGCCGAATACAATAGATTGACCCTGGCAATGATGCAAAACTGCCTCAGTGAGGACGAACAAAGTTGCATTAGGCGAATTCAGTATGCCGTGCGTAGAAATCGCATCAAGATTGTAGCAAGCTCACATTTCTTAACATCAGTTGCCGATATTGCATCCTAGCTTAAGTATCGGTATAACAGGAGCTAAGCCAGTGTGTGTAATTAAAGTTAAAAATCTTTTATGCAGCTTAATTCATAACTGTTGATTGTTTACAATCGACAGTTTTAAGCTTGATTGAGTATATAAAATAATTATTTATACAGAAAATATTTAACATTTCAGTTTCAGCGTTAAGCTCTAGTTTCTTTCTGTAGTACTGCCTGCAATATTTGCTCGCGAGCCAAAAGTTCCGTTGCAGTTTCCTTATCTACAGGCATAGAGATAAAGTACCCTTGCCCGAAATCGCATCCTAATTCTTGCAACTTCTGTAGCTGGAAAAGCGTTTCTATCCCTTCTGCCACTATATCCATGCCTCGGCTGCGGGCAAGAGTAACAATGGTTTGAACAATTTGGGTATCATCTTTATCCGAGGCAATGCGACTCACAAAAGAGCGATCGATTTTTAAAGTATCAATGGGAAACTCGTGCAAGCGGCTTAAAGAAGAGTAGCCTGTACCAAAATCATCAATACATAAATTAATACCTAATGCTTTTAGTTGCTTTAAAGTTTTTTCTTCCCAGTCTAAAGTTTCTAAAATACAACTTTCGGTAATTTCTAGTTTTAAAGATGTTATTGGTATCGCAGCTTCGCGTAAAATTTCTTCTATTCGATGCAGCAGATCCACTTGTTTAATTTGCACGGCAGAAAAATTTACGTTAATTGCGAGGGGAGGTTTTTGGGGAAATTGTTCTTGCCAAATCTTTAGTTGGCGACACGCTTCCTGCAAAACCCACCACCCTAAATCGTCGATCAATCTAGTTTCTTCAGCAATAGGAATGAACCGATCGGGCGATATTAATCCTAAAGATGGATGATCCCAGCGCAGCAATGCTTCAAAACCACTTAGCTTACCTGTAGAGAGGCATACAATTGGCTGATAGTAAAGGCAAAATTCCTGGCTGGCGCTGGCGGTGCTTGAGCAAGGTAGCAAGTCGATCGCCCGTCTTAAGTCATTTTCTAGCTGCAACCGTGCCATCGCAAGTGTTTGCATTGTGGGATCGAAGACTTCGTAACGCCCTTTACCTTTAGCTTTAGCGCGATACATTGCCGCATCTGCATCCCTGAGCGCATCTTCTGGCCGATCGTATCCCGTGCTGCTGAGGATAATGCCAATACTTACTTCGGTGAACACTTTATAATCGTTTAATTGAAACGGCTGTTTTAATTCTTTTTGGATGCGATCGGCAATTTTAGTCGCTTCGCTTATATCTTTAATATCTGACAATAAAATCACAAACTCATCTCCCCCAAAACGCGCAACAGTATCTGTGTGACGCAAACAAGCTTGCAGTTTGCGGCTAACGCTTTTCAGTAATTCATCGCCTAACAAATGTCCCAGGCTATCGTTTACTACTTTGAAGCGATCTAGATCGATGAATAGCACCGCATATAAATAATCTTGACGTTCGCGAGCAGTCTGGATCGCCTGTGCTAGCCTATTCATAAACCAAGCTCGGTTAGGCAGATCCGTCAGCGAATCTTGAAAAGCAAAACGCCCCAATTTTTCTTCCCTCTGCAATAGTTGAATTTGCGTTTTTTGAAGATCTTGCATAGCGTCTGTAAGTTCCGATGTTCGCTCAGCCACTCGTTGCTCTAACTCTTGTGTCAGCTTCTGCAATTCAGTTTCTGCTGAGATCCGCGCCGCAATTTCCTGTTTGAGTAGCTGATTTTGAGCTTCCAGCGTCTTCGTCAAAGAACGCAGTTTTAAATGCAGTTTTACTCTAGCCAAAACTTCTTCTTGCTGAAAAGGTTTGGTAATATAATCGACCGCCCCTATAGATAGACCTTTTATTTTGTTTATATTGTCGGTTAGCGCCGTCATAAAAATTACGGGAATATCTTTTGTCGCCACTGATGCTTTCAAACGGCGACAGGTTTCAAAACCATCTATTCCTGGCATCATTATGTCTAACAGAATTAGGTTCGGCGATACCTCATTTAGCTTTTCGATCGCGCTTTCTCCATTTTCTGCCACTAACACTTTGAAGCCAGATGATTTCAAAAAACTAAACAGCAATTTGAGGTTAGCAGGATGGTCGTCAACAACTAGAATTAACTCTTGTTTTGGATTTTCCATTTTTATTTATTCTCTGATTATTAACAAATTATCTCAATGGTTTTGATAAAAACAGTCGCTCGCCCTTGGCCATATAAAGCCAAAGCTAAAAAAATATTTTACTCTCTTAGCTTGACTCTTGGTGGTGGAGATTCATAATTTTTCAACTAAACTTAATATAAACATATACGATCGAGTAGTAAAATATATCATTTTATTTTGTGAAAGCCCTCTCTTTGAGGCTCCTTCTCAATGGATATGATAAAATAAATAATTCTGGAAATTAATTTTATATCTTATTAAGAATCCTATACTAAAAGCAATAATCATGTTTGATTAATAAATTATTTCGTTTAATTAAAAAATTTTTATCGAGCGCGGGCTTTGTACTAACGCAAGTTGCTACTTAGGATACGGATGTTGTTGCGATCGAGCGCTTCAGCGCAACAACATCCGTATTTGCAGCTAAATGGCAACTTGAGTTACTTCTATGAATTAGACTTACACACAATTCAAATCAACTAAATTTATGCGTAAGCCTCTACCCTTGTAGCAGCGACTGCCCCCCATCAATCCAAATTTCTGTGCCGCTAATATGGCTGGAAGCCTCCGAAGCTAAAAATAGTACCAACTGTGCCACCTGTTCTGAAGTTCCCGGGTCGCCGTCAGTTAACGGTATTTCCCCTTCCGGAAACTCAACGGGTTCTTTGACTTTATCCAGGTCGCGCCGTTGCGTGTTTTCGTCTATATTCGTTTCGATCGCACCCGGACAGATAACATTCACGCGGACGCTATGTTCCGCCAGTTCCAACGCCACCATTTTTGTAAACGCAACCTGTGCAGCTTTAGAACATGAATAGGCAGTCGCACCGGTATTGCTAAACATTCTGGTACCGTTAACCGACGAGGTAATAATAACTGAGCCACCCTGTTTTTTAAGATAAGGTACGGCATATTTAACAGTTAAAAATGTGCCTTTGAGATTGACATTTAGAGTTTTATCCCATTCTTCCGGCGTCAACTCTTCTAGCGGTGCCCAGACTCCATTGATACCTGCATTTGCAAAAACAATATCTATCCGTCCCCACTTATCTGCAATTTTCTTGATGGCTTTTTGCATCTCATCTGGCTGGGAAATATCCGCTAATAATGCGATTGCCTCCCCACCATTTCCCTCAATTTGAGCGACAATTTTACCAATGTCACCTTCTGTACGCCCCAGCGCCGCAATTTTTGCACCCTCTTTTGCCAGCAACACAGCTGCTGCTTTACCAATTCCCGAGCCCGCTCCCGTAATAAGTGCCACTCTTCCTGCTAGTTGCATATTTATCCTGCTTTGGTAAATGTTTTAAAACTCTTCAGCAGCTATATAGCCGCGTTTCCATATCATGTCCTCGATATCGCTATTGCAATTCTTCCCTAGAGGGATAACTTTAAAGACAAAAGCCAAATTCTTCACCTTCGGTTTGGCCACTTCCTTACACTGCAATAACCACAAGCTAGGACTTTATATAACAACAATCGGTTCTCATTTTAAGGAAAGCATAATACTAAAGTTTTTTCGATCGGTCTGAAGGTAGAATTTGGCAAGCTTATCGAAAAAATCTCACTAATTTTCCAAATTTGACAAATTTTCGCTCATGCGATAGATGCGCTCTTATACCTGAAGGCAGTAAACCAGAAAATAAGTCGGAAATATTCAATTAAGAGCGAGAAGATGCGCCAACGTACCTCTACACAGAATAACCTTTCCCGGAAAAGAGCGGTGCCCATGAATTTAAAGACGATTTGGGGATTGCTGAAAGAAACTTTTGATGAATGGAATGAAGATAAAGCATCGCGGTTGGCGGCAGCATTAGCTTACTATACGGTGTTCTCGATCGCACCTCTGTTGATTATCGTCATTGCGATCGCAGGCTCTGTATTTGGCGAAGAAGCCGCCAGGGGTCAAATCGTTACCGAAATTCAAGGTTTGGTAGGCAGAAGCGGGGCAGAAGTCATCGAGACGGCAATTGAAAACGCCAACAAACCAGCGACTGGGACTATTGCTTCCATTATCAGCATCATCGCCCTACTGTTCGGCGCATCTGGCGTGTTTGGCGAACTGCAAGATGCCCTCAACACTATTTGGGAAGTAGCGCCAAAACCAGATCTTGGCGTTAAAGGCTTCATTCGCAAACGCTTTTTATCCTTCGCAATGGTGCTGGTAATAGGCTTTTTATTACTGGTATCGCTGATTATTAGTGCCGTATTAGCAGGACTTAATTCTTATTTAAGCCACTTGCTGCCCGGTATTGACTTTGTGTGGCAGTTGGCCAACTTTGTTATCTCCTTCGGTGTGACTGCGCTGCTGTTTGCGATGATTTATCGATTCTTGCCAGATGTCAAAATTGCATGGAGTGATGTTTGGATTGGCGCTGCTATCACTTCGCTGCTGTTCTCCATCGGTAGGTTTCTGCTGGGGCTGTATTTGGGGAACGGCAGTTTTGGTTCGACTTACGGCGCAGCAGGATCGATCGTCGTTATCCTGGCTTGGGTTTACTATGCTGCCCAAATTCTCTTTTTCGGCGCAGAGTTCACTCAAGTTTACGCCAGAAAATATGGCTCTCAAATTGTCCCCGATAAAAATGCCATATCTCTCACTGATGAAGCTCGCCGACAACAGGAAATTCCTCGCACCAACGATATCGAAGCGGCATCAGAATCAGAACGCACCAACCGGAGCAACAGAAGGATGTCCAAACGTTCTGGATGGTATGGTTTTCTGCAACGATTTAGCGGCAAAAGGAAGAATCGATATCGCTAAGAAGTGCTTTAACTCTTCTGCCATAAATGCTTTGCAGATCGAGCTTTCGATCGTGCCGAGCTACTTGGTAAAAATTTTTGGAAAACCTCTTGCATTATGCAAACAAACATCATAATATAGTAATTGTATTTGTCTAACCAAATGCTCTTCAAACAAGTTGGTTAGAGCGCAACGGACAATAGTCCGTTGCGCGGCCTCTAGAGAGTTTAGTTGGCCAATCGTAAGTCTAAACTTTCTACTCCCAAGTACCACTATCGGGGTCGTCTCGTCTGACTTCTTCAATTTGGCTGACCTCAAATATGAGGGTAAACGGCTGTTTCATTTCCTTTTCTACAAAATTTTCTAAAAGTAGCACTTGTTTTGGCGTTAAAGTTTCCTTGCTACGAACTGTCAAACGCACTTCTGGTGGATTGGCTAGCCAGTTTGTATTCGTTTTAATTAGTTCAACGTTTTGAAAAGTAATCGTGCGGTTGAGTAAGGCCCGTCTAAGGCTGGCTTCCAGTTGATTTTGTCTGAGCAATTCTACAAAACTGATACCCAAAGGAATGATAAGTATGACCGTAAAAGCTAAAGCCCAACTAAGCGCTCTGTGGGCGCGATGCAGCGGGGTGTAGCCAGCTATTAAAAAAGTGAACATACACGAGATAGTAATGCCGAGTAAATTGGTAAGATAAAGCAGCGTTGCACCCAGACTGAGCGACCAATTTGCTTGAGCTAAACCCAACCCAACTACACAAATTGGTGGCATGAGAGCAACTGCGATCGCAGTTCCAGCTAAAGTCCCAGAAACTTTGGGCTGAACTTTAGCAAAACCGCTAATTCCTCCCGCTGCTACGGCAATTCCCAAATCTAGCAAATTCGGTTTGGAACGCGCTATTACTTCGCTGCCAAATTCGGGCAGTCTTACCAAAAAACCCAGCAACATAGCTAAAACAGTTGCTAGAACTGTCCCAACTGCGATCGCCGTCAAACCTTTACGAACTAAAACAACGTTTCCTTCTAATGCTCCAAACGCTAACCCTCGGATAGGCATCATTAAAGGAGCTATAATCATTGCGCCAATAATTACAGCAGCGCTATTGGATAACAGCCCCAAAGTTGCAATTACGCACGAGCCTAAAATCAAGACAAGATAGTTAGTATCTAAACTTGATTCTTCTAACAGTTCTATTTGGATTTGCTCTACATTTTGAGGCTGGATTTCGCGCCTTTGCATTTTTTTCAACCTGAGTCGGATAGAGTTCAACAACATAGACTCCTGCTCGGCAAACAAGTATGAACGAATACTTAACAATTAGACACCAAAGCAATCTGCTCAGTCTCAAACCACTCATTATCGCATATAAATTTAGTAATATTGCCCTGGTAAGCTAGGGACAAATTTTGCAGTCACATCAAGTTATATGGTGTCAGGCTAGGACATCCTCAAAAGTTCCTTCTTGGTATACATATTCCTCAACAAGCAGTATGAAACGCCTATTTACTTCCCAGGGGTAGATTTTAATTATTTTATTTTTGATTACTATCAACGAAGTTTTACAGGGCAGGCAGGTGTTATGAATCTCCAAGAATCAGCATTAACAGCATGGGCGAAGATTCAGGGGATGATAGACGGTCTAATCGTAATGTTGCCTAACATTGTGCTGGCGGCGATCGTATTCGCACTGTTTTTTTTCGCAGGCAGTAAAATTAAGTCGCTCGTCAAACGTCTGACCAGAAGGCATCGGCAGGCTAGGAATCTGGGACTGGTGTTGGGGCGTTTATCGCAGGGAATTGTGATTTTAGTCGGTCTATTTGTGGCTTTATCCATTGTCATACCAACATTCCAGGCAGGAGATTTGATTCAACTGCTGGGTATTAGCGGTGTGGCGATCGGCTTCGCATTTCGCGATATTCTCCAGAACTTTTTGGCTGGTATCTTGATTCTTTTGACGGAACCTTTCCAGATTGATGACCAAATTGTTTTTAAAGGTTATGAGGGAACGGTAGAAAACATCCAGACACGCGCTACCACAATTAGGACTTACGATGGTCGTCGCATTGTCATTCCTAATTCTGAGCTTTTTACTAATTCGGTGATGGTGAACACTGCTTTTGAAAAACGCCGCTTAGAATACGATATCGGGATCGGCTATGGGGATGATATCGATCGCGCCAAACAACTTATTCTAGAAGCAATGCACAGTGTCGATGGAGTTTTGGCCGATCCCGCTCCCGATGTGCTGACAATGGAACTCGCTTCCAGTACTGTGAATATCCGCGCTCGCTGGTGGATTCAACCACCCCGACGCGCAGATGCTCTCGATATGCGCGATCGCGTTCTGACTGCAATTAAAAACAAGCTGACTGCCAACGGTATCGATCTGCCTTTCCCAACACAGCAGATTCTGTTTCACGACCAAACGGAAGAGACAGATGGCGATCGCTCCCGTCAGCGCGAAGGATGGCCCGCAGGTAAAGCTCAAGTCCCGAAAGCTCGCAGTATTGGCGGTTCTCTCCGAAAATTGGCAGAAATGCGATCGCAAAGAGATGGTAACGGCAACGAATGAGGAAATATACGATAAGCGACTTAGTTATGGATAGCATTGGTGCTACAATGGCAGCGTTATTAAGTTTGTGGGCATTGCAAGAACGAACCCGCCCAAAATCTAGGGATGTTGAGCCGCAAGAATCGCGTATTAATTGACCGTAATATTTCTCTTATTTGCTTAGCACTTTTCATTACTAATCGCGATGCAGCCAACTGTACAAACCAAGTGAAATTACAACACCCACAAAATGAGCGGCAATACCGTTGATATTCGCTACGGCTACAAAAACGTCAAGCGCTCGAATAATTTTGTTGGGGTCGGTGATGGCGACGCCAGGAGGTTGAGATACAGCTTTTGCCACCATTACACCTACAGTCG
Organism: Aerosakkonema sp. BLCC-F183; assembly: GCF_041929145.1. Taxonomy (NCBI): domain Bacteria; kingdom Bacillati; phylum Cyanobacteriota; class Cyanophyceae; order Aerosakkonematales; family Aerosakkonemataceae; genus Aerosakkonema; species Aerosakkonema sp. BLCC-F183. The sequence goes on along the minus strand of NZ_JBHFNU010000044.1, from coordinate 267,701 downwards.
CGCCAGCGCCTAAAAGGCATAAAAATATGCCCACCAAACTAACGATCGCACCCAGTCGCAACATTTGCATAGTATCTGCTTTTTTTGGATGCACCCCTGAATTACGATTTGCTAAATGTTTGGCTATGCGCGTGTAACGGAAAGCTAAAAATATGCTGAACAACAGCGCCAAAAGTCCAGCGACAGCCCAAAATATCCCTACTCCCAGTCCGGCATTAGTTTCTGTCGCGAAGTTTCTTCCAGAGATAGAAAATAACAAAGCTAAGCCAGAAGCTATAGCCAAACCTAATTCTACCCAGAAGCTAAGCCAGCCTAGTAGGCGAAATAGGGTGATAACTTTTTGCTTTGTTGGGGTAAGTAAGGATGTTTCTGACTGAGTTTGCATATCTGTCTCTATTGAGAATTGCTAGAGCGGTTTTTCCAGAAATAGGCCACGTCTCAACCCAAAGGGTATAGCTGCCTACCCTATACGAAAACTAAGCTACTCTTTTCTTGCAGAATACCTCTATATACTCGGTTATACCCCCGCCGAAAGAGAGAGCGATCGCAATTTTTTTCGTTTCGTCAATATTCCCACTAGCGGTCGATTTCTAATTGGCTATTTATTGGTAATTTCCTAAAAGGGGATGGGAGCTTGAATGATTTCAAATTGCTAAAATCGCAAAATAAAATCACCCCTGTCTCCATTCCCTAATCGCTTTTCCCTTGCCTCACTGCTGATGATTTTTGCACAGACCAAATCGGAAGCTTGTTAACCTCTTCCAGCGTGATATCTACATAGGAAATATCTTTACCCTTGGCTAAATCTTGACCGAAGTATCCTTGAGGGCCATCATGGTTATGCGGCCCAGAGATTTTTGCTGTGTAACGACCGTCCCGAACTGCTTGATTAAAAGGAGAACCAACAGTCCAAGGCCAACGGGATGGGAACACAATGCGACCTATATCTTCAACCCAATCTCGACGACCTCGCAAGTGGTAAATATGCTGGGATACATTAAAACCTTTATCCCCAGCAAATACACCACCTACAGAAACAACATTAATTTCTGCATTCAGCCACTCGTGAAGGTAGGGAACCGCTCCCAACGAGACTTGTGCGCCTCCGCTAGTGCCGATAAGTATAATTTTAAACGGTTGATTGCTAGACTGAGGAATCGGATGTGCCGCTTGCATTCGATCGATAATAGCAGTCGCGATTCCCTGATTGTAGATCGGCCCGTAGCGATCGTCTGCGGAAATCGCAAATCGCCACAAATTGCGAATTTTAATCAGCACGTCTGCCATATCCAGCCAGCCATCTGCCCGATTCGCAAATCGCCATAATGGAGCTAAGGGTCTTCTTCCTCCTAAACTTTCATTAGCTGCTGAATAGGGAAAAACATCGCTGACCGCTACGCAATTGGCATGGCTCTTAATCAAACGGTTTAGAAATTCTTCTTCTCCAGGAGTTAATTCATCCGCAGAAAAATCTCCTACTCCGGGTAGAAAAACTATATAACAATTTATATTTGCAGATTTAGCAACGAAATTCAATTTTTTCCTTGCTGGCAAGTTTTTAGACCCTTCCGGTTTAAAACCCAGACTCTCCGAACCTTCCTTCACCCACCAAACTATAGTTCCGACGGGTGAGAATATCCCCCAAATTAAAAGTAATATTCCTGCTAAAATCAACAAATTTAATGTTCCGCTTCGCAGCCAAAGTAAAATTCGCCAAATTAACTGAAGCATTTTCTATTGTTTGGGTGCATCACCAAGTTTACAGTCAGCAAATAAATCCAGACTTCGCTCGAACTTTTTATTGTTTTTTGCCAAACTAAACAGTATAATAACAAAATCAATGCAGTCATCTATCTAAGGTATTAAAATTTAGCTGTGAACAGTCAGAAGTCAAAAGGGAGTTTAGGGAAGACTATCTGGAAAGCGTTAACTTTAAATGCCAATTTTTATGAGAATGCTCACAATACACCTAAAAGAGCCAGGAGAGCTTTAGCGATCGTCACTTTAGCAGCAGTATCTCATGCCTTGGGCAGTGCCATAATATTATTAATCAATCGGGCTACGTTGCAGATCTTAATTCTGGCACTTGTAATCGATCAACTCAGCGTGGTTGGAGGCTACTATTTTTGGACTTTAACTATATCAAAAATAGGGCAGTGGCTAAAACCAAATCATGTCACTTATAAAGATCTGCTAATTCCGATCGGCTATGCCTATTCTCCCCAAGTGCTGAATTTTTTAACGGTGATTCCTTTGTTAGGGCGACCCATCGAATTGGTGTTATCCGTCTGGAGTTTGCTCGCGGCGATCGTTGCAGTTCGTCAAGGTTTAGATATCAAGACTCGATCGGCAGCGATAATTTGTTTGGTAGGCTGGCCTTTAATTCAAGTCGCAATTGGTTTTGTCCAAGTTTTTGAACAGTACTTAGTCAAGTTAGCGACTTAACATCCTGACATCGATCGCACCACTCCAAAACTCGATTCCAAGCCCACCAACGGTCTGGGTCTCCCGCTTGGCCCTGGCAAGCCCTACTGCTGATGTAGCCAACGTGACCGCCATACTGAGTTAATACCAAGTTAATATCAGGATTTTGAGCAGCAGCTTGCAAGTCAGGTATTATCGTCGGATCGAACATCGGATCGTCTGCGGCGTATAAAATCAATGTCGGTTTTTTTAAGTGTGGCAGTATGTGCAGGGCACTGCTAGCCTCGTAGTACGCTTCTACAGATGGAAAGCCCAATCTCTCGATTACCAATTCGCGATCGAAACCCCAGATACTGTTAGCGCGTGCGATCGCATCCGGATCGATTGCGTCTGGGTGAGCTGAGTAAATACGCCAAGCCAGTTTTTTCAGTTCCCGTGCGATCGCCTTTTCTAAGTACCTACCCCAAGGATGCTTCACTAAATAAGAAAGGGAACGATTTGAGTCTAAACTCGGACAAATAACCGCAGCTCCCCCAATATCCTCAAAATTGAGTGCTGAGCCAAATTCTCCTCTTCCCTCCTCGCGGGACGGGCTGGAGTTACTCCCCCACTCGCCTGCTGCTTTAACTCCCCACAGCGCCAGCTGTCCTCCCAGAGAGTACCCCGCAAACCAAAACGGCGGCGGGCACCCCATTGTTTTAGCCTTAGCCGCAACGCGAACAAAATCTTCTCCCTCGTACAATCCATCAGAAGTTAGCGTCGGAGATAACAAAGCCGTTTTACCGTGAGCCCGCCAGTCAAACAGAACTACTGCATAACTCCTAGCGAAAGCTTTGCGTCCCAGCAGTCTGAGAAACCATTGATTATCTAAAGAGCCTGTAATGCCATAAGTACCGACGATCGTAGCGCGAGGTTTGTCGGGAATTGCCACAAGACCAAAAATCGGCACATCTTCAGCACCTGCAAAGATTGTCTCTTGGTAAGGCGGCTCCGGCTCGGTAATAGTGCTTTCCCACTTACGACTAGCCCATAGAGCAGTGTAGAGCGTCATGGCCAAACCGTTTCTAACTGACTTTGGCGGAATGTAAGCAGGAATTGGCATATCGGAACAGATCTTGCAATCTCAAACTACTTCAAGATACCAGCACAGTTGCCCAGCCGATCCAAATCCACCTCTTTCACCCGATCGAAACCAGTCGCACCAATCCGTCCCCAGTAGCTGAATAACCCATAACGACGAAATTTCATCTGCTGGTAGCTGTAAAGCTTTAATAAAACTTGGCCTTCTTTAGAAAGAATTTAGAATCCTTGCTTATAATCTGTACAGGAATCTTTGGATGCCTTAACAGGTTCTTATAGAACCTTAAAAAAACACCTTAGTCAAAGCTATATAATGATGCCTCGGATACTCGTCATCGACGATGACCCCGCTATCTCAGAATTAGTCGCCGTCAATCTGGAAATGGCTGGATACGATGTCAGTCAAGCAGAAGATGGCATAAAAGGTCAGGCTTTGGCGTTGCAAATACAGCCAGACTTGATCATGCTAGACCTGATGCTACCCAAGGTGGATGGCTTTACTGTTTGCCAGCGCCTGCGTCGGGATGAGCGCACCGCCGATATCCCTGTGTTAATGTTGACGGCTTTGGGTCAAACCCAAGATAAGGTAGAAGGCTTAAATGCTGGTGCCGACGATTACATGACCAAGCCGTTTGAAATAGAGGAAATGTTGGCACGAGTGCGAGCTCTACTGCGACGTACCGATCGCATTCCCCAAGCTGCCAAACACGCCGAAATCCTTAACTACGGCCCTCTGACCCTCGTTCCGGAAAGGTTTGAATCGATTTGGTTCGGTCAGACTATCAAACTAACTCATTTAGAATTTGAGCTACTCCACTGCTTACTCCAACGTCACGGTCAAACTGTCTCTCCTAGCGAAATTCTCAAGGAAGTCTGGGGTTATGACCCAGATGATGATATTGAAACTATTCGGGTACATATCCGACACCTGAGAACCAAGATGGAACCAGACCCGCGCCACCCGCGTTACATCAAAACAGTGTACGGTGCTGGTTACTGCTTGGAGTTACCCAGCCGCGAGCAAATGGGGTCGGATACGACTTCATTAAGTGTAGAAGGTGGAAAATCTTGACACTCCCACCGCCAAACCTAAACGGTTGTGGCGGGGGATTTTTGCTTCAGCAAATGCTCTTGCTTAAGTACTGTTCCAGGTTTAAGTATAGGATCGTTTCTTTGCAAGCATTGATTTCGGTATGTCCTACCGTATTTTGATATATGGCTTTTTCAGACTTTTCAGGTATCTAGGATTATGGTTATTTGTACCGCCATTGTGGCTAGTAATGGAAATAGCTGATGTAGGACTGGAAATAAGAGGAAGTCCCCATTCACCAGAAGTTGTGCCTGAGAAATTTATCGCTTGTGCTCGATCTTGTAAACCTAATAATGCAGCGGCGATCGCCAAAAAAAACTTAGATAGCTTAAGTGTATCTTCTAATTGCAATTTCATAATTTTCTTACTCAATAGAAGTAACTTCTTAAAGCTAGTAGATTTACGTAGGGCTTGCCAAACTTGTACTTACGTATTTACTAATTCTTTATTCAATCTTTATCGATATTTCACAAAAGGCTTTTTACAAACACCAGAAACTATTTTTCTTCATAGATTCTTTATTTAAGCTTTATGCAATCTTTATAAAAAACTATGCACAAGACTTTTTGGATATATTTTTAAGCTTATACAGTCCTTTTCAGGTGAATGAGCGACAAAGAAACCCGGTTTCTCGCAAAAACCGGGTTTATGGGCTGTAATTCATAGATATCGGACATTTGGTGCAGTAATATTTGAGGCTGCTGCAAATGTGCTAATCAACTGAAAACTTCTGCATACTGGCTCAACAGTAATTTTGCTAAACGAGCAGCGCAGTTTCCGCAAATATACGCAAATAGAGCCATTTCAGCTGCTTGATGAGCAAGACTGAGATTGCAGCATTTAAATGTTTCGGCTACGACGACGGGTGGCAAAGTAAATTCCCAACAGAGATAAACCAGCCAAAGCAGCAGGCTCAGGAATTGTCTGTTGCGGTGATTCAGGCGTTTCAGGTAATTCAGGCAATTCAGTCGATTCCAGAGCAGTTAGTTTCCCGTACAGGGATGCGTAGGCGACAGTCCCTTCTGGAGAGTTGAACTCGCTGACTAGAGTTTGACCGCCATCTGTAGAAAAGCCGGACAACTCCAGGGTGTAATCGACTCCATCGTACTTGAACGTCTGGCTGGATATTCCAGCCGTGGAAAAACGCAGTTTATCTCCATCTATAACTGGATTGCCGCTGTTGTTGGGCGAGTTGAAGATGTTGAACGAGAAGTCAAAAGTAGTAGAGTTGCTGACAGGATTTGTCAAAGACAAAGTAATGCTGAGAGGAAAGTCGCCGTCGAAAGCATCGTAAACAGAGCCATTCCGGTAACTGAGATTACCAAGATTGAAAAGGCTACCTACACCAGTGTTGAAGCCTATACCATCGTACTGGACATAATTGTTGAATGGGGTACAGGTCGAACAGTTATCGGTTCTACCCCATGACAGACGATTATTTATACCGCCATTCTGACTGGAAATAACCGTACTGGCAGAAGGATTTTCAGGCATTCCCCATTGACCGGAGGATGTGCCTAAGAAGGTAATAGCTTGCGCTTGACTGACAAAACTTACCAGCACAGCAGCGGTGACAGCTGCACCTGATAACCCAAAGTTGGCTCGTGGTGTGGCCATATTTTTAACTTGCCGCACGAGCGGGTTAAATGGGCGAGAATGTAAGGACATAATTCTACTTTTTAGTACTCTGCAAACCCAAGGTACTTAATTTAGGAGCAAGTATTCAACCTTAATTACCGCTATATAGTTAACAAATAAAAGTATTAAAAAATACGGCTACTGTAGAATTTGTACTTATAAACAAACAAAAAAGTAGGGTGCGCGATCGCATACCCTACTGCTATTAGCGGATCTGGCAGTTTCTTAGCCTCCCACCACCAAACTTACCTATTTCTAAGGAGCTAGGGCATTACCCCGCAGCAGACTGCCAATCGTCTTGGCGGTTATTTTCATCTGAATCAAGGGATTTGCTGGCACAACTGTTTTGTATAGGTAGCTGTCAAAGGTCATGCGCTGCACATCTTTATCAGCGCACATTTCCACAAAAGCTTCGCGGGTAGCGTCGGAGCGATAAAATACGGTTTGCAGGATGTCCAGCACTTTGTAAGTGAGGCCGTATTTCTTATCCCAACGTTTCAAGTAAACTTTGAGATCGGCTTCTGTGGGGATGCGGGTGCCACCGTTAGAGAATTCGACGATCGCTTCGGCACACATCCTGGCAGACTTAGCGGCAAAGTAAATACCTTCGCCAGAAGACTTGGTAACAGTACCTGCGGCATCTCCTACCAGCGCGACTCTACCCACAACGCGGCGAGGACGCGGATGTTCTGGAATTGGATGAGCTTCTACTTTAATAATTTCACCGCCGGCCAGTTTCTGGGCAGCACGTTTGCGGATACCTGCTTGCAGATTTTTGATGTCGGCTTTGTTCACCTTCATGGTGCCGGTACCAACAGCAACGTGGTCGTATTTGGGGAAAACCCAAGCGTAGAAGTCGGTGGAAACATCGTTGCCAACGTACATTTCGGCTAGGTCTTCGTAGTAAGCCATTTTGTCTTCCGGGAGGCGAATGCGTTCTTGAAAGGCGATCGCATAATTATAATCCCCAGCATCAATCGCTTTGGCAATGCGCGAATTCGCTCCATCTGCCCCAATCACTACATCAGCTTTCAGGGTTTTCATTGTCCCCTCGGCACTGCCATCCGAGTGATCGGCATAGTGGATGGTATAAGGGTCAGTGTTGTTTGTGGGAATATCCAGTTTATAAACTGTGCCGTTAATCAGATTGGCACCTAACGAAGCAGCGCGATCGCGCAAGAAGCCATCCAGCACCTCGCGGCGGCACATACCAATATATTCTTCTTGTTTGTTTATGTTGATATCGACTTCAACGTTTGAAGGTGAGATCATTTTCATTTTTCTCACCTGCCGATCGATGATGTGTAGAGGCAGATCAAACTCGCCCACCATACACAGGGGTATCGCACCGCCACACGGCTTGGCATTGTCTAGCTTGCGCTCGAACAGATACGTCTCAATTCCAGCTTTGGCGAGCGTTTCAGCGGCTGAGGAGCCCGCTGGGCCTGAACCAACAACAGCAACCCGTATCGTCAAAGGTTTTCTCCCAATCTCATCAACCTACAAGCTGAGATGGTATCACGGAGTCTTGAAAACCCCTACGTTACTCTTATGGATGTGAATAAAATGCAACACACCTTAATATCTCTATAAGGATCTGTATTTGGGTTCAAGAGATTTGTATCTTAGGTTAGATGCACCCAATTGCACAAATGAATGCTGATTGGCTCGATTCCGGAATCCGACAGATCGCTTGCGCTTCGATCGCAGGCTATCAGAAACACATTTCTCCTCGCAAAGGTTTCTCCTGCGCTCACCGATTGCTCTATGGCGGCGAGTCTTGCTCTGAGTATGTGAAACGGACGATCGCCCACAAGGGTTTATGGGATGCTTCGATCGCATCCCGGCAAAGATTTCAGGCTTGTAAAGAAGCTAATCGGATTCTGAGCGCCAGAATAGAAAACTCTGAATCAGAGGATGAAGTCAAACGGGAACAGACCAAAAGAAATAATATCCACAAACAAGATAATTGCCTGACAGACGCTGGCTGGAATTGCGTTGAATGTGGGGCTGAAGGGATAAACTGCGACGGGCTTGTTCCTTGCGATCTACCTAGCTGCGATCTGCCCGATTGCAGCTTTTGCGCCTCTGGGATTGATTGTAGTGCTGTTGGTTGCGGCTCTGGTTTGGATTGCGGTAGTCCTTGCGGTAGTTGCAGTTTTTGATTCTGTTACCGCAATAAACCGCCCAACACCGTCAAAACTTAATTCCCGATCGTGTCAGAGGAAGCTACAAGCTCCCTATCTGAAGATTTGTATACTTTAATATTTAGATTTATTTAATATTTAAGATTTTTATGAGATTCAGGGCATTCTCAATAAAGAAGTTAATATTTCTCTCTCGCCCGATTTACTACGCTCTGAGAACGACTAAGTATGATTAATTTAGCTTACACCACTTCTATCATATCTATTATCCCGATCCCACACCTGCTATCCAAGCAGAAATAGATGCGATCGAATTAGATTAGCTGATGGACGACCTGCCCAAGCTGATGACATCCATGAAAATGGGGATCGAAGGCATTTACCAAATTAGTGTCGCTATCAGAACTTTTTCTCGTGCGGATACTTGTATTAAGGTGCTATTCGATATTCACGAAGGGCTAGAAAGTACGCTATTAATTTTGCGTCATAGGCTGAAAGCAATAGGCGATCGAAATACCCATAAGGTAACAATAGGCGAAGTAGCGATCGACTTCGCTGTTCCATCTCCCATCCCTCATCAAACAACAAATATATTTAGACATCTCCAAAAGTTCTTGTGGGGCAGGCAGGATGCCTGCCCTACAAGAACTTTTGGAGCAGATGTCTATTGCAGAAGCTGAGACATTTTCCTCTTCTGGTGTCAGCCTTTGCAACTTAATCAAGCTGGCTGTGAATCTTTTTGACAAGAAATTCAAAAACCCGCTTATCTTAGGTATTGAGTAAGCTTTATATGAGATAATACTACATAAATTGCATCGGGTAACGGGAGATTCTCTCAATAGAGATGCAATTTTTAAGGTCAAAAGGCGATCGGTCACCCAGGATGTCGGCTTACAAAATGTGGTTTGACTGAGATAACGTTGAAAATGGCGCGTCAGAGAGGTTCTTTTCTGTGGGTATCGTTGTTGAGAATGTATCTAAGCACTTTGGTAGTTTCCAAGCAGTTGACCAAGTTAACCTGGAGGTAAAAAGCGGCACGCTGGTAGCGCTGTTGGGCCCATCCGGGTCGGGTAAGTCAACCCTGCTGCGGTTAATTGCAGGTCTGGAAAAGCCAGATAGCGGCAGAATCTGGATTACTGGTAAGGATGCCACCCATACTAGCGTTCAAGAGCGCCAAATAGGATTCGTGTTTCAGCACTACGCTTTGTTCAAACACATGACTGTGCGTCAGAACATTGCTTTTGGTCTGGAAATCCGCAAAATGCCAAAATCTCAGATCGAAGAGCGGGTGCAGGAACTGCTGGAACTGATCCAGTTGAACAGTCTGGGCGATCGCTACCCCTCCCAGCTATCCGGCGGTCAAAGACAACGGGTCGCCTTAGCAAGGGCCCTAGCAGTCCAACCCCAAGTTCTACTGCTAGACGAACCATTTGGTGCCTTAGATGCCAAAGTCCGTAAAGACCTCCGCGCTTGGTTGCGACGTCTGCATGACGAAGTTCACGTCACCACCGTTTTCGTTACCCACGACCAAGAAGAAGCAATGGAAGTTGCCGACGAAATCGTGATCACCAATAAAGGTAAAATCGAACAGGTAGGCACACCAGCCGAGATTTACGACAACCCAGCCACAGCTTTTGTGATGAGTTTCATCGGCCCGGTGAACGTATTGCCCAGTACATCCCACATTTTCCAACAAAGCGGGATAGAGTCTACCCAGTCAGAAATCTTTTTACGCCCCCACGATATCTTAGTGCAACGAGAGCCAAACGGAAATACAGCTCCTGCCAGAGTCGCTCGCTTGATTAATTTGGGTTGGGAAGTTCAAGCCGAATTAATATTAGATGACGGTCAGGTGGTGACGGCGCATCTGAGCAGAGAACGGTTTAACGAGTTAGAACTGCAACCGCAACAGCGAGTTTACGTCAAACCAAAGGGTGCCAAGTCGTTTCCGCTGTACTATTCCATCTAGATCTCAGTCTCAGCAATAGAGCCTTTTATCCGCAGGGCTAATTCATGTTCGCGGAAGAAATTATTTTTATGTTGGTGGCGTGTAGAAAAATCGTCAAACTTTCTTGCCCCCCTGCTCCGAAAGCCCCCCTGCCCATCAATTTTCTTTGACGACAATGAAGTAGCCCTGCTTTTATCCGGAGTCAAAACTCTGCAATACGTACTCCTTTTTTAGTCGTTGGTTGGTTATATTAAATACCCCTCTTGCAAAAGTACACGTGCGCCCTCAGACTTAAGTCTGGGGCTATACAAACAAAACTTGCCTACGCAGTTTTTGTTCGTGTAACCGCTATTTACAATCGCCAGTATTTTTGCCAGAGGTCTACTGACTGCTGACGGCTGAGAGTTTTTCGGAAAAGAATGGTACTAATGAACTGGTTTCCTGTATCCTCCCAACAATTTCGTTCCTTTGCAAAATTTTTCGGTTTGTTTTGTCTGTGTTTTTTTCTAGTTATCAGTTGCGGGAAACGCCCAACAGCCACTGGGCCAAATACTTCGACCAATACCGGTAATGGCAGCGATCGCCTTACAATAGGCACAACGCTCAAACCCCGCACCCTCGATCCTGCTGACGCATACGAACTCGCAGCTAACAACGTCCTTTACAGCTTGGGCGATCGTCTTTACACTTACAAACTAGGCACTGACGAAATCGTACCGCAACTCGCTACAGCACTTCCCAAAATCAGCAAAGATGGTTTGACTTACACTATCCCATTGCGTCAGGGAGTTGTTTTTCATGATGGCACTCCCTTCAACGCTGAAGCAATGGCTTTCTCTCTAGAACGTTTTATTAAAAACGGTGGCAAACCTTCATCGCTTTTATCGGATATCGTTGCATCTGTAAAAGCGACAGCAGAATACGAACTCACCATTAACTTAAAGAATGCCTTTGCACCGTTTCCATCACTTTTAGCTTTTTCAGGTGTCTGCGCCGTCTCGCCGAAAGCTTACGAAATCGGTACTGGTAAATTCATTCCTACGAAGTTTGTAGGAACAGGCCCTTACAAATTGGTTCAGTTTACCCCCAACTCCATCCGCCTCGATGTTTTTGATAAGTATTGGGGTGAAAAACCAGCCAATCAGGGAATTGATTTTCAGATTCTCAGCAGTTCGGTTAATTTGTATAATTCTGTCACGACAGGTACGGTAGACATTGGCTATCAAAGTCTCGAACCGGAACAGATTGTCGGTTTGCAAGATGGCTCGAAAACTGGCGGATGGCAAGCGATCGAAGCCCAAGGCAATGTGATGAATTATATGGTATTGAATACCAAGCAGAAACCCCTGGATAAACCGGAAGTCAGACAAGCGATCGCTTCTTTGCTAGACCGCAAACTGATTAACCAGCGCGTTCTCAAAAACCAGGGAGAACCTGCTTATAGCATGATCCCTAAAACATTCGATGCCTATAAGCCAACATTTGAACAAGCGTATGGCGATGGCAATATTACCAAAGCTAAAGAACTCCTGACTAAAGCTGGATTTTCTAAAGAAAACCCCCTCAAGTTAGAAGTCTGGTATTCTTCAGGTTCCGCAATTCGCCAACAAGTTGCCACTTTGTTAAGCGAATATGCCAAACAACAACTGGAAGGGATAGTTCAAATTCAACCGCAAACAGTTGAATCGGCAAGTTTCTTCGCCAACATTCGCAAAGGAATTTATCAAAGCGCTTTGTTGGATTGGTATCCGGATTTCACAGACCCAGACAACTACATTCAGCCTTTATTGAGTTGTTCTAAAGGCACAGAAGCGACAGGTTGTCAAGAGGGAGCGAGTCAAAGTCAAGGGTCATTTTATTATAGCGATCGCATGAATCAGCTAATTAAACAACAACGCACCGAACAAGACCCGCAAAAGCGCAAACAAATCTTTGCGGAAATTCAAGACCTCTTAGCCAAAGATGTCCCCCTGATTCCTCTCTGGCAAAGCAAAGACTATGCCTTCGCGAAAAAAGGATTGTCAGGCGTTCAGCTAGATCCAATTCAGCAACTACCTCTTTGGGAAATCAAGAAAGCTTAGATTTGAGACTTTCAAACCAATCTCAAATCTAAAATCTCAAATCTAAAATCGCTATGTCTCGTTCCAAAGCCCTGCAATATTACATTATCTCGCGTCTGCTACTAGCTCCCCTGATGCTGTGGACGATCGTCACTTTAGTGTTTTTGCTATTACGAGCAACTCCAGGCGATCCCGTAGATGCAATGTTTAGCAGTCGCGTACCAGATAGCGTCAAGGAGGAATTTCGTCGCAGCTTAGGATTAGCAGATCCTTTGTGGTGGCAGTACTTTCGGTATATGGAATCGTTACTGCATTTCGACTTAGGCAGTTCCTTCACAATTCCCGGTCAATCTGTTTGGGGAGAAATTCAACTATACTTCCCAGCAACATTGGAATTGGCAGCATTCAGTATGGCGATCGCACTCATCGTAGGCGTTACCTTTGGTGCGATTTCTGCCTCCAATCCCAACAGTTTTTTGGATGTCGGCGGACGTTTGTTTGGGATTGTCACCTACGCCATTCCCCTATTTTGGTTTGGGATGATTCTGCAATTGATTTTCGCCGTGCAGCTGCGCTGGTTTCCCCCTTCCGGACGCGGGCCTTCACCAGAAAACATAACTGGAATATACACGATCGATAGCCTCCTCAGCGGCGACTTCGGTCAGTTACTGACATCCCTGCACCATTTGGCTCTTCCTTGCTTAACGTTAGGTATCCTGATCAGCGGTATTTTCGAGCGCATTGTACGAGTAAATTTGCAGCAAACCCTACAAGCAGATTATGTAGAAGCCGCCAGAGCCAGAGGGATTCCAGAAAAGCGCATTTTATGGTCTCATGCACTCAAAAATGCCTTAATCCCAGTGATTACGATTTTGGGACTTACTTTTGCCTCGATGCTGGGAGGAGCGGTGTTAACTGAGGTGACGTTTTCTTGGGAAGGATTGGGGCGTCGCTTATATCTGGCAATTTCCGAACGAGACTATCCCACAGTACAGGGAATTATGGTATTTTTTGGTGCGATCGTCGTGACTGCCAGCATTTTGATTGACATCATCAACGCCTACATCGACCCACGTATTCGTTACTGAAGGAAGAGGGGGAGCGGGGGATCTAAAAGTCAAAATTCCTCTTCTTCTCTCTCCCTCCTCCCTTTGCCTCTTCCCTCTTCGCTAGCCCCTAGCCCCTAACCCCTAGCCCCTTTCTTTTGACTTTTGACAACTTTCAACCAGCTGCTGGCCAAATGCTACCAACTTTTTCAGTATTATTGAGATTAAAAATTTAAGTTTTTATTGAGAACCGTAGTTTCACATAGATGGCCTATAAAAATTAAGCTAATCTCTATCAATAAGCTTTAAGATTGAGCCATAGTTGAAATTTTTAATCATTAGCATATCAGAGAAAACCCGGATAAATTTATTTAATTAATAAAATCAAATCCTTAAATATACTGGTTCTTTACAAATTAATTCAGCACCCAAATTAGCCAGGGTTAAATCGGAAATTTTGAAGCAATTTTCCGGATGTAGCTTCAAGTACTAGGGAAGAAGATTTAGAGATCTAAATTCCCGGCTTTCATCTGCTCGATCGCTAAAATAATTAAAGGATAAATTATGGCTACTAACCCAATAACTGGTGTACTGGGTCGTAACTTTGGGTATACCAATGACACGACAGGCATAAACGCTTTTAAAGCCGAGTGGCTTACAGCTGCCCAAAATCAAGGCATCCAAATATACGGAACCAGTTTCAACGGTATACAAACCGACTACCTGACAACAACTGCCCAAAACAATCTAAATTTTTCCAACGGTAGTACAGTAAGTTATGGCGACGAATACGGCATGGGAGTCGCCAATGCTTATTACGGTTGGTGGACTGCCACAACCAAAGTGCGGGCGGAAATCAACTATAACCCCAACACCGGACAATCCGAAACACTAACTTACAAATGGGCTCCTAACAAAACAATTCAAGATGCTTTTATTGACCTGAGCTTATTCGTTCCCAAAAGTGCGGAAGGAGCAGGCACCGAAGTCGGTTTCTTACAAGCCTATAAAAATGGCGCTCCGGTGCAGGTGACAGGCGTTCGGATGGTCAATGAGAATACTGTCAGCGGTACTCAGACCTCCATCCAAAACGCTACCAATGGAGTAACTTTCCTCGCCGATGATGGAACTAATGGAGATTTCAAGTTTAAGGTATTTGGAGCTTTTGACGAACTGCGATTTTCCACCAAAGCCTATGCTAACCCAAGCGCTACCCAACCGACCTATACAGATTCTACGGGGACATACATCAGCGATAGTTCTGACTACTTAGTTCAACAAATCAAATATACCGGAACAGAAGAAACGATCGGCTCTCTTCAATTTAGCAATCCTGTCTTCACCGTTAACGAAAACGGCACGCCTGTAGCAGCAGTGACAGTTACTCGCACGGGCGGTAGTTTTGGCGCAGTATCTGGTACAGTTAACCTCAGCAACGGCACCGCTACAGCTCCTGGCGACTACACCAGCACCCCCATCGTCGTCAATTTTGCGGATGGAGATACTGCACCCAAAACTGTCTTGATTCCTATCACTGACGACACCGTAATCGAACCGACAGAAACTATCAACTTAACCTTAACCAATCCGACAAACGGTGCCACGATTGGGACGCAGAATACAGCCACGTTAAACGTTGTAGACAACGATACCAGCCTTCAGTTCAGTCAACCTGTCTTCAGCGTCAACGAAAATGGTACGCCTGTGCTAACTGTGACGGTAACTCGCACTGGCGATACTACCGCAGCAGTTGGTGCCACAGTTAATCTCAGCAATGGCACTGCCACAGCGCCTGGTGACTACACCAACAGTCCTATTACAGTTAATTTTGCCGCTGGGGATAATACGCCCAAGACTATTACTATTCCCGTTGTTGACGACACTCTGGTAGAGGGGAACGAAACTGTCAATTTAACTTTGACTAACCCCACAGGTGGTGCCACCATCGGAGCGCAGGGTACGGCGACCCTAACAATTCTGGACAATGATACGCCTGGGACTATTGAATTTAGCAACCCGCAATATGTTGTTGGCGAAGATGGCACGCCTGTATTAGCTGTTACTCTCAATCGTACTGGGGGTAGTGCGGGAGCAGTTTCAGCGACAGTTAACCTCGCGGACGGCACTGCGATCGGCGGTGCTGCACCCTTGGCATCACCTGAAGATTACGACAATAGCTCAATCGTAGTCAATTGGGCAGATGGAGACACTGCGCCCAAGATTGTGACCATTCCTATTTTAGATGACACACTTGTGGAACTGGACGAGACTGTTAATTTGAGCTTGTCCAACCCCACAGGCGGTGCCACAATCGGGACGCAGAATACGGCTACCCTGACTATTTTGGATAATGACGTAAAGCTAGACAAACCAGTCGTTTTCGTTGCCGCTCTCGATCCCGTCGCTGGCGAACCCGGTCGTTCGGAAGGAAATGGTGCATTTCAGTTCGCACGCACTGGCGGCGATCTCAGCCAAGCCCTCCCCATCCGGTATACTATCACGGGTACGGCTACTGCTGGCTCTGACTATACACCGTTGACTGGTACTGTGACGATCGCTGCCGGTCAGTCCGTTTCTGCTCCTGTCGTCATTACCCCCTTGACTGATAGCGTTAACGAAGCGACGGAATCGGTAGTTGTAACTGTAGCTGAAGACATCGGTTATCAGGTGGGTGGCGCAGACTCAAGCACAGTCAGGATTGTAGATAATAATCCATTAGCGATCGCTCCCGCCGGATCTGGCCCGATCCTTCGTTATAACTCTGGTGGAACTTTCCTGGGTAGTTTCAATAACTTTACTACCGCTGTTGGTGGGTCTGCTGCTAACGACATCTTAGTCGCACAAGCAGGAACTTACACGGAACCGGCTACTGTAACGATCGATAAGGCATTAACTATACGCGGAGCGAACGCAGGTATCAGCCCCAGCAACGGTTCCCTAGTTGCCCCATCTGTTGTTAGTGGGCCTGCGTCCCAACCTGTTTTCACCCTCGCCGCTGGCCTCAGTAATGTCACTATTGAAGGTTTGCAGATTCAAACGAATAGTGAAAACGCGATCCGATTGCAAGGTGCTGGTAGCAATATCGTTGTTCGTCAAAATGAATTTACTGGGCCTGGGGGATTTAATACCGGTGTTGTCTACCTGGATACCAGCGGTGCATCTGGTTCGTCAGCAAGTGTCATCGACAACTTAATTCGCGATGTTACTACTGCTGCCGGCAGCGTTACCAGTGGCGTTCAGGCATTCAGGTTCGACACGGTTACGATTACCGACAATACGATCGCTAACCTCACTGGTCCTGGTGTAGCTGCCGATGCGATTACTGGTATGGCGATAATTAACCATAACACGATTAGCAATATTGCTCAGCAGGGTATTCAGTTGGCTGGCGGTAATGCCACGATCGACAACAACGATATCACCAATGCCAATACCAGCAGCGCTGCTGACCGGGGTGGTATCCGCTTGCGGAGTTCTGGCCTTGTTTCCGGCCTAAATCTGGGAACGGTGGATGTACTCAGCAACAGTATTACTAACTCTTTCAACGGTGTGGCGATCGCAAATGGAACAAGTGTCCCCGCTACTGTCGCTATCAATGACAACAATTTAATCGGTAACACGAATGCTGCTCTCTACCACGGCGGTAGCGGCACGATCGATGCTACCAATAACTGGTGGGATTCTAACACCGGGCCGATTGTGGGCGGCACAGGAGTTAACCACATTGCTGGGGCTGGTGCTGGGCTTGTCACTTACAACCCATTTTCTACCACTCCTATGTAGAAATGGCTAGGCAGCATTAGGGATTAATACTACTCCTGTTGTAGAGACGTTGGCCGCAACGTCTCTACATTTTTTCTCGCATTTGGTGCGGTAATATTTAAGGCCGACACATCTGGAGAAAATACTATAACTTTACTTATTAATTATAAATTTTTACTAAAATTACCGTGTTTTTGCGTAAATTTTACTTAAATACGAGACGCTTAAAAATAGAACTTCAGCATGACTTCATGAATACTTTATGAAAAGTTTATCATAACTTTATCAACCCTTCATTAGGATTTAAATTGCAAGGGTGCTATTACGTAATTTTACGCAAAAATCTGACGAAGGAGAAATGACGTGACCGATTACTCGTACACAGTTAGTAGCAAAGCGATCGCTCCCGATCTCCAGAATTTGGTGGTACAAGATTTACAGCCTAGCCTAATTAACTCAATATTTTCAGCAACTTTTCCACAGAGGCATTGGGGGAAAGGAAAGAAAATAGATGTTTATAGATAAGTTTTCCTTGCTTATCTATAACAAACTGCGCTGGTAGAGGCGCACCCAGCGCTTGACCGACTTGATAGGCGCGAAAAACCGAGCAACTGGAGTCGCTGAGCAAAGGCATTTTCAACCCCAAGTCTTGCACAACTTTTTCGCTTTGCTCCTTGTCGGTGCTAGTAATCATCAAAACTTCAGCACCTCGACTGGTAAACTGCTCGTAGTTTTCATTCAGTGCTTTAATGTGGGGATAGCACAGAGGGCAGTATTGTTTTTCCGTAAATATGCGCGTAAAAGCGATTAAAACAAGTTGCTTTCTTTTGTAATCTGATAAACTTACGGGACGTTTGTGGGTGATATCGGGTAGATCGAATCCTGGCGTTGTTTCTCCCAAATTTATCCCATTACTGGCAGGTATGGGTAAAAAATTGCGGAAGAAGCGCTCATTTAACAAGCCGCTAAAGTCTGTGGAAGTTAACATAATTCAACCAGAAATTCAGCGATTGCCAACAAATTTAAAGTAATTTAAACCCCAACATAACTAGCTTTGAAGTTATTGCCGTTTTGTTGGGGTTTACAATCTACAAAAAAGCCCTTTGCCTAAATTTAAACAGCGGCGGCAAAATAGACTTTCGATTTAACTGGGTCGGGAGTCATTGTCTTGTCACCCGGTTGCCAACCAGCCGGACAAACTTCATCTGGGTGAGATTGGACGTATTGAATAGCCTTTAAGGTTCTCAGGGTTTCTTCAACGCTGCGACCGAACGACAAGTTGTTGATGGTGGCGTGCTGAATAACGCCTTCTTTGTCGATGATAAACAAACCGCGCAAAGCTACTCCAGCTTCCGGATCGAGAACGTTGTAAGCAGCGCTAATTTCTTTTTTGATATCGGAAACCAAGGGATAGTTCAGGTCGCCAACGCCACCGGACTTACGATCGGTTTGAATCCAAGCTAAGTGGGAAAATTCGCTGTCCACAGAAACGCCAAGGATTTCGGTGTTGATAGACTTAAATTCTTCGTAGCGATCGCTAAAGGCTGTGATCTCAGTTGGACAAACAAAGGTAAAGTCGAGCGGATAGAAGAATAAAACTACGTACTTACCGCGATAGTCAGACAGTTTAATCGTCTTGAATTCCTGATCGACCACAGCCGTTGCAGTAAAATCGGGAGCAGGCTGACCAACCCGAAGGCATCCTTCGGCTGCGTAAGTTAAGGGCATGAAGGGATTCTCCTTACTACTAGATAGTTATGCTTTGAGTCGTACACAATAGCAGGTAAGGTAGTTAGAGGCTTACCGACAGGCGCAACGACCGATCGTTTAGGTCGCGACTTCTCGGCTGGCAATATTTAAGGCAGCTTTAGAAGTCACTTTTACGAACTGTTACAAATATATCATACTCATAACGATTTTGAGTAGCAATGGACAATTTGGATACGCGAGAATGGCTGCTGACAAATGGGTTAGGCAGTTTTGCCAGCGGTACGGTTAGCGATGCTCGTACCCGCACTTATCACGGTTGGTTAATAGCATCTCTCGATCCCCCCAGTCGGCGCACCTTATTGCTGTCTCACATAGAGGCGACGCTGGAGGTAGGAGGGCAAGTTTGGGCGCTGGGAACGAATTTTTGGGGAGATGGTACGATCGCACCTTTGGGATACCAGCACCTGCATTCTTTTGCGATCGACCCCGTACCCACATGGATATGGAGTGGAGAGAACTGGCAGCTGACTCGCCAGTTGGTGATGCCTTATGGATTGTTATCTTCAGGGGAGAGCGGGAAAACATCGAATCCTCAGTTTTGCAACCGCACTTTGATACAGTATCGTTATGAAGGTAAAGAGGCAGCCATTTTGAGGTTGCGACCGCTAATTGGCGATCGCGACTTTCACCAGCAGCAATTAGGCGAACCTGGATTCTATTTTTCTCAGTTAGTGATTCAGCGACAAGTCACTCTGCAAGCAAGTAAGCTGGATTGGCTAGGAACGCCTTGGCATCTACGCTGGAGCGATGGAGACTATCAACCGGAGGGCGTCTGGTACTGGAATTATAGCTATCCGGAAGAGAAGCGGCGGGGTTTGGGCGATCGCGAAGACCTCTATAACCCAGGTTACTTAACAATTATGATGCAACCGGGAGCAGTCCTCATCCTGGAAGCAAAAGTGGGATGGCCCGATCCTGGGGCCGATCGACTTAGTGCTTTGGAGTTTGAGCAAGCTGTGCAGGCTCAAGAGGAGAGAGTAGGAGAGTGGGAGAGGGGGAAAGGGGAAAAATTTCTCAATTCTCAATCCCCAAAGCCCAATACTGACGATATTTGGCCTCAGCTACTCAAAGCAGGCGATCGATTTATTGCCTACCGAGCTTCAATTGCGGGCCCGACTGTAATTGCAGGTTATCCGTGGTTTAACGATTGGGGACGGGATACGCTGATTGCTTTACCAGGACTGGCGCTGACAACTCAACGCTTTGATTTGGCGAAAGGATTGCTGCAAACCTTCGGTCGTTACTGTAAATCGGGCTTAATTCCCAATACTTTCCCTGATGCTGGCTCTGAGCCATTTTATAACAGTATCGATGCTGCCCTTTGGTGGATAGAAATACTGGGACTTTACTTAGAAGCAACCCAGGATTGGGATTTTTTGGCCGAGCAATATCCCGTGGTGCGACAGATATACAAAGCCTTCTGTGGCGGTACTATTTACAATATCAATGTTGATGCTACTGATGGGTTGCTTGCTTGGGATGCTGTCGGTGTCGCGCTTACCTGGATGGATGTAGTGATTGACGGTCAACCCATCACACCTCGGCGGGGCAAACCGATCGAAATCAATGCCCTATGGTACTCGGCTTTGTGTTGGGCGACCGAGTGGGCCAATCGTTTGGCAAGGGAAAAGCAAGACAAGCGGGAAAGCTTTCTCAAACAAGCGGAACGCTACACCCTGCAAGCAGAACAGGTTAAGGTATCGCTCAAACAGTTTTGGAATCCGGAAACCGGCTATTTTTACGATACGATCGAGCCGGATGGACGCCCCAATGCCCAGATTCGCCCGAATGCTGTTGTAGCCCTGTCTCTACATCATTGCGGATTTACGGAGGAGCGAGCTCGTCAGGTGTTGCGGGTGGCACGCGATCGTCTTTTAACTCCTTACGGTTTACGCAGTCTCGATCCCTCCGATCCAGATTATATCGGGCGTTATGGTGGCGATCGCATTCACCGCGATCGTGCCTACCATCAGGGTACGGTTTGGAGTTGGCTGATTGGGCCTTTTATTAGAGCTTGGCAACGCTTTTATCCAGATGCGCCACTACCCTTCGATTGGCAACTTCTACGGGAACACTTTCAAAACGAGGCTTGTTTGGGTTCGATTTCGGAAATTTTTGACGGCGATATTCCCCATTCTGCCCAAGGAGCCTTCGCACAAGCTTGGTCAGTAGCGGAAATAATCCGTCACTGGTATGACCGAAAGTGATTCTATATCCGCCCCTTCAGGGCGGACAGAATGTCAATCAGTTTAAACTGAAAATTTTTTAAAATGGCTCAGGTCGGATTTGAACCAACGACCCCAGGCTTATGAGTCCCGTGCTCTAACCAACTGAGCTACTGAGCCATGATTTTTCTAGACCTTTATTAAGATAACATAAACTTCTCAAAAATTACTAGCCCTTCCCCAAAAAAAGTGGGGAGTCGTTTGACTCCCCGATGATGACTGATGCGATCGCTAAAAAACTAACGACGGGGTAGGAAAGCCATTGGGTTAACAGCACCCTGTCCTGGTGGATGGATCTCAAAGTGACAGTGAGGGCCTGTGCTGTAGCCTGTGCTACCCATAGCGGCAATCTGTTGGCCTTGCTCAACCACTTGCCCTTCTTGGACAAAAATGCGGCTGTTGTGACCGTAACGGGTGAGACTGCCATCAGCGTGTCTGATGTCTACCAAGTTCCCGTAGCCACCAGAATTCCAGCGTGCGTAGACCACAACCCCAGGCGCAGAAGCCACAATTGGCGTTCCGGTAGGAGCTGCAATGTCAATCCCCTTGTGCATCCGTCCCCAACGGCGACCGTAGCCCGACGTGAGGACGCCTCTCGTTGGCCAGTTGTAGCCGTTGAAGTTGGGGTTTACGCCATCGGGAAGATAGTTATCCGGCCCTTGAAGGGGAGGTAATTCTGGAGCCACCATTCTCGGTGCCGGTTGATTGTAGGGTTGATATACTTCCGGCCCCAGCGGAGCGGTAGCAACCAGCTGCTGTTGTCTTTTCGCTGGAACTGCCCCCGCTTCGGGTACTGGAATCTGAATGGGAGCCTGTTGGGATGGCTGTCTTGCAGGTCTTTGGATTTCTGCCTGTAAAGGCTCGTTATTCTGATTCCGGCTTAACTCCGGTTTGGCAGATCTGGGAGCAGATGTCGAAGCGGGGCGAGGTTCGGGAGCCAGGGGAGTCGGTGCGTGAGCAGGCGCGGGATTTGGTGTGGGATAAGACTGACGCATTGATGTCATGCGTTGCAGCGTATCGCTCCCTTGCTGGTGTTTGTATTGCTCCCGAAGTTGCAATATTTCAGCCCGCAAGCGCTCGACGTAGGGGTTATTTTGCTGATTTGAACTGGCTTGCAGCCCCTGGTTCGGCTCGTTCTCGGCAAACAGGGAAGGTTCACCTGAAGGTGCGTTTAACTGGAAGTTCTTGCCAACAGGAACCTCAGAAGTCTGCTTTGTTCTGGATATATGTTCCGGAACTTCGTATTTAAGACCTTTGTACCCAGGCGGTACAGCGTCTGTGCCCGAGCTAGCTGATGCTGAGGCAACCGCAGCACCGGGAGTCCAATTTGCTGGGGGTACCGTAGGAGCTGAGATGTTATCTACGGCAGTAACGGGTGTCAAAGCAGTAACGATCGGTACTTTAGCTTTTGAGGAAGCACTTGACCGATTGCGAGCGGCAAAATTGGGAGAGATGGGCTCAGACTCAAAGGGATTTGCCGCTGGTTGAGTCGCTGTTAATCCGACCGACGGAGAAGATTGCGGAATGGAGATTAGCTGTGCAACCTGAATGCGGTTCGGATTGTCTAAATCGTTGGCTTTAGCTAGAGCCGATACATTTATGCCATAATTGCGGGCGATCGTACCGATGGTGTCCCCTGGTTTAACCTGGTAAACCATTGTCGGTGCGGATACAGCTGACTGAGATACTACACCTGCTTCCCAGACTTCTGGAGCTGCTTCCCCCGCTGTATCAACGGACGATGCTTTTGCTACTGCTGGCTCAACCGCTGCCAACTTGGGTTGCCAATTAGGCACTTCTACAGAAGCAGGGGCTTGTTCGACTACAGGTTTCAAATGCTCTGCAACTACAGCTGGTGCAGCAGGCTCAGAAACTTGAGCTGATGTATTTTCTAACTCCTCAGACTTCCACTCCGCCAAACTGGCTCTCAAACGGTTCGATGACTCTCTCAGACGATTGAGAGCCACTGCTTGTTTTGCCCTTAAAAGGTTGTTGACATCATCGGTAGCAGCTGTAGCCGATTCGCCTGCCATAGCGCCAGATGCTTCTGGTGCAGCAGATTGTCTGGATTGATTTTGTCCGATGTTGTAGGACTCGGACTGGGAGGTAACGATATCGCCTACCTTGATGTCGTTACCGATGCCATCGGGCGAAGTACTTTTCGCTGTTGCGGTGGAGCCGGGACGATCGTTTGTGGCTGTATTTTCTGGCTCCACCCGGTTAGTGTTTTCGGAGGAGTTGAACGTAACCTTTTGAATGGGCTCGGACTCTCTAGCGGCACTGGTTTCTACGCCAGTCGGTTGCCATTCTTGTGCTTTATGGGACTGTAGCAGGGGTAGTTGCTGACCCGCTTCGGCTGTTTCCGGTGCCGATTTCGCTTCTAAAGCGGTGACTGCTCCTGCCTCTCCCTGCACTGAGGGAAGTGTTGATAAAGCGCTGTTGCCAGCCCCAGGTTCGGTGGCCATTGCGCTATCGCCCTGCTGTGGAATTAACAGGCTAGACGCACCCATTGAGATAGCCAAGCCAATCATGGCAGCAGAGGTGCGAGCCCGACGGTTAACCTCTGGTGGAATGGGCTTTAGATGTCCCACCATTGCAGAATTGTCTACCTCACAGGCAGGGATTGGATTAACCTTTTGCGTCAATGCTCGTTTCAAAAAACGACCTCCTACGATCACTAGCGTTTAACTGTCCCTGATGGATGCCGTCTAAGTTTACCTATAAATGATTTGGATCACTTCTAAGAACCGATCTGGATCACTTGCGGTAAACATACTTAGGCAAGGTTACCCTGGTTTTTGAATTTAGACAAGTTTACAAGACTTAATAAATTTTGCCTAGCATATTTCACCTGCCAGGGCTACCTTTACGAGACTTTAACAGGGTATGGAGTTTGGCTCTGTTGTGAAAGTGCCGGGATACTCCTGCATTAACTGAGGCACCATAGTACCGCAGACATTCGCCCTGAAGTAGTGAAGACGCACCATCAATAACAAACAAGATTTTGCCGGAAAAGACAATACAGACAACCAACTCTTCTGTGTTGTGACTTTTGTAGCACACCCGATGAAATACGTATACAGTGTTGGTTTTAACACAGATTTAAACCTAATCCCTATCAAACCACAACCGTAGAATTGAGTAGGTTTCCAGATTTGCTGTAGGCCATCACTGTAGGTACTCAAAAGCGAATAGGAGTTCTGCAACAACTTACTACATTTTTTTGGCTTGGTGAGAAGCGGCCTTTTTAAAATGAATAAAATCTATCAATTCAGCAGGCTCTGACAAGGGGGATAACGATAGAAATTTCTTATCGTAGCCAAACTAAATCTTTTCTCTGGATAGTGCATGATTTGGGAACTTCGATGTAGAATTGCGTGCGTTTTTTTGACTACACCTATAGTCAGGCAGTCCTCAGCCTCATCCGGATAAGGGGCATATTCATACACTCATATGCAGATATAGTATCGATCGCCTTTCCGAACTAGAAATAAGCAGGTATAAAATTTATCCCAATTGTCCGAGTTGCCGATGAGCTTCAAACAGCCCAACCGCCACACTAACGGAAAGATTCAAGCTCCGGACACCGGGTTCCGCCATCGGTATGCAGACAGTTTCGGCACAAGTCTTCAGTACGTGCGCCGACAATCCTGTTGTTTCGCTGCCAAACAAAAGCCAGTCATTATTTTCAAATCGGAAGCTAACATAGCTGCACCTTCCGCAAGTGCTGAACCCAATCCATCTTCCCCCGCGTTGGCTATGAAAGATTTGAAAATCTTCGAGGCTTTGGTGATAGTGCAACTTCACGTATGGCCAGTAATCCAAACCCGCTCGTTTAAGATATCGATCGGTAATTTCAAAGCCCAGCGGCCCTACCAAATGCAGTTCTGTGGCCGTGGCAGCGCAGGTTCGGGCAATATTGCCGGTATTGGGGGGTATTTGTGGGTTAATTAAGACAACATATGGCATGAGGCTTAAAAATAGTCGAAATCAGACATTAAGTAAACAACCTCGCTTGGATAAAATCTACCCGAAGGCAGAGGTTTATTATATATATTTTTTATATGTTTCTATAAAATAGAATCGATTAAATATTCTGATGCCCGACAGGAGCATCAGAATAAGCGAAACAGAAACTGGGGTAGCTTAAGCTACTAAAATCTCCTGGCAAAGCTTATCTTCCAACTCTCCTTCTTGGAAAAGCATTGCTTGGATAGCTCCAGAGATAACGCGCCGAACATCCAGACCTTCTCGGTGTAGTTTTATCCACTGAGTTGCTGTATTACCTTCGCGGAGAATTTTGGTCAGGGGAGAGAGAAAACAACTGAAGCCTTGTTCTCTGGCAACAGGTAAAACCTGCTGGTAAAGTTCCATTATCCAATCTCGTGCCAATATTTCTCTGCCATCGTGCCAATGTCTGAGGTAGGCATCCAGACTATCTCGTGCAGCAGCAGCTTCGTTAGCATCGGTAAGGGAGGTCAGATCGTCTGAGGATAATTGACTTTTTTCTAGAGGATCGAGGTTGGGATCGGCCATCATTTGTTGGAGACGTGCCTCTAACAATGCGGTGACTGCCAGCAGAGCGATCGGATCGACGATTAAATCGCAAATTCGCAATTCCAGCCGATTGAGATCGTAGGGACGCCGATTGCCATTCGGTCGGACAGATGACCAGAGATGACGGACATTCTGCATTGTACCCAGGGCTAGTTGAGCTTCCGTCCACTGGATAAAATGAGCGTGGCTTTCAAACAGGGGCACATAGGCTGGAGTTTTGGGGAAAAGTGCCCAGCGGGTGGAATGATAGCCGGTCGCCTTACCGTCGAGAAAAGGAGAAGAGGCGCTTAAGGCGAGGTAAAGGGGTGCTTCCACGCGGATGAGGCGAATTGCCCGCATGAGTAATTCTGGATTGCTGATGCCGATATTGATGTGGATGCTGGCAGTAACGACGTTTGTGCCGTAAGTGTTTTCGATGTAGGTGTGGTAAGGGTTGTTGGGATCGGAACGCCAAAAGCGATCGCTCTGTCCCAAAGATAAGGTACTTCCCGGAATGAGAGTGTAGTCGCCCAAGCGTTTTAAATACGCCCGCAGTCGCTGGCGAGGACGCACTAAGGCACACAACAGCCGATCGTAGGAATACAAAGGAGCGGTAGTGTATTCCACATTGCGGCTATCTGGCTCTGTGACAAATCCGTCCAGGTCTGCCACAATCTTGTCTGAGAGGCCAACAATATCTCCTTGTGGCGTCCCGGTGTACATCTCAACTTCAAAGCCTTTAGATAGCAGCACGATTTCTCCTTGCCTGCGAAATGGGGAATGGGGAATGGGGAGATGTGGGGAATTCTCTTTTACCAATTAAGGCTCGCCAATTCCCTCTGTTAAAAACGGTATAGAGAAAGATAGAGTTACTCCTCTATCAATAGTTTGGCATCAAAGTCGGTACTGGTGGTACACAATGCTGGCGGCACGATGAAGTAAAGAGTGGCGATACACTAGAGCGTTGAGATCGTCAGCATAACCGCCGCCGATAACGCAGGCAACGGGATAGCCGGCGGCGACGCAGGTACTCAAAACTTGCATTTCGCGGCGAAATAGGCCGGTGTCTGTGAGGCATAATTTGCCTAAGCGATCGCCTGCATGAGGATCGACGCCTGCATCGTACAATACTATATCTGGCTTTACCTGGGAAAGTAAGTCGGGCAGATATTGGGCCAGGGAAAGCAGGTAGGCGTCGTCTTCCATCCCGACTGGTAAGGAAACATCTAAATCGCTTTTTTGCTTGGTGCCTGGAAAGTTAACTTCACAGTGCATTGAGAAGGTAAAGACGCTTTTGTCGTTTTGAAAGATAAAAGCTGTGCCGTCTCCTTGATGAACGTCTAAGTCCACAATCAAGACTTGGCGGACAAGTTCCATTTTTTGGAGAAGACGGGCGGCAATAGCTAAATCGTTAAAAATACAAAAACCGGAGCCATAATTGGGAAAGGCGTGATGAGTTCCTCCGGCGGTGTTGCAGGCTAAACCGCGAGTTAGTGCTAGCTCGGCTGTGAGGATAGTACCGCCTACAGCCACGCAAGTACGATTCACCAGTGCTGGACTCCAAGGTAATCCAATCCGCCGAATCGCTTTGGCGTCGAGGGTTCCTTCGCAGTAAGCTTGGATGTAATCGGGGGTGTGAACTAATTCTATCCACTCTGGCGGTGGACGTTTGGGTGTGTAGAATTGTTCTGGTTGGGCAACGCGATCGGTTAACAGCAGTTCGTATAGTTGCCGAAATTTCCGCATCGGAAAGCGATGCCCCTCTGGCAGCGGTGCGATGTAATCTGGATGATATACCAGCGGCAAGTCCATTACCAATTTGTAAGCTAGGTTTATCTATAGTTTTGATTGCCTGCACGACATTTTAAGCTTTTTCATCTTGAGAAAACTAGAAGTATTTACTTGTTTTTTGGATAAATGATACACCCGCACACAGAACTCCGTTATATAAACAAAATTATAGGCTACGGCGTGTTTGCCACTAAACTCATTCCCAAAGGTACTATTACTTGGGTTTTAGATGAATTAGATCAAAGGTTTTCTCCATCTTACATATTCTCGCTCAACCCGATTCTGCGAGAAAAACTGCTCAAGTATTGTTATCGGGATAATGAAGGTACATATATATTGTGTTGGGATATCGGCAAATTTGTAAATCATAGCTTTAATTCCAGTTGTATCGGTACGGCATACAAATTTGAATTGGCTAGCAGGGATATCCATCCGGGCGAGGAATTGACAGATGACTACGGTTATTTGAATTTAGACAAACCTTTTTATTGTTTCCCCGAAAAAGGTAGTACAAGGACAAAGGTAATGCCTGACGATCTTCTCAAATATTATCCGAATTGGGATAAAAAAGCGGTTGAAGCGATGAAATACTTTAACCAAGTTCAACAGCCGTTAAAACCTTTAATTAACCATAAATATCTTGATAAAGTTAATGCGGTTGCTGAAGGAAAAGAAGAAATGGACTCTATTCTTAACGTTTATTACGATCGGTCTAAAAAGTTAAAGTTTGTTAGCTAGAATCAAAATAAACACATAAAAATTACTCACAATGAAATGCTAAACTTTGACTGTTATTCCATATTTATAGGTGGCATCTATGCGTCGTTTGCATCTACTGCTAGGAGAAAAAACTATGCAGGACACTACCCCAAAATTAACCTCTCGTCGCAAGCAAAAAACTTCTATCGCAAAATCGGTTGGCTCGCGTTTATTTCTTTCAGTTTTGGGCGGTTCTTTGGTGGGATTGGGATGTGCTTCTTATTTATTCTACCAAGAACTTGTGAAACAGGCACGAACCGAATTGATGGCAAGCCTAGAGGTAAATGCTCAAAACTTAGAAGGCAGCTTCAATAGCTTTGAAAACTCAGCCAAACTGGTTGCAGCATCTGCAACCACACTCTACGAGGCTGGAGAACGACGCGAACAAGTTTATGTTAATTTAATCGGTCGTTCTTTGAAAACTATACCTTTAGGAACTGGATTGGGTTTCGGTCAGCCACCACAAAAGCGTTTAATTATTCCAGAGCGAAAGTATGCTTACCCTTTTGCGATTAGAGAAAATGATGGTAAGGTAATTGCTAAGGGGGGAGAATCTAGTCCTGATGATTACAAAGCAAGTTATTTTATCGAACCGATTAAAGCCGGTAAGCCTATTTGGTTGGAGCCAATTTCTTATTTAGAAACAACTGTAGAACCTCCACAGCAAACTGTCAGTACAAGTTACTCACTACCTTTTTACAACAATAAAAAAGAGTTGCTGGGGGTACTGGCTCAAGATTTAGAGTTAGGTTTTCTCAGCGTGAAATTATCACAGCCAGTCATGAGGGATAAAGGATATTTTGCGCTGGTGAGTTCCAAAGGCAATTTGATCGCTTATCCACCCAAGCCCGAATTAGCTCTCGATCTGAAACCTTTTCCAGAAATTAATAATTATTCCCAACTCTGGCAACGAATTCAAAAGAATATCCAAACTGGTAAGAAAAACAGCGGTATTATATCTTGGCAAGATGGGAGCGGAAAAAGAGAATATTGGGCTTATAGGAGAATCGCTAATAATAATTGGATATTGCTGGCGTCGGTGCCTCAGTGGGTTATTTTTGGCCCATTGTTGCAATTTACAGTAGGGGGAACTCTCTTGGCTGCGCTGGGTGCATCTATTGTGCTGGCTATAGTAGTTTTTCTATTTGTCAAACGCTTAAATCAACGTCTACAGCCTATTATGGATGAATGTAATTTATTGGCTGAAGCTAGTCCTAAAAGCGAAGAATTGATGAGCCGAGAAGATGAAATTGGGCAATTGACTATATCGTTTTATAATTTGCTGGGGCAGGTGACTGTAAATGAGAAGCGGTTACGGAAAGAAATGGAGAAATCAGCTAAAGCTTACCAAGCTTTAAAACAAGCTCAAGCTCAACTTATACAAACTGAAAAAATGTCTGGTTTGGGTCAGCTTGTAGCTGGTATTGCTCATGAAATTAATAACCCGATTAATTTTATTTACGGAAATCTTCCTCATGCCAGTACCTACACGCAAGATTTAATTAGACTGCTCGAACTTTATCAGCAAAAGTATCCCCATTCCGATCCGGAAGTGTCAGAACTTACAGAAGAAATTGAACTAGATTTTTTGATTGCGGATTTGCAAAAAATGCTGTCGTCGATGAGTATAGGTGCTAATCGAATTCGCGAGATTGTGCTGTCGTTACGCAACTTTTCGCGGTTTGATGAAGCGGAAATGAAAGATGTCAATATTCACGAAGGAATTGACAGCACGTTGCTTATTCTGCAAAATCGATTCAAAGCTACGCCGACGCATTCGGCGATTGAAGTAGTTAAAGATTACGGTAATCTGCCGCTGGTGGAGTGTTATGCGGGACAGCTAAATCAGGTATTTATGAATATTATTAGTAATGCGATCGATGCTTTGGAAAAGGCACGATGTAAGGCGACAGAAGAAGAAGAAGAAGAAAGCTTTACACCTACGATTACTATTCGCACTGAGTTAAAAAATCCGGATTCAGGCTCCAGTCAGCCTCGCGTTGTCATTACAATTAAAGACAATGGGTGTGGTATTCCTCCAGAAAACCAAAGCAAATTATTCGATCCGTTCTTCACTACAAAACCTGTGGGAAAGGGTACAGGTTTGGGGCTATCTATTTGCTACCAAATTGTGGTGGAAAGGCACAAGGGAGAGTTGAGTTACGTTTCTGAAGTTGGCAAAGGAACGGAATTTTTGATTGAAATTCCAGTTTATCAAACGAAACCGATAAGTAAGATTTTTTAAGTAGATCGAGGCAAAGAAACTGGGCGATCGGCTACACTTCTATTTGGATAAGTCTTGAGTGTTATTTGCGGCGGAATTGATGTAATAATATGAAGGCGATCGCAGCTGGAATTATGGCAGCTGATATACTCAAGAAGAAGGCTGTTGTCAAAGAAAGACTATTTTTAGGTTGAGGTTGAGGTAACTGGGTTGACAAAATGGTGGCGGTGATGCTACTGCTGGCGACGGCAATACCGACGATCGCTATAGTGTTGGTTAAAGTGCGATCGCGTTCTGCTTGGGAAACCTCCATAATGCCTCGAATTGTATCGATGTACTTTTCTCTGATTTTCAAGCTAGGGCTCAAACTTGTGTAATCTTGTTCAATTTCCCCTTGATATTTCGATGCTACAGCCTCGCCAAATTCCTCCAAAAAATTCAGTTTAGTAAGTCCATTTTCGTTATTAGCTATTTCTTTAATTTTTTCCAAGCGATTTTTATAATTTTTCACGTTAGTTTTGAGCGTTTGCAGCTGCAACGCTAAACTTTCCAGTCCGCCTGTCTGTTTAGATAGCATCAGTAAATTTTTATGTAAATCTATTTTTATTTGCTCCAGAGATAGATTTGCTAAATTCAATTCCGGTAAATAAAATTGAATCTCTGGAATTATCGATATACTTGGGAATAAACCTTCTGCTTCCAGAAGTTTTTTAACAATTCTACTGTTACTATAAGCGCAGAGAATTTTATGGCGATAGTAGAACAACCACAGCCACTCGTAGTAAAAAGTGGCAATTCTTTCCATTGTTTTCTTATATGGGCATATACAAATCAGTATAAAGTCATTATTTTCCAGCTTTGTCAAATCTTGTGGTTGCAATGCTTCAAAAATAGTGCTGCCTAAAAAGTAATTTCCTTGCTTTAATTTAGGTTCTTGCTGAATGCCATTCAAAGCCTTATATGCTTCTTTGGCTGCTTTTTCGCGATCGGCATCCGAGGCAGAATTTAAATAACCCAAAATCAGCCAAGTTCTGCCGACGTTTGCTTGTAATTCTAGTTTTTGTCTGAATTTATGGAAACAGGCGACATCTTGAGGCTTATCCTCATCTTTGATAAAAGTGGAAACTAACAAGCTATCGGTTTCGCCCAAAGAAATGCGCTGATAAAAGCCGTGGATATCATCAACTGCGAAGGGATAATTTCGTTCGGAATCAAAATCTGCTTCTGGGGGAACCTTCAGTCGAGTACGCAAAGCTTCCCAGGATTTTGGCTGGTTGATTTCTTTGCCGTCAGACTTTTCTTGCAGGTTATAAGCAAATAGAAGTAGGTGAGGATAGATTAACAAGGTCTGCACTCAAAACAAAGCATGGAAGGGATAGTTGGCAGTTTTGCCGATCGTGGAAGTTGCTAGTTATTTTTTTGAATTTTTCGGGTGTGTCAGAGGGCATAATTTTCGCGATCGTCATTAATTTTAAAGTTCTGAAGCACCCTACTAAATCTAACTAGCAACTTGAGATACTAGGAATTAACCTTGCCAGCGATCGTAAATCCAGCCCAGTAGTAAGGATGGCTGTAAGGCGGATCGCTGGAATTGTCTGAGTTATCCTGAATGTGTTTGGCAAGGCTTTGCAGGTGTTCCCAGCCTTCAGGGTCGGTATCGCGGATTTCATCTGTTGGCAATGCTACATACCACTCGGCAAGTTGGGCGTAGGTGACGCTACGAAGCCAGTTTTGAGCTTCTTTGAAGGCGACGGTGGGAGTCGCACCTGCTTTGAATAATTGGTAAAAACGAATTGTAAACAGCGCGGTGGAGAAGTCATCAACTGTCCACAGAGTACTGAGGACGTGGGACGCGCCTTGGTAGAGAAAACCGCTGACTAAGCCGACGTATTCGCTGGAGATGGTTTGATTTCCCTTAACGGCGGTTTCGCAAGCGGAAAGAGCGATCAGTTGATATTCGTTGAAGGGTATTTGAACAATTTCTGCTAAGGTGAGTTTATCGTCGCCGGATAAGGCTAGGGCCGATCGGCTGGGATTTTGGGAATTGTCAGTGCTGTATCCGGCAAAGTGAAAGATGCTGTGAGGTTGTTGCAGTAAGGTTTCCAGTTGTGGGCGGGTGCAGGAAGGGCCCACAAGACGGGTGGGATTGGCAAAGATTTGACCGATCGCACCTGATTCAATTTTCGCAAATAGTAGCGGCTTTAATCCTGCACTTTCGGGTTGTTCTACACTCAAAAGAGTGCTTGCTGCTTGCTGCTGAGTGCTGGATGAAGATTTTTCCAGCAGATTCAGTCCAATTTGGGCGCTGGGTAAATAAGCGATCCTGAATTTATCGGCAAACAAAGCGTGAAGGGGTAAGCGATGCAAGTCGCGGTGGGGAATAAATATCAACTTATCAATTCCGGCAAGCAGTAGTTCTATTGTGGAAATGCCGAGAATTTGACGCAGTTGGGCGATCGTTTCGGGTAATTTATCCCGCCAGTCGATCCCACTCTTGTCCTCCTCACCTGCGGCGAGGGCATCTGAGTTTTTTGACTGATATTCTTGGTATTGTTGGTTCCAATCTTTTACCCAATTTTCAAATTTTACCAAGCGATTGAGATACTCGTTTTTTTCTAAAGAACGATTGGCTGGTAAAACTATAGGTGCTGGGGCGTCGTGTTTGATGATAAACGTGGTTAAGGCACAGGGGCTGATGTGCCAGTAAACTACGGCTGTTTTTGGATTCAAAAGTTGTTGAATTTCGGCATATTTCGGTGAGGAAACGTTATCCTTCCAGCCATATAGTAACCAATACAAGCAGGAATTTTTTCCTACTTCGGCAGCTTCTAAAGCTTCTATAAATTGACCGGACTGGATGGCGATATCTACTGTCAGCTGTTGAAAAGCGGCTTGTTTGAGTGCGAGTTGTTTTTTACTGTACTGGGAACGTTGCGGTTCGTTTAACAAGCGCTGCAATAATTCTATACCGCGTTGGTGTAATTCTGCGGCTTCATCTTTTTGTCCCAAACCCAAATCTGCGCGAACTAAAGATTGCAAAACCTCTAAATGCAGTTCGGGAAAATCTGCTTCAGTGAGAGTTTTTAGGGCTTCGTTGTACTCATCTACAGCTTGACGGTAATAATCGCTAGGATTTGGAGCCGATCGCCCTTTAAAATAGTGGGCGTTGCCGATCGCTCTATGCAAATCGCCCCAACCTTCCGGGTGGGTATCTTGTTGGCAATACTTCAATCCTTCCTGATAGCTTGTCAGTTCTCCCTCATACCCTCGCAAGTTCAAATCTTGATTTTGAGTAGCTGACACAGAGGCGACGGTAGAATTATAGTCGATCGAATCTCTAGCGGCAATGCCTCGGTTAATCCAAGCTTGCTGATCTTCTGGCTTAAATTTTATGACTCGATCGTAAGCTGCGATCGCTTCTTCATTCTTACCTATGTTATATAGAAGAGTGCCTTGGTTGTACCAAGCTTGGTGATAGTCTGATTTGAATTCCAGGGCTTTGCTGTACGAAGCGATCGCATCCTCTTGTTGCCCTACATTATAAAGCGCACAGCCTTTATTGTACCAAGCTTGGTAAAAGTCTGGTTTGTATTCTACTGCTTTACTGTAACAGCCGATCGCTTCTTCATGTTGGCCTAAGTTACCCAGTGCATTGCCGCGATTGTACCAAGCTTGGTAATAGTCTGGTTTGTATTCTACTGCTCGATCGTAAGATGCGATCGCTTCTTCATATTCTCCTATATTCGCTAGCGCATTGCCCCGGTTATTCCATGCTTCGTAAAAGTCTGGTTTTAATTCTAGCGCTTTATTCCAGTTAGCAATAGCTGCCTGAAAATCTCCCGCCATTGCTTGCTGTAAACCTTTGTTAAACCAAACTTCTACCCCATCGGTTGTTGCTTCTGTTACCGCACTTGCTTGATTGGCCGAGCTTTCATCAATTTCTGTAAGTTCAGTTGTCCTTGTTGCCGTTTCTGCTGCTATTTCTTCTTCTAAATCGACATCCGATGACAACCTTACCAACGCTTCATCTGGAGATTCTGCTGTTGCTTCAGTTGTTGTCTCTTCTGCCTCTTCTTCCGTATCTAATGGCTGAATTGCCGACCCAACAATTTGTGGCGTTGCCGATGTTACTGTTGTTGGTATTTCCGAGACTAGCTCAACTAAATCTGCATCTGCTGACTCACTTACTGACGATTCCTTTGTCGAAATTTGTGCAACTGCTGGCGATTCTGTTGTCTCTTCTGATTCCGGCTCTAATCGGTTAATTGCTGATTCAACAATTTGTGGTGTTGCGGATATTGCTGTTGTCGGTACTGACGATACTGGTTCTTCAACCAAATCTGCATCTGCTGACTCACTTACTGACGATTCCTTTGCGCGAGATTCTATTATCTCTTCAATTGTTGTCTCTTCTGATTCTGTATCTAATGGCTGAATTGCTGATTCAACAATTTGTGGTGTTGGGGATATTGCTGTTGTCGGTACTGACGATACTGGTTCTTCAACCAAATCTGCATCTGCTGACACACTTACTGACGATTCTTTTGCGGGAGATTCTATTATTTCTTCAATTGTTGTCTCTTCTGATTCTGTATCTAATTGGTTAATTGGAGATTCCACAATTTGTGGAGATGCTGATATTGCTGTTGTTGGTACTGACGATACTGGTTCTTCAACCAAATCTGCATCTGCTGACTCACTTACTGACGATTCCTTTGCGGGAGATTCTATTATTTCTTCAATTGTTGTCTCTTCTGATTCTGTATCTAATGGCTGAATTGCTGATTCAACAATTTGTGGTGTTGGGGATATTGCTGTTGTTGGTACTGACGATACTGGTTCTTCAAGCAAATCTACATCTGCTGACACCGTTGACGACGATTCATCTGCCGAAATTTGTGCAATTGCTGACGATGCTGTTGTTTCTTCTGATTCCGGCTCTAATGGCTGAATTGTTGATTCAACAATTTGTGGTGTTGGGGATATTGCTGTTGTTGGTACTGACGATACTGGTTCTTCAAGCAAATCTGCATCTGCTGACACCGTTGACGACGATTCATCTGCCGAAATTTGTGCAATTGCTGGCGATGCTGTTGTTTCTTCTGATTCCGGCTCTAATGGCTGAATTGTTGATTCAACAATTTGTGGTGTTGGGGATATTGCTGTTGTTGGTACTGACGATACTGGTTCTTCAAGCAAATCTACATCTGCTGACACCGTTGACGACGATTCTTTTGCGGGAGATTCTATTATCTCTTCAGTTGTTGTCTCTTCTGATTCCGGCTCTAATTGCTGAATTGCTGATTCAACAATTTGTGGTGTTGGGGATATTGCTGTTGTTGGTACTGACGATACTGGTTCTTCAACCAAATCTGTATCTGCTGACACACTTACTGACGCATCATCTGGTATTTCGGCAACTTCTTCCTCTTCTGTTATGGCTGCTGTTGCTCTATCCAATTGATTACTCGATGCCTCAACAATAGCCAGTTGGGGTGCAGTTATTTCTGTTGCCGATGGTTGAGAAATTGGCTCGGCTAAATCAGTTGATTCTACGCTTACAGCTTGTGCTTCTGGAATTTCCTCAGTTGTGGAGGCGGCGACTTGAGCAGTTGTATCGGCTGGCGCAGTTAAACCGTCGCCAACAAAGTCAGCTTCTATAACATCGCCATACCAAATATTATTGCTGCGATCGTCATCCCTACCGGTAGATTCTGGAGAGGGGGACACCTGTGCTTGTTGTAGCTGTCTGCCGATGCGTTGGGAAACATCTCCTAATTCTCCTCCGCGAAGTTGACCCAGCCACACCATCCGTCGCGCTAATTCCTGATGCTGTTCGGGTGCTTCCAGCAATTTTTCCGCAAAGCGAGGTAACCATTGCACCAACTCAGCCTCGGTGATGCGTTTTCCAATCAAAAAGCCGGAAACTTGACCGCGACTCCAGCCTTCACTTACCCCCTCTAGGAGTTGAACGAACAACACTTCATAGTCTGCATCCTTCAGGGTTGAGTTTGTCCCTCCTGCACCTCCCATCAATCGAGGAGAAGGTGTTCTGCTTCCTCCCCGTTGCGAAAACGGGTGGGGAGAGGTTCCAAACAAGCGCTGAAAAAAGCTTTTGAGCCAGTGCCAAAGTCCCCAGAGCATCTACCCCATCCTTGCATCAGAATTTACGTTTCAAAAAGCGTTGCTATTACAGCAGTCGCGCAGACGACTTGCATTATATCACAGATGTTTATTCATAAATAAGAATAGCTGTCAGGAAATCAAATAATTTTTGACTTTCTTTAAATAAGCTTACCGAGCGGCTATACCATCGCGGCAGGAGCCAATCAGTTTTAGATATTTTTATGGCCAGATGTAGGTGTAGCCTTCCTGTGGGGTAGCCAGATGAAGACAACTAGCAGATACATACATATCTTTGCCAATTCTATCAGCCGATTTTTCGGATAGTCTCTTGATAAAGAGTAACAAATTTGGCAAGCGATCGCGAAATTTTATCCATCAGCAATCCAAAATTTTAAGCGCTGAGTTATGGTGCGCTAAAATCCGTTTAGCAACCAACAAATCAGCCAATTCATCAGGAATATCTCATGGCAC
This sequence comes from Aerosakkonema sp. BLCC-F183, assembly GCF_041929145.1. Lineage (NCBI taxonomy): Bacteria > Bacillati > Cyanobacteriota > Cyanophyceae > Aerosakkonematales > Aerosakkonemataceae > Aerosakkonema > Aerosakkonema sp. BLCC-F183. The sequence continues at coordinate 230,604 of NZ_JBHFNU010000044.1, read as the reverse complement.
ACACAATTGTCTGGCAACAAGGGAACACAAACCCCGAAAACGTCAATAACTTCGCTACAATCAAACAATGGTTTGCCAATCTCAACGCTAAGCAAATTACTTGGCGGCAGCGATTAGTTCCGTCTACAGCAGATATCAGGGAAGTAGACTGGGAAACCCAGCGGTTTGATGAAGTATTCCCGATAACAAATCCCGAAATTCGCGGCATCACCCTATATTGGCGCAAACCGGATTCCCAGCAGGAACGCAGCACAACACCTGACAAACTCGAACTGGATAACCTGCGCCAGTATTTGTACATCTATCTTCAGTCTCAAAAAGGTGTAGTCATCCGCATAGGACTGCCGGAAATCGTTTATCAGACAATTCAACTGGCAAATCCCCTCTGGGAATACAGCCAAAAGGAAGAGAACTACATCGTTACTCTCCGAGACCCCCAGCAACAGTTGGAAGTGAAAGTCATCCTCAGTCCAGAAAACCTCAGCCAACTCAAGCAAAAACTCCCCTAGCGGCGCTACGCGAAAGTCAAAAGTCAAAAGTCAAAAATCCTGTGAGCGTCAGGCATTTAACTTATTTCGAGCAAGTGGATTACTTGTGCCGTGCTGTACTAGCGATCGGCTGCGTTTAAAGGTAAGCTATTAAACGCCTGTCAAATTGGGGGAAGTTTGTTTGTATGAACGACTATCTCAAATGGATATTACCTGTAGGGTTAGTTTGCCTGGGATTTATTGCCGGACTAATTTTTGAAAAATTTATTTTCAATAAACTGAAAAGATTCGCAACAAAAACCCGGTTGCCAGGAAATGAAATATTATTTTTATCTTTGCGCGGCATCCCTAAAATTTGGTTTGTAATTGCCGGATTTTATGCTGCTGTTATCAGCTTACAGGTAAGTCAAGTTATTGACAGCACCTTAGCGGACATCCTGCAAAAAATCCTCACTGCTATTTTCCTATTTACAGTCACAATAGCCTTAGCAAGATTGACCGCTAGTTTTGTTAATGTTTTTACTCAGCGCACAGAAGGAGTTTCAGCTTCATTACTTTCTAATCTGGCTAGGATCGTCGTTTTTGTATTTGGAATTTTGACGATCCTGCAAACGTTGGGCTTTTCGATTACGCCAATTCTGGCTACTTTGGGAATCGGTGGTTTAGCTGTGGCGCTGGCGTTTCAAGATACCCTTTCTAATTTATTTTCGGGGTTATACTTGATTATTTCCAAACAAGTGAGAACGGGAGATTATGTCAAACTGGAAACGGGTCAAGAAGGTTACGTTACAGATATCACTTGGCGAAACACGGTTATCCAAGAGTTGCCTCATAACGTCATTATAGTGCCCAACTCAAAACTGGCTTCTGCTATTTTCACGAACTATCATTTACCAGCGAAAGAGATAATAGTTTTGGTAGAGGTAGGTGTCAGCTACGATAGCGACCTTGACCAAGTGGAATGGGTAACTTTTGATGTCGCTCAAGAGGTGATGCAAAAAGTATCCGGTTCTGCTTTTGGGTTTGAGCCTTTTATTCGATATCATACTTTGAGCGAATACAGTATTCGTTTCACGGTGTTTTTGCGGGCGAATGAATTTCTTGACCAACGGGTAGTTAAGCACGAGTTTATCAAAAGATTGCACCGCCGCTATCAAGAAGAAGGAATTGTGATTCCTTTTCCGACTCGCACGGTTTATTACGCAGAACAGCCGTTTTCAAACTAATTAAGCAAGTCTGCTTCTTGGCGCACGATGGTTTGGTACAGTGGCTGGAAGGAAAACCAACCCATGTAATGAGAACCTATTTGGCTGTAGGTGAGGCGTGCTACATTGGGAGCGATCGCAATCGGTTTACCAACAGCCTCAGCCATCAATTGCGCTTGGCACGATCGCTCCATTGTAATGAACCACCACGCCGCTTCGTCAACTGAGTGACCCACAGTTAAAAGTCCGTGATTGCGTAAAATCAGCGCCTTGTTCTCACCTAGCGCCTCCGCAATCCGCTTGCCTTCTTCCGGTTCCAGTACAACTCCCGTATAGTCATCGAACAAACCGCAATCCTCATAAAAAGCACAAGCATCCTGAGTCAGGGGGTCGAGAAGGCGTCCCAGAGTTGACCAACTTTTACCGTAAAGTGAATGAGCGTGGGCAGCTGCTACCACGTCGGGACGCGCTGCGTGAACTTGGGAGTGGATGGCAAAAGCTGCCGCATTGATTGGCTTGTCACCTTCCACAACCTCACCTTTAGTATTAACAAGCACCAAATCCGAAACGCAGATATGCTTAAAGTGCATCCCGAACGGGTTTACCCAGAAATGATCTTGCAGTTCGGGGTCGCGGGCGGTAATGTGACCGGCGACACCCTCATCAAAGCCGTAGCGGGCGAAGAGGCGAAAGGCAGCGGCAAGGTGTTGTTTGCGATAGAGGCGTTCTTCTTGTTTTGATTGAAACTGAGGGGGTTTGGGCAAAATTAATTCGGGCATGGGTTTGATAAGATTTTAAGTTTTAGATTTTCGATTTTACCGTACAACTAAGGTAAATAAAGGGCTGGAGGTTTCAGACCGGGTAAAAAAACTACAGCTGATTGACAACAGACTTGCTTGGGATAAACATAAAATTCCATTCCGTTGCCAGATTGCGATCGAAAATAACGGTCTTATTAGTTTAACAAGACCGCGATGAAAATGTTGCTTCAATTTTATCAAAATCGGCGACGCTTTCTGCTCGATCGAATTTCCGATCCTATTGCTCAAACACCCGCGAACCTAGTAGACATAAGGTTAATTTCATCCCAGTCAGGCGTTCTATAATCCCGATTAAATGCTCGATCTACGTATTGAACTAAATTGGGTAAATCCTCGTCTTTAATCTCTTGGTTGAGGAACTGCTTCAACTTATCTTCCCAACCGATTGGGTAATCCCTAATAATCGGATGTTTAACCGCAATCGGTTGGTATTCACCTTTCTCCAAATCGACAATAATGTCGAGATAAAGAACAGCCAAGGTACGCACAAAAATCCCAGTTGCTGCAATAGCAAAATCCGCATCAAGTCCTTTTTGTTTCATCACAACAACAAAATGTCCGCCTGCGGGAATTTTGTAAGGTAATTCGCTTTTGTCCTCGACAAGTTTAACCTCAATGTTGTAACCTTTGGTTAACCCTTCTTCTAAAGTCATTTGTTCGTAAAGTTGGTCGGGATGCGGGACGTAAATTGTGAATTGATGCAGATGTGCCCAAGGATTTTGAGTTGGTTCGTCATTTTCATCTTTCCAAGCATTGTAGCCCTTTCGCATTGACTGACCGACATAACTTTCTCGATCGCAAATATTGATCGAGGAAATGTTGAGAACCTGCTGGTCAAATTTAGTTGCTCCTAAAATATTTGATAACATAATTTTATACCAATGCTTTGTAATTTTTGACTTGCTCACCGGGCGCAACTCCTAAAATTTTTGCTAACCAAGGAGGTGGTGAAGTGATGATTGCGCGTTGTAATTCAGCCAGTATTTCTCTTGCTAAACCGCCTTCTTCCTTTTTCATCGGATAGATTCCGCCTTGAACTACCTTAGCAGCAGCAGGCCCCCCGATCGCTACAATATACAAAATAGCGCAATCTTTAATTAAATTCACACGAAAGGCATTTTTATCTTCTGATAATTCTGCTGACAATGCTGATCGAATATCAATTAGCCGGATTTCTTGTGCTGATAATTGATAAATTAAATAACGCAGGCACGAACCAAAATGGCCATCTAACTCTTCGCGGTTATTAGATGCTACAGCCACACGAATAGAATTAGGCATATCACCTTCTTGATAAGGTTCTATAGGTGGTAGTTTGTCGCTCTCACTTGTTTCACCCCATAAAATCCTTACCGCTTTTTTAAATACAGCTATTGTCTCTGTATTAGCATCTTCTCCATGTTCTTCTCCATCGAGTTCATAGGTTTGTCCTAGTGCTGTTTTCAACTTAGTAACTGTGATTTGACTTAAGGATACTTCATCAATATTGCCTTCCAAATAATCCATTAATAGTTCTATAAACTCTTTCAGACTTATTTCGGGAAATAATCTTGAAGCCAAGGCAATCCGCAAGGCCACTTCATCTGCTATGGGCTGTTCGCTCATTATTTATTCTCTCTAAACGATTCACAAATTAACAAAGGTAATTGTTTGATTATTAGACATGAATTAACCTAATGATTCGGTATTTTTATATACTAAAATAGTCAATAACAAATATATTTATTTTGTTTAATTAAGATTAATAATTATATATAATTGTATCCAATAATTATTTTTAATGAAGAGAAAAAAGATTGCTTTATTTGCAAGATATTATTGAAGGTTTATCTTAGTTATTTCAAAACCGGAGTTTAGACAAGATTGTGGTGCAAAATTAAAAAATAGAGAGTTTTGCACCGAAATCCAGTCTAAACTCGCGTTCTAACGTCGATCGCGAGTATTGCTTCTTTGTCGATCGGAACCCGAACCTTCCCTAACTTGAGTGTTGTTGGGGGTAGAATCTGCTACCACCACATAGGGCGAAACAATTTCCTCAGCTTTGCCAATACTAACCAAAGCCCGATAAATTAAGGCAGCCACTTCAGCTCTAGTTGCCACCCGACCGGGATACAGATAATTGACGTTGGGATAACTTACTACCATATCCCGCTGGGTAACGGCGGCGATGACATCGCGATCGCTTCTTGGGATCGAGGAGGCATCTCTATACACGCGCAGAACGCTATCGGCAGAACCGCCAACAGAATACTTAAGTCCTCTGCCCAAAGCGACCAAAACGTCAAGACGAGAGACTTTTTGGTCGGGGCTGAAACCTTGACTGGAATTAGTTTCCAAGAAACCCATTTCGTAAGCTTCCCGAATAGCAGGGTAAGCCCAGTGGTTAGTCGGCACATCTTTAAAAGCGACGACATTGCGAATTTTATTTCGATCGAAAGCTTTTCGCAAAATCGAGGCCAATTCAGCTCGCGTCACGGGAGCGTTGGGACGATACAGCCCATCGGGAAAACCTTGGAGAATTTCTTGACGCGCCAGTTCTGCGATGAAACCTCTAGCCCAATGATTTGATGGTACATCGGCAAAACTCACCTGCAATTGCGGTGGAGGGGCTGGAGGCTCTGGCGAGCGAGAATTGCCCAACAAGCGGGTAACCTGGTACGTAGAATTATTGTTGACGTTAGTTACGCGACTCTCCTTACCGGGTGCAGCAGTAAGAACTCTGGGCATATCCGAGCGGAAAATGCTAATCGCCTGATTGGTGAGAGCATATTCGCCGCTACCAAAAGAAGCGGGGTAAGCGCTTGTGCGAGATGGTAGGGGTAAACCGGCGACTTGGAACCAAGTGAGGCTGGTATTAGGAACACCATTGAGGAAAGTGACTCGTTCCTCACCCGGTCTTGTACCGGTGAGGATAGTGTAGTAATCGTAAAAGCTCGTGCCTTCATCCATGTTGCCATCTCGATCGGCGTCAGTGCCGTACAGAGTCCGCACCATACGGTAAAGAACCGGTCGTTCCGGCAGAATTAAGTTAACTGCCGCGTTTTCTGACAAAACTTCAAATTCGCTATAGCCGATCGAGCGATTCTCATTATCGTACAGGCGCACGACAATGCGATCGCCTGCATTCATCCCTCCCCTAAATTGAGCGCGTCGATCCAGCCGATATCGGTAATCGCCGATCAACCGCTCCGGTGCGTAATTGTTGCCATTTTTAGATTTGAGGGAAACGCGAGCGATCGGATTCGGAAGCGTCTCTGATGGTTGTCGAATCATCAAACTGAAACCGCTTCTGTTTTCCGTGCCATTTTGCCGTGGAGGTGGCGGGGTTGTGCGCCGGGGCGATGTAGCTACAGCAGTGGTTTGTTGAGGCGGACGAGAAGCCGGTTGCGGACGAGTTGCTGTGGGCTCATCGAGTCGGGAAGCCGGTTGCGGACGAGTCGCGGTCGGCTCATCGAGTCGGGAAGCCGGTTGCGGACGAGTTGCTGTGGACTCATCGAGTCGGGAAGCCGGTTGCGGACGAGTCGCCGTCGGCTCATCCAGCCGGGAAGCCGGTTGCGGACGAGCGGTGACTACCTCATTGCGGCGGGTAACTGGTTCTTCGCGAGTAGCAGTGGGCTCATTGCTGCGCTGAACCGACCTATTGGCATCAGCTAATGCAGCAGCTGGCTCCTCAATCAAAGTACTTCCCTGGCTTTGGGGTATCTCACTTTGAGATAGCTCAACAGGAGGTAATGGCTCTCCTGATTGCCCAGAAGCAGTTGCTGTTGTTTGTCTGCGTGAGGGAGGAGCTGGCAGGCGAGTTGGTTGAGACGCACGAGGAAGAGGGGGAGGTGGAGCCGCAGCTACATTGTTGCTGGCAGTAGGATCTAACTTGATTAAAGAACCTGTAAGATTAGTGCGGTAAACCCAGCTTTGGCGATCGCTACCTACTACCACTCGCCAACCGGGAACCAGCGCCTTGGAGCAAACAATACCAGCACTGGCTATCCCCAAACAACCATCCGGCCAAGTTTCCTGTTGTGCGGCGACGATCCGCAAAGCAGAAATTTCGATTCCCGTCTGCTGGGATAAATTCTCTAACACACCATTGGTAATAACTTCTGGAAGATCGAAGTTATTTTGTACCGCTTCTCTTCTGCGTGCGGGTTCTCTCGTGGGTGTCGCTTGTCTTCTGCGTGCCGGTTCTCTCGTGGGCGTCGCTTCTCTTCTGCGTGCCGGTTCTCTCGTCGCTGGTTTTTCTGCTAAAACTTGTTCCGCTACCTGTGGGTTAGTTGGCGATGTAGAAGCGCTTGCTGCATAGGCGAGTGCCACTTCGGCACTCGCCCATATTCCCAAACTCGCCGCCGCAAAAACAATCTTCCCAAGTACAGCCAAGAAATTCTTATTCATAAACACTTACGCAGATTTTGGCGATTGTTGACTGGTGACTGATGACCGGGAAACTAAGCAAAATTTCGCCTTGTTTTTCCCTCTTCCCCTTTCCCCATCGGCGTAGCTGCTCCCCTACGACTATGCCTGCGAATACAAAATGGCTCGATCGATCTCAAACCTCTTAAAAGCGCCTCGAATCAATTCTTAGGTCAAGAGATATTATCATATAAAAAACATAGTTTACGAATCTTCATAAAAAAACTGTGATGACGCAACAGTTGGCAGTTGCCAGCACTTTGGCAAAATTCACCTGGAATTGGAGAGGCCATAAAATACAGTACACCGTCATGGGCAGCGGACGCCCGTTAGTACTGATTCACGGCTTTGGTGCTTCGATCGGACACTGGCGTCAAAATGTTCCCGCACTTGCTGCCGGTGGCTACCGAGTATTTGCACTCGATTTACTGGGATTTGGCGCTTCCGATAAACCATCGCTGGATTACAGCCTGGATTTGTGGGTAGAACTGCTGAAAGATTTCTGTTCGTCGCACATTCAGGAACCCGCTATATTTGTGGGCAATTCGATCGGTGCTTTACTCAGTTTAATGATGGTGGCAGACGAGCCAGAAATTTCTGCTGGTGCTGTCCTCATCAACTGCGCTGGCGGACTGAATCACCGCCCCCACGAATTAAATTTACCATTGCGGTTGGTAATGGCGGGCTTTACCAAGGTGGTGAGTTCCAAACTTTTTGGCCCGTTTCTATTTAACCGCATCCGTCAGAAACACCGCATCCGTGGCACCCTCCAGCAAGTTTACTTCAACCGAGAAGCTATCACAGACGAACTGGTGGATATGCTTTACGATCCTTCCTGCGATACTGGCGCACAGCAGGTTTTTGCCTCCATCCTCACCGCACCTCCCGGCCCCAGTCCATCAGAATTGTTGCCAAAAGTCAAGCATCCGTTACTGGTTCTTTGGGGAGAAAAAGACCCTTGGACACCGATTAAAGGCGCAACAATTTACAGAGAATTGAGCGAGAGCGGTCAACCTGTTAAGTTTGTATCGATTCCCGATACCGGTCACTGTCCTCACGACGAACGACCGGATATTGTAAATCGATTGATTTTGGATTGGCTATCCGAGCTTTAATAAAAAGTAGGGTGGGCAATGCCCACCTTACTTAATAAAAATTGGTTCGATATTGTTATTTTTACTGCCTGTTGCAAGAGCTTATTATTTGGAAGGCAAAGAGAATAAAATTATGTTAGAAGTAACCAAATTAGAGGAAATAAGTAAGATTGCCAATATTTCCTCTATGCCAAAAGCTGAACTGCACATACATTTAGAAGGCGCACCCCGCTGGCAAAAAGTTCGGGAAGTATGGCATCGACACAAAGGAATTGTTTTGCCTGAGTCTCCTTTTTGGTACGAACTAAGTTTTCGATTTGCTAACTTTGAAGAATTTCGCTTATTGTTTCGAGATTATATTCATCCTTGGTTACAGACACCTTCGGGTTATAGTGAGTTAATTCGCGATGTGTTTGATGCTTTTATCGAACAAAATATTCGCTATGTAGAGTTAGATTTCGACGTGGCTTTAATTGAGCGAGTTGGTGCTTCTCTAAATCGCGTTTTAGCACTTTTGGAAGAGGAAGTGGAAAGGGCGCGATCGCACGGTACAATTGTCAGAATGTTTGCCGGCCTCAATCGCAATAAAGGTGCTGAAAGTGCTAGCTATTGGGTACAAAAAGTAATTTCTGAAAAAATCATTTCCGGATTCGATCTCCACGGTTCGGAATTCGGTTGGCCTGCCGATATATTTAAAGAAGCATTTGCACCTATTTTTGCCACAGGAAAAAAAGTCAAAGTCCACGCTGGGGAAATGACTGGCCCAGAAACAATTCGCGCTGCTGTGGAAGGATTGGGGGTTAAACAAATCGGTCACGGAACTTCTGCTATTCAAGACCAGGAGGTTGTGGAATTGTTGTGCGATCGCCAAATCCTAGTTGAAATGTGCCCCACTTCCAACGAACGCCTCAGAAATGTTTCATCGTATCAAGACCATCCTATTTTAGCATTAGATGCCGCCGGAGTAGCTGTTACCGTTAACTCAGATGACCCGACTTGGTTTGGCTTAAATTTAACAGAAGAAATGATGCGGCTAATGTGCGAACGAGGTGTTACTGTTGCGGATTTAGGGCGATGGACGCGCAATGCTTTTGAGGGAGCAATTGTCGAAGCAGAAACGCGCTCGGCTTTTTTGACAGAATTAGATGAATGGCTTGTAAATTCGGCAACTAAGTAAATCGCATCAAACAATCATTAGTTATCGCTTGCGACTAAATTTATGAAATTGATTTGCTATTGTTGTATTATAACCAGCCCGCTCTTGAAAAATTAAGATCTGATTTAATTATGGCTCATCTTAATCAGCGTCGTCCGGAAAATATAAGCGGCGATTTTTACGTAGATAATAGTTGTATTGATTGCGATACTTGTCGCTGGATGGCTCCCGAAGTCTTCGCTAGCGTTGGCGAACAATCCGCAGTGTATCATCAACCAGCGAATGAGGAAGAAAGGTTGCGATCGCTCCAAGCGTTGCTTTCTTGTCCCACGGCTTCGATCGGCACTATCGAAAACCCAAAAGATATAAAAGAGGCACAGGAAACTTTCCCTATTTTGGTAGATGAAAATGTTTACCATTGCGGCTATCATTCAGAGGATGTTCCCGGTCACACCAAAGGTCACACAGTTTTGCTGTACAAAAACAAATATCTGTTCAGCGGCGACCATCTCGCTTGGTCTCCAGAAATTAACCAGCTAATTGCCTTTCGCAGTGTTTGCTGGTACTCCTGGACAGCACAGCTAAAATCCATGAAAAAATTGGCGAATTACACATTTGAGTGGGTGTTACCCGGTCACGGACGGCGCTATCGCGCTGACACGGAGACAGTGCGCCAGCAGATGCAAAACTGTATTGCTTGGATGGAAAGAAATTGACGAACAAGTTGGAACAATCAAAGAAACCCGGTTTCTTTAGGTTGGAGTCACGAAGTATCGAACTGAACAATCAAAGAAACTCAGTTTCTTATTCAAGAGAAGAGTTTTTATTTTTGTAGCTGTTTGTTAAGCTCTATACCAACCTATAGTTCTACTCTTTTGGACAGATGAATTTGCCGATGAAGGTGAGTCAACGTTGATTATGAAATCTAGTGGAGGCTCAAATTATGGCCACAAACGGACAAACTATCAGCAATCTTGAATACGATTTGCTCACAGTATTGCACAACAAAGCGGAAGCAATTCAGGCATACGATAGTTACATTCAAGACGCAGAGCAAACAGGTTCTCAGCCTTGTGCAGAACTGTTCCAAAAGTTGAAACAATCAGAAATGCAGCAGGTACAAGAAGTGCGTCAACACCTGCAAGAAGTAATGCAAAAAGGCAAAATGTAATTATTTGGGGGGAAAATCGGACAGATGCGATTCCCCCCAAAGCCATGAACCATGAACTATAAACTCACTCATTATCTGGGAACCATTTCTGCGCTAGAACTTTCAGATCTTCTTGTTCCTTTAATTCTAACAATATCACGTTGATCGGCTTTCGATAGGTGCTGCCTGTAGGCAGTGCAATACCATAATCTTGTTGATTAAACAATCTACCTACCACACGAAATTCAGGTGTGCGGGCAGCCTCATATCTTAAAGTTGGCGCATCGCCGACAACAGCGTCAACTTCCCCTGCATTTAAAGCTTCATAGGCTTGCTGCCAGAGCTTGAATCGCACTAGCTTTACAGGTCGTGTTTGCATATAAGCAGCAGAGGTAGTGCCACCGATAACTGCAACTCGTTTGCCATCCAAGTCTTTGGGGCCAGAAATTTGCTCTTGTATCTTATTAGCTGTAATTGAAGCGGTGAAATAGGCAAAGATGAATATACCTACGAGCATCCAAAACAGCGCAATTAACCTGCCTATTAATCCTTTCGGGAACTTGTCGCCATATCCAACTGTTGCTGCTGTTACTATAGCCCACCAGAAGGCTTCCCAAATTCCTAATAGATAACTCTTCGCAAACATTTGAGGATTGGAACGATGTTCAAAGAACCAAACTAAGTGGGCTATTACTAAAGATACGACCAATAAAATTATCAGAGCTTGTAGTGTCGTCCAGGATATAAAATATTGGAAAAAAGCCAGGATAGGATTTTTAGGTTGGTCTAAGATCAAGATTTGCAGTCCGGTTTCGTAATAACTTTGGGAGAAGTCTACATACTGTTCTCGATCGGAGGTAATAGTGATGCCACTAATCCCAACATCAACGTTACCGAGTTTAACAGCTTCGAGAAGTTCTGCTGTAGAATCGAACACAACAAATTCGTACTCCACTTTCAGCCGTCGCGCAACTTTATCCCACAGTTCGATACTGTAGCCGACAGGTTGTTCCTGAGTAGATCTGACGAACACAAGGGGCGGTAAGGGATTGGTTCCCACCCGCAGGGTTTTAGCGAAAACTGAGGGACTAGCTAGGACATAGCCCAGGGCGACAAGTCCCCACAAGCAAAATTTTTTGTAAGGCAACACTGATTGGAAGGGAAATGGACTGCACAAATTTTGTCTCAAATTTTACACGTTAAGCAGTCACCTTCGCTATAACTTATGTGGAGATCGCCCGATCTGAGTTAGCGAGAAGCTGAGAAGGCACGCGCCACAGCCGATCCAACCCCGTTGCAGGTATGGTGAGATATAAAATATCACCAGCACCTAATGCAGTTTCCAATAAATCCCAGCCATGAATGGTTTGGGATTTTGTTTCGATATACAAAGGTACGAAGTCAGCATCCATTGCGGCATCTTTGACTCGCTTACCGCAAAAAGGATGTCCGGTGGTAATCATCGTTGCTAAGGCAACCCAGAGGGTATCGGCGGTGATACCATTACCTAAAATGCGTCCTCCCAATGCTGCTGCTGCGAATGCGGGTGCAGCTAATTCGCTGGGACTCAAGACTTCTTCAAATTCAAATACCTCTTGGATGGTGCTAGCAAATTGGGGTTCTTGATTTCGCACTATGACTGGCAATTTAGGTGCCATTCCTTTGGCGGTTAGGGCAATTTCTAAATTTGCCATATCGTTGCTGGTGACTGCCAAGAGTGCGTCTGCTTTTTCCAAGTTGGCAGTTTTGAGGTTGGCAGATAAACTGGCATCTCCCAAAATTACGGGTATGCCTAAAGAACGAACTGAGTTGAAAAAACGATTGTTGGGGTCTTTTTCGATGACGACTACTTCATGGCCGTGATTGTGAAGTTGAGTGACTATTTGCACGCCGATGCCGCCGAGTCCGCAGATAATGTAGTGGTTTTTATGGGGAATCCGTGCGGCGTCCCAAAATTGTTTGAAGCGGGTTCCTAAGACGAAATCGGTAAGCAGTGCGTAGAAAATCCCCAGGGTTGCTGCCCCCAACAGCATCATGAATACTGTAAATAGTTTGATGCTTTCTGGCGCATTTTCTGCGACTTTTTCGTTACCCCCAGCACCGCTAATCATACCGACAGAAAAATAGAGGGCGTCGATAAAAGGTGTTTGCAGATCGGTCAAAATATAGGTGATTGTGGAGATAAAAATGGTGGCAAAGAGTACAATAGTTATTACAGCTAGTGCTTGAGCGTGTTGCTTAAATTGTCGCAAATTCGTGACTACTTTGAGCAGTTTCTGAAGCCAAGATTGACGATGGTTGCGGATGCTAGGTTTGCTGCCGATGATGAGTCGATCGCCTTCTTGCAGTTGCTGTCCGCAGATGACGGCAGAAATCAAATCGATCTGACCTTTGAGTGGGAGATAGTAAATCAGCATTCGGGAACGCTCGTCCCACAGTTCGCTGAGTCGGCGACCTTTCCAGGGGTGGTGTTCGTGAATGTATTCTTCGTGAATCGGCCAAGTTTGGTTAAACAGCCGTAATTGTCCGATCGCTTTATTTCCCAAGGCGGCAAAGGCAAAAATCGGCGCTGCTAGGGCGGCAACGCTCATACTAACGTGATCGGTGAGGATGTTATCGAGTCGATCGCCCAAGCTGGTATTGAACAAGCGGTTGATCGTGCGAATGCGAGGATTGAGAACTCGTGCTTGGGTAAGGATTGCCAAATTTAGCGCTTCGTCGTTTCCCGCTAGAACTAAAGTATGCGCTTCGTGAATTCCGGCTGTTTTCAACGTGGAAGCTGCTTTGACATCTCCGATGACAACATCATCATCTTCTCCAGGGATGGGCCGATCGTGGATGCCAACAACATACGCTCCTTGTTGCCTCAGCAATGAGAATATTTTATAACCAGTGGAACCCAAGCCGCAGACGATGATTCGGGGTTTCATGTTGGTAAAAATGGGAGAAGACACCAGCTACTTTTTAAGCAAATATTGATTATCGACTACTGTTGCTTTTAGGTTTGTAGCTGAAAACACCTTACTGGGGATGTATGAAACTTTAGGTGCATTGCGATCGTCTCTGTAAGCCTGTTTATCTAAAATTCGGGGAAATTATGCAGAATATAGCGCAAATAACAGCAGCCTTTGCCATATTGTCAACTATTCTTGTTGCTGCACCGGCAATGACGCAAAACCAAAGACCTCCTTCTGTCCCCCGCACTGCGCCCAATACGGTGTTCGGCGTGACGCGCCAGTCGGGTAATTGTCCGAGTAACGTCAAGCTTTGGACTTCTGTTCGCCAATACGAAGGCGGCGGTGAATTTACTGTCATTGCGGATACAGTTGCGATCGCAGGTGCTGCCCGTTTGGTGCGATCGACTAAAAAGTTAGCAGAATTCACAGCGCCGTTGAAAAGCAACTTTGCTTCTTGCGTCGGTCAAGCTACATCTAAGGAAGAGACAGAGAATTATTACAGTTTCCAATTCCGAAATAGAAATGTTACTTTTCGCGTTCAGTTGCCACCTGATACGCCCAGCAATCCTTCCGAAATTAGCTACAAAAATGTAGTGTCTTCGCGTCCGGCGATCAGATGGGCGATCGCAGATTAATTAATACACTTTGCACTGGCAGAGATTGACATTGATTGCCAAAGCTGTGCATAGATGATGGTTCATAGCAATAAAGTATCATTTATGCACTAAAATGTCTACCTTTGGATTGATTTTTTATGAAAAAATTGTTGGTAGCTAGAATATTTTTGGCTTATCTATGGGTGTTCCTGGCGGCAATAGAAGCGTCTTGCCAGACTCTCCCGCCGCCTACTATACCGCCGTATCCACCGGATACAACTTTCAAGATTAGGCGTCGATCGGGAAACTGCCCCAATGCCTTAAAACTTTGGACTTTAGTTGGTGAATATCAAGGCAATCAGGTATATACTGTGATTGCTGACATTTCTGCGATCGCAGGTGCTGCTAGATTGGTGCGATCGAACCACAAATCTGCGGAATTCACCGCGCCGTTAAAAAGTAACTTTGCTAACTGCGTGGGCGACGCTATTTCTGATATTATTGATGAAAGAACTTACTACACTTTTCAATTTCAAAACAAAAATGTCACTTTTCGCGTCCAATTGGGCCCAGATTACACTACTAACTTATCTGAAATCACATATAAAAATATTGTATCTTCCCTTCCGGCTGTAAGATGGCAAGAAAAAGCTATTCCGGTTAAATAATCATGAAAAAATTGTTTATAGTATTAACCATATTAGGAATTATTTTGTTAAGTTTGGTAGCGACAAGTAATACTTATATTCAAGCACAATCACTAACAGAAGTTCACTCAAACCCTGCGCCTAATAAAATGTTGAATATTGTAAGCCAAGCGGGTAACTGTCCCAAGAATGTGGGAATTTGGATTATCTCCTTTAGTTATAGGCAGGAAATATATAATGTTCAAAGTATTGTAATTGCTGACACTTTACCTATAGCAGGGCCCGCCAAAGTAGCGACAAAGCGTTTTAGGTTTGTAGAATATCAAGCACCGCTGCGATCGCCCTATACCTCTTGTGTCGGACAAGCTAATTCTTCAACAGACCCGAACAGTTTAGATGCTAGTTACAAATTTCGATTTCAAAACCGAAATGTTTACTTTAGCATCGACCTCACAAAAATACCTGAAGGTTTTGGCGCGGGAATACAAGAAGAAAAAATATTGGGTTTGCGTCCCTATGCTGTCGTACAGTTTGTTGATTAGATTGTCATCGGTCATTGGGTTTAAACGAATGATTGATGACTAATGCTAAAATCTGTCAAAGACATACGTTTGGAATAGTTTTTTAGTAAATCAGTTATTGCTATGAATTACAACGTTATTTACGACGGCAACTGCAATCTTTGCGTTACCCTAGTGCAAGTGCTGGAAAGCTTAGACAACGGCAAAATGTTTCAGTACACGCCGATGCAGGATACGGAAACCCTAAATCGATTTGGCATTACTTCCGAAGATTGCGAAATGGGGATGATTTTGCTAGATGCAGATGCGCCGGAGAAGCGCTGGCAAGGTAGCGCTGCGGCGGAAGAAATCGGGCGTTTATTGCCGATGGGAAGCATTTTTGTAGAGACATATCGAGCTTTACCTGGGGTCAAGTGGGTAGGCGATCGCATTTACGAACAAATCCGCGACAATCGGTATACTTTATTTGGCAAACGCGGCACAACATATCAATCTGCCTATCCGATCGGTTGCAGTTCCACCGGAAATTGCGCTAATTAATGCTTAGGGTGGGCAATGCCCACCAATTTGAGAGCAACGGTAACGCCAAACGGTATACGAGTTAACTGTTAAATAATTCAAAAAGTTGTCTGCAAAAATCTTTTAACTTTTCTGCTACCTCCGCAATGGGGATAGAATCACCGACTATACTCCAATTTTCCACGGTAGAGAGACGCCAAGCCAATCCTTCATGGTTAAATCCAGCGATTTCGACGCCAATAACCCGACGGTAGGCTTCAACAGGATCTTCGTAAAAACGAATTTGCACCAAAATGCTGCGACATTGCGATCGTCTGCTCCAGCCAGGAAAATGAAAACCGATATCGATCGAATCGGGATCGACTAACTCCCTGGTATCGGGATCGTTGTGCCAGGGTTTTAAATCTGCCTTAGCGTCGGGAAACTTCGACTTAAACAAGTTAACCACGGCAGCAATCTTAGTGGCGAGTTCAATGTTGGTGGCTTTTTGAGCTGCATTCACAAGATTTGTCTTCCTTAGACTGAAGATATTCCTGTCATTTTGGCGAATTAGTGTAACAAGATATTTCTAATTTCGCAACTTAACTAGGGGTTAGGGGCTAGGGACTAGGGGTTAGGGGTTAGGGAAGAAGGAAAAGGGAAGAGGGAGATGGAGAGGGAAAAGGAGGATTTTTGAATGAGTGACTTTTGACTTTCCCTAGCCCCTAGCCCCTAGTCCCTAGTCCCTCTTCTTTTTGACTTTTGACTTTTGACTTCCCCAGTCTGGGTTGCCCCCAACGGTATTTTTGGGTAAGCTCAGACAACGGGAAAACAGCAGACAGGATTGATAACGTGGCAATAAATGAGGAATCGATCGAAGTTGGTGGGCTGAAATGGTTCTACCGGGAAGCGAAACCTTTGGGCAGAAGTGACAGACTGCCGGTGCTGTTGCTTCACGGTTTGCCTTCCCAGAGTTACAGTTGGACTGAAGTGATGCCAGCTTTGGCGGAAAAAGGCTATCCTGCAATTGCGCCCGACTGGATCGGTTATGGCTTCTCATCAAAACCCGATCGCCGCGATTTTGCCTACACGCCCGATGCCTTCGTTGACAGTCTAACAGCATTTATCCAAACCCTGGAAATCGATCGCCTTTCCCTAGTTGTGCAGGGATTTTTGGGGTCTTGCGGCATTCAATACGCCTTGCGCCACCCAGACAAAATCGAACGCTTAGTTATTTTGGGCGCACCTGTCTCAACTGCTGCAAAATTACCTTGGAAAATTCAACAACTGGGATTGCCATTTGTCGGCGATATGCTGACCCAAGACCCCCTTTTAGTTGACCGCACTCTAGAAGGCGGTAGTCGTTACAGAATCTCAGACAAAGATTTGGATGTTTATCGGCGTCCTTTCCTCAAGAGTTCCGATGCGGGACGAAGTTTGATGTGGACGGTGCGGAATCTCCAGTTACAGCAGTCGATGGCAGAAATTGAAGCCGGTTTGCGGAAGTGGACGCAACCAACTCAATTTGTCTGGGGGATGAAAGACCCTTGGTTATCCTTTAGCCAGATGGAATCGGTAGCCACGGCGATGCAGAATGGGGAAGTCTGCAAACTGGAAGAAGCGGGGCATTATCCGCAAGAACATTGCGCTGGTGCAGTCAATGAAGCTCTATTAGGGTTTCTTCGCGGCTAATATTTTTAAGGATAGTTTTTTGTTCCACTGTTCATTCCCGTAATCATGGTTATGACACGTTATCGGTCTTTTCTGGCCTTGGTGCTGGCATTTTTGACAGCATTTTTGGTAAGCTGCGGCTCTCCTGCTGCGAAAACGCCTCCCACTTATACGGCAGAGCAAACAGCGTTGATTCAGGATTACGTTTCCAGAATCGAGACTTCCCGCGAGCGCTTGCCGGAATTGGCAAAGCTGATCCAAGATGAAAACTGGGTTTTTGTCAAGAATTTTATTCGTGGGCCTTTGGGTGAATTGCGATCGCGCATCAGCATGATTCAGCGCAACTTGCTTCCGAATGCCAAAGCAAAGGCGACTGAATTAGCGAAAGAGGTGGCAGAAAACTTAATTGCGATCGATGAAGCTGCACAAAAACGCGATTACAAAGCGGCTATCAGCAGTTACGGCGCACTTCAGAGAAACATAGACGCTTTCTTGTCTTTGGCTCCTGGAGCATAGTCTATTTTAGATTTTGGATTTTAGATTTTAGATTGGTACACAAGCTAAAATCTAAAATCTCTTCTCAGATGAGTCACGTTGCAATTATCGGGTGCGGTGTTGTTGGGGCGGCAATCGCCTACGAACTCAGTCAAGTTCCCGGACTGAACATTACTGTTGTGGACAAACAACCACCCCCCTCTTTATCCCCTACCAGGGGAGAAGTTACAGAAATCAACCATTCCTACCAAGGTGCTACAAGTGCTGCCTTGGGTGTTTTGATGGGTGCTATCAGTCACAAGGTCAAGGGTAAGGCGTGGCAGATGCGCCAAGCTAGCATCCAGCGCTACGAAAGTTTGATTCCGGAATTAGAAGCTGCGATCGGGCGTAAAATTCCTTTTAACAGGCAGGGAATTCTCATGCTTTGTCTGGAAGGGGAAAATTTACCTAGTTGGGAAGAGTTGGTGAAAGTTCGCGCTGACCAAGGTTGGCATTTAGAAATTTGGGATACTGCCCAATTACAGGTTAAATGTCCGCAACTGAGTTTGGCAAACATTAGTGCGGCTGTCTATTCTCCCCAAGATAGACAAGTCGATCCCTCCGCTCTTAGGGTAGCTTTAGTAGAAGCAGCCGATCGCAACGGTGTCAATTTCCAGTTTGGGGCCAGCGTTTTGGCGATCGAAACAACAGCACCAGATGGAAAGAATTTTTCTGTCTGCAAACAGATTGACACCACAAATGGCACTATAGAAGTTGATTGGTTGGTGATGGCGGCAGGGTTGGGTTCGACGCCGCTCACCGCATCTCTGGCACAGTCGATCGAGATCGGACCGGTATTGGGACAAGCATTACATTTACGATTAGAGCATCCTTTGGGAAACCCAGATTTTCAGCCGGTCATTACTGGTAATGATGTGCATATTGTGCCGGTGGGAGGCGGGGATTACTGGGTGGGTGCTACTGTTGAGTTTCCCGTAGATGGGTATGATGTGGTAGCAAATGCGAGTCAACTGGAAGCGGTGATGCTGGAAGCGATCGCATTTTGTCCGGAATTAGCCAAAGCTACAATTATCAGAACTTGGTCGGGTTTGCGTCCGCGCCCGTCAGGTCGCCCAGCCCCAATTATCGGCAATTTGCCCGGTTATAGCAACATTCTCTTAGCCACCGGTCACTATCGTAACGGTATTTTGTTAGCACCTGCGACTGCACAAGCAATTCGCGAGGCAATTTTAGGAAAAAATACTGTACTTTAAGCGACAAATTAGGCTGAATCTTACCCAATTAGTAACAATTCTGTCCGAGCGGGTAGGGTCAGTCTATCAATGAGCAGATGACTTCCCTCAAGGCCATAATTATCATGAGTAATTATTACATTAAAGAGGTGCTGATTATGCAACCAGTTAGTTTATTGATGGGAATGGAAAACTTAGTTAACTTGATCGCAAGCAAAAAGCAATATTCGGACGTTCAAGAACCATCTTTTAAAAATTTACCATTACCTTGGACGATCGCGCAATTGCTCGATGAAGAAGAATCGCACATTTTCTCATAAATGTCGTCGATCTTGGAAATAAAATGAGACGAATAAAAGAGGCGATCGCTTACAATATGTAAAGGGCGATCGCATCACTTTTAATGATATGCTAATGAGGTGATATCGGGATGCTTCTAAATGCCAATTCCATCAGAAATTCAAGCTCTAATTGAACGATTAAACCAAGAACTAACCGAAACTGAAACTAGGTATGTAGTTGGGCTTTAGCCCTCTTATCGCTGGGTATGTAGTTGGGCTTTAGCCCTCTTATCGCTACTTGGATAAGAGACCTAAAGCCCAACTACGTACCTAATCTTAGCTTCAATAATGTAACTAGCAACTTGTGTTATTAGTATTTTGTAGTCATTACAATGAAACAATTACCAGATGATGAAACACTCGATAAACTGCTTGAATTGCCCAAAGATTTTGAACAGAAAGCTAAAGCTGTTTACGATCTAACTACAGAAATAGATGAAAAGTTGCGACTAAGACAAGAAGCAAGAAGACAAGCTGCGATCGAGGAATTACGAAAAGCTAAACTGAAGGTATGAAATGCGATCGCCCAGAGCGCCAGTCCAGTAGAATAAATTGACAAAAACAACGAAATATGTATTATGTAGGGGCGAAGCATTCGGGCGACAATTTATGGCACAACACCCAAGATTTTATGTCCGAATGCTTCGCCCTGCCGGGGTCTAAAGCCCAATTTATGACACAAAACCCAAGATTTTATGTCCGAATGCTAATGCCTACGGCACGCTTCGCGAACGCCCTGCCGAGTGCTTGACACAAACGCATATTATGGTAATTTATCAATATGTATTACTGGGATGAAACTTTAGAGCGCCAGTCCAGTAAAAAGGGTTGACAAAAGCAACATAATGTTATTTTCTATCTAGCCCCCGGCAGGGCGAAGCATGAGGGTATAAAGACTGTTGACAATCGCGATCGATTGTCGCCCGAATGCTTCGCCCCTACACAATACTTATTTTTAGCAACAGAAATAGATGAAAAATGGCGACTAAGACAAGAAGCAAGAAGACAAGCTGCGATCGAAGAATTACGAAAAGCTAAATTGGAGGTATGAGATGCAGCGCATTGTTTGGAAAATTGGCCATGAGTGAACCATCTTTAAATGAAAAGCAATTGGCAGAATTAAATGAAATCCTTGAAATGGCTAGAATTACTGAACAAAAAGCGAGAGAATTATATGAAATGGCAACGCTAATGGCGTTGAAGTGCCAAATTCAGGATGAAATTAGAGAAGTGAGAAAACAGCCAGATGCTTATCCTACTTCGCAGGCGAAAAGATAAATTAGAGGTATGAGGTGCGATATCGATTCCTATTTCCTGACAAACCAACAGCGAATTAATTCAACTTGAAAGCGATATCCTTCGCCAATTTCCTCGATTAATTCGCGCCGCAATAACAATTCAAGAATATTATCTAAATTATCGCCAAACTGATGCGATAAAACTTCTCGGCTGACTGTTGCACCTTCCCCTTGGGCGGCGATGAAACGCAGAACAGCTAAACCATCTGTAAGGGCGGGTTTTGTCGAGGTATGGTTGATTTGAGATAATGGGTTATCTGCTAAACCCGCCCCTACCTGATTATTTTGAATATCGGCAAAAAAGAAACTGCCACTGCTTAAAGCTGCTGGAACTGCTGCTTCCACATCGGCTAATTTTGCCAAGCGACGCACGGAGGGGTCTTGCTCGTTTTTCAGGTAGATAATTTCAGCGCACAGCAATTGTACTAAAAACGGGTGACAGCGGGTGAGTTGCAGGACTCGCTCAACGGCATCGGGTTCGTAGCGGAGGGTAAAATCTTTCACGGGTCGCTCAATTAGCTGACGCGCTTCCGGTTCTTTCAGATAGCTGATATGCAAGACTTGCACGTTGATTAAGTAGCTAGCCCAACGCTGAAACTCTTCGATTGTATGGCTTCCAGCTAGCAGCAGTTTGAAGCGGGGACGATGTTGGATGAGGTGACGCAGCATTCCCAAAACATCTTGTTCGTCAAAGCGTCCTTTGCTGATAGCGTCGTCTAGCGCCTCGAACTCATCCAAGGAAAGCAGGGCGATATTTTGGTCTAGGGTTTGTTCTACTTTATCCAGCCATTCATCAAAGCTGGTGAAAGGGTCAACAGCTAAAGTTTCGCGGGTGAGGGGTGGGAGAGTGACAGCACTTTGACGTTTGGCTGAGACTATCATCGCTCTAGCGATATTGTAGAGAAAACCAGCATAGTCACTGGCTGATGAAACTGGCCCTTGCAAGTCTACAAACATGGGGATAATGCTATTGGGTAGCAAGCGTCCCAGGTTGTTGAGGAGGGAGGTTTTGCCCATGCGTCGCTGACCGTATAGTAGCAAAGGTGGGCGGCGGCGGTCGAGGATTAATTGTTCGATGCGAGTACCGATGTCAGTGCGTCCGGTGAAGATTTCCTGCTGTTCGGTGAGAGGTACACCGATGAGATAGGGGTTGTCATTTTCTTGGCGAAGTTCGACTGTTTCGGCTAGTTCTTGTATATGGTTGGTGACTATCTTATACCAATGGATAGCGATGGAGAGAAAACGAACTGAATATTTATTGCTGCTGCGCGTTAATTCTCGAATTAAACCGTTTAATTTTTCTGCTACTGCACTGAAGACTAAGCGCTGGTTGTAAGCGCTTTTTTGGTTGATAGCTGCATCTACATCTTGGCTGATATAACTGAAGCTACTGAGTAGGGAACTGATTGGGCTATTTAATTCACCAAATTTTAGACTGTCGTGAGCATTACTAATAGCTACTACATCTCTACGATATTCTAACTTCCTTGCATCTAATTCTATTTGTACTGCTTGGGCAGCCCAACGCTGACGGCTGATTCTTAGGTAGTCAAGCGCGGCTTTTCCTTCCTCCGCATTACGTTCCAGAACTAGAAGAACGTGCTTGTCTAAGCCATGTAAAGGAAGGCGCTGCCACTCATCCCAGAAAGCAGAATGCCAACGCAAGAAATGAGGCTGATTGCTTATACCTAGCTTGTCGAGCCAATAGAGTAGAAAATTCTTGACTGTGAGGAACGGATAAAGCATTACAGGCAGCCATAAATTTATAGTTATTACTACCCCCCAGGTCAAGCCCCAAGCCAAGCTCGATGTCAAGCCTGATGCCAAGCCTAACGCCAAGCCCCAGGCCAAGCCCCAGGTCAAACCCCACTTCCAGCTTGACACCAAGACCCACTCCCAGCCCCACAGGAAGCGGTACAAGGCGGCTGATTCCAAGCCCCAGCAGAAGCCGGATGCCAAGCCGAAAACCAAGCCGAACGCCAAGCCCGACGCCAAGCTCGACACCAAGCCGAACACCACGCCCGACACCACGCCCCATCCTAAGCGGAACTCCTTACGGAATCGGAACGCCAAGCTGAATGCCACGTCGAATGCCACGCCCCACGCCAAGCCGAACACTACACCCCACCCTAAGCCGAACACCAAGCCTGACACCACGCCCCACGCCACCCTTTCTGTGGGTATACCCAATCCCCATAGCACCAAGCCAATCAGTAGGCTAGCTAAAACAGGTAATATCAGATTTACTTGAATCAACAATCGCCACAAAGCCAACTTCTGCCAGCGCTTTTCTCTCATTAAAATATCTACAGAAGAGAAAGGCTCAAGGTCGGGGTCTATGTGGTTTAAATGGTTACGGAAGGCTGAGGGATGGAATATTATCCACCAGAGTAATTGCAGACTACCGATAATCAGGTTGGGGTGCTGTTCGGGTGCATCGGTGTAGGCGTTGCGCGGCACATTTGGCGAGGTCATTTCGGTTGGGGTTTTTGTCTTCTGGGCTGGGTGTGAGGAAAAACGCTGAGAATCTATGGTTTTAGGACTGAGGCAAGTCTCTCAATACATTTTATTCTTAGGTACGTAGTTGCGCTTTAGCGCTAAAGCAGTCTGTAACGAGTCTTTAATACTCGCCAGAGAGTCTGAGAAACTCGTTGTCGAGTCTTTTATACTTGTCCGAGAGTTATAGAAACTTGTCGTCGAATCTTTTATACTCGTCCGAGTGTCTGAAAAACTCGTCGTTGAGTATTTTTTATTCGTTCGAGAGTCTCAGAGCCTCGTTGTCGAGTCTTTATTACTTGTGAGTGAGTATTAAAGATTCATCGTTGAGTCTTGGAGATTGGAGATAGAGGATAAAAGGTTCATTATCGAGTATTGGCATATCTACAATTCTTAATTACCCCACAACTGCTGCAACTTCTACATATTCGCATTCAGTAGTTGGTTGAGGAATAGGTAAACCATCTTCTTGCATTCCTTCTAAATGAAATTCGATCGCTTCTTGAATATTTTGTTTCACTTCTTCTATAGTATCGCCAACGCTTACGCACCCAGGTAAATCGGGAACATAAGCCGAATAATTACCTTCTGCTTTTTCAATTACCACAGCGTAACGCATCATTCATTCTCCAATTGTGCTTGTTTCCAAATACTCATAAGTGTGCCAATAGCTAAATATGCAAGAAAGTTTACCCGGAACTGTAACTGTTCCTAATTTAGTTCAAGCCCGCCTGCGATTCAAATCGCAGGCTAATAGCGAAAGTCCTCTGAAGAGGACTGAAGAATTGTTGAGCAATATTTTTAGTCCATTTTAATGGACTTTCGCTATTAGCCCGGAAATTGATTTCCGGGCGGGTTATCAGCGAAGCCATTAACTCAGTTTACTTTTTATCCATCCAATAAATCTACAAATGGTTGCATCTGTTGTAATCCTTCTTCCCGCCAATTATCCCCACTTTCCCCATCTTCTAAAGTAAATAACCTTTCTCGACAAAGGATTTGCAATAACATCGGCCAGCATCCACTTTCGGCTAAAATCCACTTTATATCATCCTCTGGGAAAGGTATGGGCGAACTAGCTATCAATTCTCGCGCTTCTGCCTCTGTCAACGCTCCCAATGTGGCGCTATAGCCGAAAATGTTGAAAAAGGGCGAACTGTGTCCGGTGTGACGGGCTAATTCTATGGGTGATTGGGGTGTCGCTAAGATAAAGGCTAGATTACCTTGAGTATAGTTGGTGGCAAGCGATCGCAAACTCTCCCAAAACCCATCATCTAATTCTGGACAGCGTTGCAATCCGACGCCAATCTCGTCGAGTAAGATAACTGTAGGTTTCTGCAATTTGCCGCTAACCGCATCCATGAATTTATCTAAGTCGCAAGGATTGGGTATCGGCATTTCCAGGCATTGTAATATATAGCCTAACAATCCTTCTCGACTCTGCGATCGCGGATCTTGCAAGTCTACGAATATCCAGCGATAATTCTCTGGATGGGGCAACCAGTCAGATTTTTGGTTGGGGCGCAACTGTGCTGCTGGCGTGGTGGTGATGTTTTTCAGGTAATGCAGCAGGGAAGTTTTGCCGCTACGCCGTTTCCCGATAATGGCGGCGTTTTGCAGGGGATGGCGTTTTAGTAAGTCGAATATGCGTTTGAGTTCTCGCTGTCTCCCGAAAAAGTAGCGCGGTTGGGTGATGCAGGGGCCAGTGATAAAAGGCGAAGGTTGTGCAGTGGTAATTCTTGTGGTTGATTGGTTGTTAAATTCGTCTTTATCAGCAATTTCTTGCCAATCTAGCCCCAGTTTCTCACAAATTATGACAAAATTTTCAAAATCAATAGGCTTGCCACTGAAGAAGTTCTTGACAGTAGATAAAGATGGGTCGATCTGTTCGGCAAACTTTGGCTTGCTAGGATAGCCATTTTTTATGAGGGCAGCATTAACTATATTAATGCACTTTGGGGAAACCCTAAGCGATCGCCCCATGACAACTCCTGGAATAATTACTTATGCGATCGTCCCATTAAACTCAGCCATAAGTCAACCGTAAGAAACTTTTTTTTCACCCTTTGTCACCCCGGTATCCAACCTTCCCCAACAAAAAATGGAAGTATCCCAAATAAAGGTACTTCCGTGAATAACTTTAATTGTTTGGAAAAAGCTTTAGAAATTACTTCTGGTATTTTGGCAATTTACCAATGGTGTCCATCTTTAGGAATGGCAGTTGCTGTAGTTATCATATTATATCTGATTGACAATGGCGATGATGATGCCAGGGAATAATTGGAGGTAAAATTTAGGTGCGACTCAAATTGACAAAGTATTACAGCAGTTTATGCTGTAAATAATGATCCCAGAAACCGGGTTTCACGATCCCAGAAACCCGGTTTCTTGAAGAAACCGGGTTTCTTTTCTCAAAACGGCAACTTTAGCAACTTCACAAAGTTGAGTTCTCTAGGGTATTCAACTAAGCCTATTTTGATAGATTCGGGATTTTTACTATAGCGATACGATTTAAAAAATCTATCCCATACGCTGAGAAGGCTGGCATAATTAGAGTTTGTTTCCTTGACAATTTGCGAGTGATGTATGCGGTGATAGTTAGGCGTGACAATCAAATAACTTAAAAATTTATCAACTTTGTATGGCAAGTTCCAGTTGCTGTGGTGAAATACTACAACTATCGTAAAGAGTAATTCATAGATAGCTGCATGAATTGGCTCGATACCAAATAGCCAAATCAGAAATACTTTAGGCAAATTCGAGACAAGCACTTCCATAGTGTGAAAACGATAAGCTGTGGAAATATTCATCTCCATTTCGGTATGATGCACGCGATGAAATCGCCACGCCACAGGCAAAGTGTGCAT
The DNA here is from genome assembly GCF_041929145.1 of Aerosakkonema sp. BLCC-F183. Classification (NCBI taxonomy): domain Bacteria; kingdom Bacillati; phylum Cyanobacteriota; class Cyanophyceae; order Aerosakkonematales; family Aerosakkonemataceae; genus Aerosakkonema; species Aerosakkonema sp. BLCC-F183. The sequence continues at coordinate 204,664 of NZ_JBHFNU010000044.1, read as the reverse complement.
TAATCGATGCCAAAAGTAGAGATATAAATCGAGAATTAAAAAAGCTAAAATAGCTACTAACCAAGTTTGTTTAATTCCTGCAAATAACCCCAACCAAATGTTTTGTTGCCAAACCCATTTTAACAGCAAAACAATGGTTAAGCTGGAGGCGATCGCATTCACTATCCCCAGCACAAAATTGTGAGTTACTCTTCTAGAAAAGCTCTGCTTATATTGGAAAAAAGGAAACAAGTTTTCCAAAATCCCAAAGATGAAGAGACTGCCTAAAAGCGCGGTCAATTTAGCGTCCATAACACTATGTCAGAGATTTATTTGTAATGCGCGATCGCCCGATTATTCTTACTTCTTCTTTCCCCAATTTATTACCAACAAATTCCCTGTTAAAAACCCAATTATTAACCCGGCATTATGCCCGATAATGCTAATTTGTGGATGCGTTATATCAAACAGGAATTGTAGCACCACAATAAACAGAATACTTTTTAAATTTTTAGCAGCAACACGAGATTTTTCTCGCAACCAACCGGAGAGCATAATTGCTCCCATCACGCCAATCAAACCCATAATAGCACCAGATGCACCTACCGTAATTTGAGCTTGAGATGGCACGTATCTAGCTATAATCGCAATTACCAACATCGACCCTATCCCACTGGTAAAGTAGGAAATCAGATATCTCCAAATGCCGAGACTGCGTTCTACAAAAGAACCAAGAGCGTAGAGAGCCATCATATTCATTCCTAAGTGCAAAAAGCCTGCATGGAGAAAAGTTGCATTCAACGCCCGCCACCATTCTCCAGCCCAAAATGCACCTGGTTCCAATGCACCCAGACGATATAATACGCCCTCAAATCCCTCAGTTCCTAGCGAGTTTATTAATGAGTACATCGTGAAGCAAAATACTGCCAAATTTATCAAAATCAACGCATATGTAGCGTATGCTTTCTTATCGTTAAGCACCGCTCTACCGTATTTACCTTCGTGCTTTAATTCAATAGCAACGCGAGATAGAATCTGTTTTGAAGACTCAGTTAATACCTGCTGTATATCGATGCGCGACTGAGATAGACGAAGTGCGATCGCGTTCCTGAAACCCATATCGCCCTCATCGTGCAAAGCCAACAATTGCTGACGAGCAACTTCCTCATTTCCCGCTGCCATTTCCGCAGTTGCCAACCAAAATTGGCGCATATTTTTAGGCAACATCGCCAAAGAAATGGAAACAGATTTTTGCAACTCTTCGGTTTGACCGCAAAATGCCAAAATAAACATTCTCACCGTATTTACTGTTGCCGGATCGCCTCTTTTTTCTAAATTGCGTTCCAAGCGATCGAACTCTTGCAGCAAACGATTTAAATCCCCTGTTTCCCCCAAAGCTCGCAGGTAGTAGGACGAAACACCCAAATCTTCAAACAATATCTTTTCGGATAAATCCTTCCGTACCCAAAACAGCAATTCTTCCCAACGCGCCCCCATTTTATAAAGTATAACTGTGGCATTTCTGCCTATGGAAGTTGCATTATTCTGATAGCGTTTTAAGATTGCGAGAGCCTCAGCCATATCGCCACGCTGCCCTATTTCTAACGCCCGCAATAAAGCAGGTTGTTCTCTCCATCCATCCGCTGGATGCAGCCAGCGCAACTTTGCCATTAATTTGCGAGCTTCCGCGTAGCGCCCCGCAGAAATCAGTTGATTAGCCTTCCTCATACCATTGAGGGGAAGCAACACAAAAATCAGCCACAAACTGCCACCAACAAAACCAGTCCATTCAGGAGCAAAGTAAAAAATCCCTGCCATTACAGCTAAAATAAATATCGTGACAAATAGCCAACCGCGAATCTGGTTAAAAGGAACTCTTAGCAGCGAAATCAGCAAAAAAACGCACCAAAAAGCCACAATCCAAATCAGAAAATCATTCAGATTCATAAAAATTTAACTTGGGCAGCAGTCGCACTCATTTCTATTGTATAGCTAGGGCGTCGGGCGTCGGGCGTCGGGAAGAGGGAAGAGTACTTGGTAGGGTGGGCATTGCCCACCACCTTCTCTTAACTAACAGCCACATCCAAAACGCGCACTAAAAAAGCCCACTTATCAGCCGCTTCCTCAATAATCTTAGCTGTCGGCTTCCCAGCACCGTGTCCCGCTTTAGTTTCAATGCGAATTAACACCGGATTATCGCCTGAGTGCGCCGTTTGCAAAGCAGCTGCAAACTTAAAACTATGTGCCGGAACTACTCTATCATCGCGATCGGCAGTAGTAATTAAAGTAGCCGGATAAGCCACACCCGACTTGAGATTGTGCAGTGGCGAATAAGCGTAAAGTGCTGGAAACTCCTCTGGATTTTCCGGCGAACCATATTCAGAACACCACGCCCAACCAATTGTAAACTTATGGAAGCGCAACATATCCATCACGCCTACAGCAGGTAACGCCGCCGCAAACAAATCCGGGCGCTGAGTCATGCACGCACCCACCAACAAACCGCCATTGCTACCGCCTGCGATCGCCAGCTTAGCAGAAGACGTATAGCCATTAGCAATTAACCACTCAGCCGCCCCAATAAAATCATCAAAAACATTCTGCTTGTTCAGCTTCATTCCCGCCTGATGCCAATCTTCTCCGTACTCACCACCACCGCGCAGATTGGCAATAGCCAAAACTCCCCCCAACTCCATCCATACCAATTGACTAACTGAAAAGCTGGGTGTCAGGGACACATTAAAACCACCGTATCCATACAGATAAGTGGGATTATTCCCATCTAATTGCAAACCCTTTTTGTGGGTGATAAACATCGGCACTTGCGTACCATCTTTACTGCTGTAAAATATTTGCTTTGTTTCGTATTCATCCGGGTTAAAATCAACTTTTGGCTGACGGAAAAGCGCACTTTCACCAGTCACCATATCGTAGCGATAAATAGTTGTCGGCGTTGTAAAACTCGTAAAGTTGTAAAAAGTTTCCCTATCGTGACGTTTGCCCCCAAAACCACCCGCCGAACCGATTCCCGGTAATTCCACTTCCCGCACAAAAGCGCCGTTAAGATCGAAAATTTTGATTTGCGTGCGGGCGTCTTTCAAATAATCAGCAATAAACTGATTATTCAGCAAACCAACACCTTCTAAAACTTCCTCAGCTTGCGGAATGATTTCTTGCCAATTATCGCGAGATGGCTTAGTGATATCTATCGCAATAACGCGACCTCGCGGCGCATCCAAATCTGTCCGGAACCAGAAAACAGAACCATCATTATCGATCGAGCTGTAGCTGGCATCGAATTCGTTAATTAATTCCTGTACGGGCGAAGCATTCAGATCGAAATCTTTCGATAAAACCGGGGAATTATCGCCTGAATGCTTCGCCCCTACACCGAAATTAGTCAAATCTTTGTAAAAAATCAAGTTTTTGGGATCTGTTACCCGCCAAACAGAGATAATCAAATACTTGCCATCTTCCGTAACCCCAGCGCTGAATCCCCATTCTTTTTGGTCTGGTCTGTGATAAATCAGGATATCTTCCGATTGAGGTGTTCCCAAGCGATGATAGAAAAGTTTCTGAAAGTAATTAACATCTTCAAATTTCGTTTTTTCGTTCGGTTCGTCGTAGCGACTGTAGAAAAATCCTTGATTGTCGTGCGTCCAAGCAGCACTGGAAAACTTAACCCATTTCAGGTTATCTGCAAAATCTTTGCCTGTTTCTACATCGCGCACTTTCCATTCTTGCCAATCAGAACCGGAACTAGACAAACCGTAAGCCATTAAGTTACCATCTTCGCTGATAGCAATACCGGCAAGTGCAACTGTACCATCTTCGGAAAGTTTGTTGGGGTCGAGCAGTTGCCTTGGTTCGCCGTCGAGAGAATTTAAGGTATAAAGTACGCTTTGGTTTTGCAAACCATCATTTTTAAAATAAAAGTAACGGTTTCCCTCTTTGAAGGGAATGCTGTATTTTTCGTAATCCCAAAGTTGGGTGAGGCGCTGTTTAATTTTTTCTCGAACTGGAATTTCTTGAAGATATTGAAATGTGACTTGGTTTTGCGCTTCTACCCAAGCTTTTGTTTCGTCCGCATCGGGATCTTCTAACCAGCGATAGGGGTCTTGTACTGAGATGCCATGATAATCATCGATTTGTGCGAATTTTTGGCTAGTTGGGTAATTTAGCGGTTTATCTGAATAGGACATAGCAGGAAATTTAAGCAACATTTTCCAGTTTAGCGCCCCTCTGCTATCTTATAGCTAGGGCGTCGGGACTAGGGCGTCGGGCGTCGGGACTAGGGGAAGAAGTTAGAATCAAGGGTTTCAAAAATTCAGAATGCCTTAACCGCCAAGGCGGTTGCTATAAAATCTATACGTCGGGAAATATTGGAAATTCTCAATACATTACATATACCAGTTTGCTTATGTATTCTATCGAGTCGCTTTCCCGCTATAAACGAGTCATCGGCTTGACAAAAAAGCGATCGCCCATCCACACTTGAGAGCGATCGCACTCCAAAAGCAAAAGTAAAAAGCTATTGTCTTTCTTTTGCCTTTTGACTTTTGCCTTTTGACTTTTGACTTTTGACTTTTGACTTTTGCCTTTTTTAAGCGTTGCTGCTGCTAGTCACCAACACCTCACCCTTGAGCATTCGCGACGCTGCATCCAGCAAAGCTTCTTCCAAATAAGGTTTGGTGAAGTAGCCCCTAGCACCGCGTTCAACTGCCATTTGGCGATGTTTTTCCGCACCGCGAGAAGTGAGCATAGCCACCGGCAAATGATTCAGGTCGGGGTCTTTCTGCAAGCGAGCGAGCAACTCCAGACCATCCATTCTGGGCATTTCGATATCGCAGAACACAATTTGGCAAGGCAGACCGGATCTGAGTTTATCCCAAGCTTCTTGACCGTCGCGAGCTTGTTCCACACGATATCCAGCTTTGTTGAACGTCATCGAGAGCAGTTCCCGCACTGTAATCGAATCGTCCACAATCAGCACAGTCGGCTGTTCCATGACCTTGTGGTCTTCCACCTGACCGGGATCTCGCGTCCACACAGGGTTGGTGTCTATGCTAATCCGACCCAAGGACAAGTCGATCAGCTCCAGAACGTCGCCGATCGGCATAATTCGCCCATCCCCCAGCACCGTAGCACCCGCGACGCCCAGCGGTTTGGGTATCGGCCCTTCCAATTGCTTAATAACGATTTCCTGTTCGCCCAAAACGCGATCGACTTGCAAAGCGATAAAATTGCCAGCGCTACGCAGCACGACGATCGAAATCGTATCTTCTTCCTTTGTACCACCGTAAACACTGCCCCGACCCAACTGGCGATTATAAGCCAGCAGCTCGCTGAGCGGTCGGAAAGGCAACACCATATCGCGCCAAGTAATACACGGATTGCCTTCAGCATTAATCTGAATGCGTTCTTTTTCAATATCCAGCGCGTCTTCCACACCGTCCATCGGGAAAGCAATGCGAGCTTTGTCGCTGATGCAGCACAAAGCTTTGCAAATACTCAGCGTTAGAGGCAAGCGAATAGTAAAAGTAGTTCCCTTACCGGTATTGGAATCTGTGGTAATGCTACCGCGAATTTCGCTCAACGATGTCAGCACCACATCCATCCCAATACCGCGACCCGCCAACAAGTCGGCTTCATCCTTGGTACTGAAATTCGGATGATAGATAAGTTGATAAGCATCGTGGCGAGACATCGCCTTCGCCTCCGCAGCTGTCATCAACCCTTTTTGCACAGCCTTTGCCTTCACCCGTTCCACATCAATACCCGCACCATCATCGGAGAAAGAAATCACCGTTTGGTTACCTTGGTGGAAAGCGCGGATGGTAATCCGACCTGTAGCAGGCTTACCCGCACGCTGCCGCACTTCTGGAGTTTCGATCCCGTGCGCGATCGCATTATTGACCAAGTGCTTCAGGGGGTCGGAAAAGTGTTCCAGAATCAACTTGTCGATCAGCGTCTCCCGCCCTTCAATGCGGATCTCCGCCTGCTTACCCGACTCAGCCGCTTTGTCCCGCACATGACGCATTAACGGGAATACCCGCTCGATCTCACCAAACGGCACCATGCGGGCGCGAGTCAGACCTTCTTGCAGCTGCGTACTTACCTGCCGGAATTGACGACATACTTGGTCGGTTTCATCGCTGACGAATTCAATGTCAGACGTGGACTCCCGCACGCGCACAATTAGCTCGATCATCTCTTGGGAGAGCGTGTGGAAAGAAGTAAACCTGTCCATTTCCAGGGGGTCGTAGTCTGCTCCCGTTTGATGTCCGATCGTACCGCCATCAGAAGAAGAAGACATCAAAGCAGCGCGATAGTTCTTGCGGCTAGCTAACAGAGAAGCTTCCAAAAGCGATCGCTCGTACAGATCCTGCATCCTCGCTCCCACATCGCTCAGTTGCTGCACTTGGTTGAGCAAATTATCCAAACATTGCCGCAGCCTTTCTTGATCCTGCTCTAAGGTATTGCGGTTCACCACCAGTTCCCCAACCAAATTGCTGAGGTTGTCCATGTGCTTGACAGGCACCTTCATTGTTTGTTCAAACCACGACCTCGCCGATCGCTTATTGGGCATAATTGGACTTGACCTGGATTTTGACGCGCTTGCGCCACCCGCAGGCTTGTCCACCTCCAATATCATTCGTTCCAGATCGGCAAACTCATCATCTGGCTTCTTGCCCTTTTCGACACCGCCACTGGAAATCGGTGGCGTTACGGACGCTCTTGCGGTTGTAGGGCTCTTGGGTGAGAGAAGCGGATCGCTTGAGAGCAAAGCTTCCAGCTCGGCAAATTCATCACCACCACTAAGGTTGGCGGGAGCGGGAGAAGAAGAAACGACCGTGTTTGCGATCGGTTTTTCCTCATCTAGCAGCGCTTCTAATTCGGCAAAATCGTCAAACAATCCATCGTTTCCGTCTACTTCTTCAGTTCCACCTAATGCCTTGTCGTTGGCAGTTTCTGGCATTAAAGATGAAGCTGCAACGAAATCTAGATCCATCCCTTCAGCAGTTAGATCCGCATCGCCAAAATCAAAACTCGATTCCAAATCTAAAGATTCCGCACTTGACTCCGAACCTTCTAATTCAAGAGAAAAGTCTCCATCTTCCGGGTCAGAATTGGCAAATAAGTCAAGAAAATCGTCGTCTTCTGGCTCGCTTTCCCTTACATTCTGTTTAACCGATTCCCCATTGTCATCGTCATTAAATAAATCATCCTCCAGCCATGCCAATGTCTCATCTTCTGGGCTGTCTTCTGCGCCGATATTTAATGGCGCTGACGCAGCAACTAAAGGTGGTGATGTTAAATCTGATTCCCATTCCCCGTCTAGTTGGAAATCTGTTTCGTTCCACCCATCAGTTAATTCCTCAGCTTGGGTAACACCTGCAAAATCTATATCTAGCTCTGCTGCTACATCGGTGAATAAGCCAGCTTCCAAATCGGATGTTTCTTCCGCAAAAGCCATTTCTGTATCTGCAAGCGTTTCATCAAACGAATATTCGTTCTCTAACCCTCCATACTCTAAGTTTTCGCTTTTTGACGTTTCCCATTCCAGCCAATTTTCTGCAACACTAGCTTCTGGAGTCAAAGTTAATTCCGGCTCTTGTTCGCTCGTTTCTAATTCCGCCTCATCAGCAGACAATATGTTTAAGTCACCCGCCGAATCAAATGTATTGAAACTGAAGTCTTCTTCTTCGTTTGGTGTGCTGCTTTGAGGAGCGTCAAACGGATTTGCGAATAAGTCGTCTGGGAAATTATCTTCTGCCGTCTCCCAGCTTTCCAAACCTGTCTGATTTGTTGTGGGGGTTTCTGCTGCCAGACCCCAATTTTCGTCAAAAGACGCATCCAGATCGTTTAATCCACTATCTTCGAGCAGCAACGATTGATTGTTATAATCGTCAAATTGCGCCGTTGTTTCGTCATTGCGATCGCCAAAACTATCCCAATCCAATTGTGTACTTAAATCCGATCGATCGTTAGTGAGTGCGGGAGCGGCCATATTTAAGCTTGTATCCCCAGTCCCGCTACCACCAAACAAATCAATGTTCCCGTCCGAATCAAAGTCATCCAGCAATGAAGAAGTGTTGGTATCCGCCTCTACATCCAAATTCCAGAAAGTTTCACCGGAATTGTCGGCAAAAATATCTTCATAATCGGGCAATTGGGACGGTAATATTTTTAAATCGCTCTCAGAGTCAACTTCAGTCGAGAAAAAACCTTCATCCAACCCAGAATTTCCCACACCCAAATCTGGCTCTTCAAATGTTTCGCCCCAGAACTCGGTTGTAGTTTCGCGATCTAAAGAAAAGAAGTCATCTAAGCTGTCCGCCGCGCTTAGTTCCTGGCGAGATACCTGCCCTTGGTTTTTACTAGCAGAAGACGCACCAGCAGCTTGCTGCTTGCCGCTAGATGCGATCGGTGAATCAACTGCAAGCGATCGTTCTGCGCCGATATCAAAATCCAACTCTTGACTTTCTGCAAATAAACTGGTATCAAAATCATCCGTTAGGTCAGCCAAATCCTCTCTTTCTTCAGAACTGGTTTCTGCCCCCCAGTCCATCTCGGTTGCTTCTAAATTAAAAAGGTCTGACTCATCATTACTTTCAATTTGAGCATTTGAAACTTCCGATTTGACAGCGTTTGGCTGCACCGTTTCTGCATCTTCATCAATTGAAAAATCCAAACCCTCAAATTCAAACTCTAAATTTTCCTCCTCATAACCGCCAGCTTGAACCTCTGTCTGGAAATCTTGCGTTACCGTCAACCCCGTCAGATCCGCATCCGACCATTCCGCATTCCAACTGTCAGTAGATTCCGTTAGTAATTGCTCTGAAACTTGCTCATCGTAGACTTCGGATTGAGAATTTACACTTGACTCTTGGGGAAATTCTTGCCAACTGAGGTCATTTTCATCTAAACCTGCGAACAATTCGCTGAGATTGTCTGCACCTTCAGAAGATGCGATCGCACTGGGGCGATCTTCGTCCTCGTTGACCGTTAAATTGAATTCATCCGCATCTCCGGATTCTGCCCAGCCATCTTCTGACGATAAAGCTTCATCAAACAAGCCCAGAGCATCATCTTCCTCTAGATTTGTTGCCGCTCGTGTGTTGGGAACTTCCTCGAACAAATCGACAACTTCGCTTTCGTCATCGATATCATAGAGACCTTCCCCTCTCGGCGCTGGGTCGCTGTCTTCTCCAAATATATCCTCATCAAATAGGCCAAGGGGGTCTTCTGCCTTTGACCTTGCCGACTCAGCAGGTTTTTCTGTAATATCGTCGAACAGATCTGCGAAATCATCTTCTGCATCTTCTGCATCGAGACGATCGAATTGAAGATGATGCGTTATCGGTGCGGGCGATCTTTCTTCTGCAAACATTTCCTCATCAAACAAGCTGAGGTCATCATCGAATTCGCCAGATTCAAACGATCGCTCTTCTGAAGAGACATCCTCAAATAGGTCGGCAAATTCATTTTCCTCATCTCCATCTCTCTCGTTGACGAGTTGTGGAGCAGGCTCAACCGCAGCATCGGTAAGAATTTCTTCTTCTTGCCAGGTTGCATCGAGTTCCAAATCTGTCTCGAACAGATCTGCTAAAGTGTTCAGTTCTGCCGCGCCTACTTCTGGGCCAGTGGGGTCGGCGGTTTTAGCAGGGTGTGCTGTGGTGGAAGAGTCGAAATTGCTAAATACTTTTTGCTGATGAGGTTGTGCTTCTTCCGTTTCCCAAAATTGTGATGTGACAGAGCTAAAGTCAGAATAATCCGTATCCAGCCCACCGGAAAAGTCGAAGGGTTCGCTTAATTCTATTTGTGCCGCTAGTGGTTCGTCTATTGTACTTTCCGGCTCCGAACCGATCGAAAACAAATCGTCGAACTCATCGTCAGAGATTGCCGCCGCAGGTTCGGGTTCTGGAATTATAGGCTGAAGTACTTGCAGTTGCGCCGACGCAGAGATTTCATTAGCGCGACCTGCCAAAACCAATTCTTGAGCTGCTTTAATTTCTTTAATAACAACAGGTGCAAGCGTGGTGTGAGAATGTTCGGCGTTGGCTAAAGCACCCTCGCACATCCGTAACAAGTTAATCCAGTTTGGCAAATTAAACTTTTCCCCAAGCGCAATCAAGCGATTGCAGCACTCTTGCAGCTCTTGACGGCTGTTCGGCCAAGACGGTGGTTTGAATAGCTGCAACATTTCCCGCAAAACTGCCATCACCTCTTGCCCAAAATCGGCAACATTTAGTGCTGGCAACTCGGAAGGTTTCGCTTTGCTCGGCTGGCGGCCCTGATTTCCTAACCAGTCCAGATGCTGTTTGAGTTCATTAAAGACCGGCTCGACATCGGACATGATATTTTCGCCCACATCCTCCGACAACCCAAAAGGCCCTTGCAGATGGTCTAAGAGCAACTGGAGGGTATCAAATACCCGCAAAAACAGGTTTTCCAGCTTTTGGTCAACTTTAATCGGACGTTCTTTGAGTTCTTTGAAATAGTCTTCCAGTCTGTGAGAAGTTTTTTGAATGCTGTGAATACCCAGCATTGCTGCCCCCCCTTTAACCGAGTGAGCAGCGCGAAAGACCTCATTTACCATTTCCTGGTCATCAATGGTACTTTGCAGATTCAGCAAACCCTGTTGAATGGTATTGAGATGATCTTTGGCTTCTTCAATGAAATAGCCCAGTATGCGCTGTTGTTGTTCCGGCAGCATAGCCATGTCCCCATAAGAGTGCTTGTTAGCGTGAGCGATCGCGTCAGCGTGGTGTCTGTGTGCTGAGTTTTGAATTTTAGTTTTTTGCCGACACTGTAGGTAGTTTTGGAAAAAAGTACTTTACTTTACGCTTTTTCGTGGTTACTCGGTACTCAGCACTGTAGCCGATAGCTCTAATTTATCCTAACCTCACAATACCCATCACCTTATAGGGTAAGGTGCGTCGGCCCTGACAGGGTTTTGAGGAATTGACCCCTGGCAGATGTGAGGTGTAACGGAACGATTGGTGGAGATTGATGAAGAATTATCTATTTCTCAGTTTGCCAACCTAAATTTTGAATATAGGCTCTCAATATTGAGATTGTGACTACCTGTTTTTGTGCAGTATATTTTTGCGATCGTTTTTATTCTTTACACGATTCCGTAAAACTGCTTATTTTTGCCTCTCACCACTTAAGTATATACTTTAAAATTCATTGTGCCCAAAAACCTACTCCCAATTTCCATTAGTGATGCTGCACATCTGGGCGGATGAGGGAGAGAGAAAGCAAGAAAAAGAGAGCTAATACTAAATCCGGGTTAACGACCCCCGTTATAATGAAGCGCAGGGGAAGCAGGGGAGCTTATGGAGAGAAGAGGAAAAATATAAAGGGGGTAAATAACCCGGATTTGATATAAAGCGTTTGCAGTGAAACCGGATAAATAATCTAGAAAAGAAGAAAATGGAATTGGGAAAAAGGAAAAAGACAGCAGAAAGTTACGCTCTTTTCTGGTTTTAGGAGCGTTTTTGCGACTTATTGCTTTTGCTTTTGTGGTTTGACTTTTTACTTTTGCCTTCTTTTTCCCTTCATCTTTCTGGTGTTTCCACGCGGAACCGCTCAACGGATGTCAGTAAGTCTCTGGCAACACCAACCAAGTGTTGCAACGAGCCCGATACCCGCTGCGCTTCTTGAGAAGTTTCTTGAGCGGTCAGCTCGACAGATTGGACAACTTGGGCCACATTGTAGGAAGTTTGCGTCTGCTGGATGGTGTCGGCGGTAATCGAACGTACCAAGGCGTCAATGCGATTGGACACTTGAATGATGTCGTCGAGGCTGCGCTTGGACTGCTCTGCCCGTTTGGTAACTTCGATCACCTGCTGGGTGGCTTCTTCCATTGCGGTCATGACCGAACCGGTTTCGCTTTGGATTTGCAACACAATTTCTTCGATCGACTTGAGTGCTTTGGCCGATCTGTCTGCCAGCTGCCGCACTTCATCGGCGACGATCGCAAAACCTCGGCCCGCTTCTCCCGCCCTCGCTGCCTCAATACTGGCGTTGAGAGCCAACAAGTTAGTACGGGATGCGATTTGAGCGATCAAGGCAACTATTTTGGCGATTTCCTGGGACGATTCAGCCAAACGCTTGACTTTCCGCGTAGTTTCTGCTACTGTTTCCCGAATTCCCAGAATACTGGCTACCGTTCGTTCCACAGCTTCGCCGCCCTTAATAGCCATCACAGAAGCGGAGCGAGCCACATCTTCTGCTTGTTTGGCGTTATCTGCCACTCGTCGGATCAACTCAGTCATGCCCTGCACTTGGTTCAAAGTCACCGCCAGTTCTTCCGCTTGCCGCAGGGCATCGGCAGAAAGTTCGCGGGCAAACCGTTCGTTATCCGAGGAACCTTTATTAACTTGACGGGCTGCTATTTTCACCTGTTGCACGATATCGCGCAGGTTTTGAATGGTGAGGTTAAAGGCATCGGCAACGGCTCCCAGTACGTCGGCAGTGACTTCTGCTTGCACGGTGAGGTCTCCTCTGGCGGCTCCTTCCACATCGTCCAGCAGTCGGATGACCTGACGTTGCAAATCTTCTTTCGCCTGCTCTTGCTCTTCGGCGCGGCGTTGTGCTTCACTGGTTGTCGTGAGCATGATCCGGGTCATTTGATTGAACCCAGAAGCTAATTGACCGAGTTCATCTTCTGAGTAAACTGTGGCTTGGACGTTCAAGTTGCCTTGAGAGACAGCATCGAACTGAGCTTGCAAATCGGCGGTGGCGCGGCGAATATGCTTTTCCGTCAACCCTCCCATCACCAAGCTAGTGCCAAAACCGATCGCGCCTGCAATACCGGCCATTGCCAAACCAGTCATTTGCAGTTGCACAAGGGCGTCATTGTTTTTTGGTTTGAATAGCTGTTGGCTGCCAAAGCTGATGGTGGCAACGGCGACAGCGGAGGTAAGACCGACAACGCCAGCGGTGATCCAGCGCTTGCGAGCCATTGGAGCGTTTTCAAAGAAAGCCAGCCAACCTTGCTCTACCGTGACGTTGGGTTCGAGGCTGCGGCTATCGGCAGGTTGAGGGATAAAAATAGGTGGCTCGGTGGTAGGAAAGATGTCATCATCACCAAAAGCCGAGCGATCGCTAGTATCGTTTATGTCGGGTTGGATTCTACCCGAAGTCGGTTTGCTGACTCCGCCAAGCGTTCCGAACCCTGAAGCACTGCTTTCTGTACCTGCGAGGCTACCCGAATCTTGAATATTTTCAAAATCGGGTATATTGCCCAAATCGTCGTCAAATTCATCAAATTCTTCCAAAAATCCGATCGTTCCCGCACCCATTTGCGAGTCGGACGACCCCATCTGGGAGGATCTGTAAATGCTGTTATCGCTTCTGCCGCTATCTTGATCAAAAGCAGCGTCAAAAGCATTCATGTCAAAGTTGTTTTGCGGATTGTAGCCATTGCGATCGGGTGGACTGGACCATGAGGGGCGTAAATTTTGACCTGTCCCGTATGGCTCTTCTCCTCCTAACAAAATTGTTTCATCCTCAGCAACCGGACGTCTGAAGTAGGAAGGCTCTGATGTTGCCCCATTTCTGCCCATTTGCGAGCGTGGCGTTTCTCGATTTTGGGATGATGAATCATCGAAGTTTGGTGGCTCTTGAGCGGGAGTAAATGTTGAGTCAAAATCCGAATCTACTTCTGGCGGGTAAAGTTCCTCGTCATAGCCAGCTGCACCGTAGTCAGTCGAGTTTTTTGTACCGAAGGGAGAAGATTCTTGCGGTAATTCCTCTGTTTGTCCATAGTTTTGCCAGTTTTGATTTTGCTCCATTGAGAGCCATTCTGGTATCTCTTCGGATGACTCATCAGATTGCTCATCGCCATAGTATTGAGGCTCGGCGGCGTAACTTGGCGAGCTTTGAGAGCTGGCAAAGGGGTCGATAAAAGCTGTTACCTCTTCTGAGTAATTTTGGGAATCGTACTCATCGTTTGACTGGGCAAAAGGATTATCAAAGCTTTCATCTAGCTGGGGCTGATAGAGATCGTCTACCTCATCTAGATTGAAACTTTGATAATCCGATCCCGTACTCCCGTTAGCAGCGGCATATTCTTGTTGCCAATTATTTTGCTCCTCTGCATAGTCTGGACTATTGACCGCGTAGGTTGCACTCCCCTCATAATCTTCTAGACTTTCCGGTTCTGTATCCGAGTCAGGAGGAGTTTCGCATTGGCTGACGTACTCCAAACCGTTGTTGGCATAGTTAACGTACTCATCGTCATCCGTCAGAGTCAGCACCAATTCATACTGTGCTCGTGCTTGGTTATAGTCTTGCAATCCGCAGCAGATATGACCGCGAAGCAGACGGATACCCGGATCGTCGGGAAAATCATCCACGAGTCGATCGACTATTTCTGCCGCCTGCTCGTAGTTGCCTTGCATATAGGCTGCTTCGGCCTGTTTATATTTTTGCTTATAATCCGTACTGGATGCCATTTGCGTCCTCCCAAAAATTAAAAATTAAAAATTAAAAATTAAAAATTTATCTTACCTTTTAATTTTTAATTTTTAATTAATTTTATGCTGCCCATCGTGCCGATCGCAGAATTGCCACTTGATCCAAGAGTCGCAAACACAGATTGCTTTCTGCATCTAACACCCACTCACCCCGTAGGAAAGGTGCCATACTATCCGGTGCATTGTTCGGCATCTGCACCAAATCCACATCGAGCCAGTCCATCCCAACAATTTGGTCAACTGCTAACCCTAACATTGTGTCTTGATCTTCGACTGCGATCACCGGAATTTCTGGCCGATCGGTATTCAAGGGAGCTTGGTCTCCCAGAAATTGTCCCAGGTCAGCCACCCAAATCACCCTTCCCCTAAAGTTTAGAGTTCCCAAAAGTAAAGGAGAAGCGTTTGGTATGGGAGTAATCCGGTCGGGAGGTTGGGAAATAACCTCGCGGATGCCCGTTGCAGGCAGTGCCAGTTCCATACCAGAAGAAACGTAAAACCGCAAGTGCAGCTCGCCTTCAGGGCTTTCTAATTCCTGGAATTCCGGAGCCTGATCTTGGCCTCTGCCAGTTAAAAAGTCCGGACTTCCAACCATAACACCCTCCCTCGAAAGTCAAAATTTGCAAGTGAAAAGTCAAAAATTAATTCTTTACCGATAACCAATAAGGGTAGGTATTCGACTATCCCCGCAGGAGCTGTTTGACCGTTCCAATCAGTTCGGTGGGCTGAAAGGGCTTAGCGATGTAGGCATCAGCTCCTTGTTTCATACCCCAGTAGCGATCGAATTCTTCGCCTTTGGAAGAACACATTACCACAGGGACATTTTGGGTTTTCGGATCGGCCTTAAGGCGACGGCAAAGCTCGTAGCCGTTCATTCTGGGCATAACAATATCCAAAACTACTAAGTCAGGACAGCGACCCTGAATGTATTCCATTGCTTCGACCCCATCGCTGGCCACGGTAACATTGAGTCCGCTGCCTTTGAGCAGCTCTGAGATCATCTCTCTTTGGGTAACGCTGTCTTCTACAACCAGAACTGTACTCATAACTTTATTACCTGATGCACTGGTTTATAAACTCATTAAAAGTAAGGCTGCATCGAGGTTAACGCTCATGCCTTGCTAATGAATAAAGTATCTCCCATTCTCATCCAATACCAATAGCGTACAATTAGCGCTATCGATCGGTATGTGAGCTTCTTCCGCCGTTAGCTTAGCAAGATAGTTAGACCAAGACCAAGCGATAGATGGGATGAGATGTACCCGAAAAGTCACAAGCCAGGATTTAGCGGTGCTTTGTGTCTACTTCTGCTATCTCTTCTTCTAACGCATTGAGAGAAAATTGGTCTGGTGTAGATGGACTGGCGTTACTGGGGCCTACGTACTTTTCTACGAGCATTAATAATTCGCTGTCGCCAAAGGGCTTTGTCAAGTAGTCAGTCGCACCGACCATGCGTGCTTTGACTCGATCGATAAAGCCATCTTTGCCGGTGAGCATAACGATCGGCGTTTGCCGGAAGGCTGTCGAGCGGCGCAACATGGCACAAATCTCGAATCCATCGAGTTCGGGCATAGCGATATCGCAAAGAATTAAGTCTGGCTTGATTTGAAAGACTAAACTGAGTGCTTTCAAGGGATTGTCGATCGCCGCAGCTGCATAACCGTGTTGTTTGAGGGTATACTCTACTGCTTTGCAGGTGGCAATGCCATCATCAATAAACACTATTCGAGGTACTCCCGTTGCTGGGTCGGGGATCAATTCCCGGTTGGCAGAGGAAAAAGCTGCCAAAGGAGAAACTAATTGTACCCAACCTTGTTGTAAATACGGATAAATAGCTCTTGCGACCGGTAAAATTTCTCGATTGAGATAGCGAGCCATTTGGCGAATGGAAGTTTTGCCATCGGCCCAATGCTCTAGGATTTTAAAGGTATTTTCTGGCAGTTTTTGGCGCAGCTGGGTAGAGTCTACAATTACCGGACACTGGTCGGGGGATTGGATGTGGGGGTGAAACTGCTTCCACTCCTGTACCTGTTTCATGATGTGGGTGACTAGCGGGCCAATTTCCAGGGTGGTAAGTTGCGGTTCCAGGGCTGGGCCTATTTCAAAGATAAATGCACCGTTGCGTAAGCTAAGCAGGTCAAACAGGGTTTCGCGTACCATACTTTGAATAATGCTGCGCCCTTGCGCGGGAGTCAGCGCGTGAGTTTCCAGTAAATTCCACAGGTAGCCGTATTCAGGGGCATTGATGGTCGCGATGGAGGGAACGCTGACGTTATCGAGAGCGCCATCTACTTTATAGCGGCGCACGTAATCGCGCAGGCGCGATAAACTATTATCGCTATGCGCTGCGTAGGCAATTTGACCGTTGAGGAAGAATACAATCCAAAATTGCTCTTGGTGTCGCGTCTTGGGATCGCGGTACATAGTGCGATCGCCACCGAACGCCTCTACTTCCAGGTATCCCGTTCGCTGACCTAACTCGATAAGTTGCAGAATACTGCGGATATCAATTTCATTCAACGTTCCCTGCATGGAACTATAGCGCTCTCCTGAAAAAGCTTTTTATCTAAAAACATAAGAGGAAATCTAGACGTATTTAGTCTAGGTTAAAATTTAACGTAGTTGCCAACACCAGCTTTTCTGTGCTTTCCTCTTGGTAAGCCAGTTATAAATAATTTTCGCATTTTCCAGGTAGCAAATTTCAAAGTTTGAGTGCGTCGTGCTGCTGAGTGCAAGCAGGAGTGGTAGCGGGGAGTGGGTAGAATGGGATGATTTTCCCAACTTACTACCTACTTCAACGATATAACGCCGCAACTTGAGCTAGTATGACTCAAAGGAGGCAAAGCTTTAATTCCTTTGAGTCATCGAAAATTTTGGGTGTCAAACCCCGTCCTTCTAGGACGGCTTTACATGGTAAAATCGAGTAGGCCACAAAGACCTCAGTTAGCGGGTGAAACTCCCAGTGGCGGGACGTTCTGGTTAAAAGGCTTTCAGTCGAAATGACTGAATCCCTACTCTGTACTCCAGTTTCAGCCCTCACAAGCAAAGATAATTGAGCGAGTGAAGCAACAAATATACTTAAAGTAGACCCAATGGTGAGTTTACGCTCTGCCGGAGAAAGTAGGCGCAAAAGTAGGCGCAAAAGTAGGCGCAATTGACACCGCGCATCGCACGACACTGGGATTCGAGTCGGTACGGTCTTGGGAGTTGTGGTTCGAGCAATGCCATCCTGGTATCTCCTTTGAAAGAATTTCTGCATAAAGAATTTCTGCATACAAGAGGGCGGAGAGTGTCAAACAATATACATTAGCGCTTAATAGACAACTGAGTACAGATTGTTTTGAATACGCAGTCTGCCTAAACTGGGTTTAGGCAGATAAACTAAATTTTCCGGGGAAGGTTTAGCCTGCCAAGAAAGCCCCAGACACATCAAGAGGACAATCGGCGTGCTGTATCTAGCGGAAGTACAGAAACAGAAACAGTTAATGAGTGTTAAAACTGACCTCAAACTGCTAGCTTGTCAGCGAGGGGAAAGCTGGAGCGCAGTGCCGGGTGAGGAAATTATTCCCGCTCCCCCTGATGAAGCGAATAAATATGGTGAGGGTGCGTTGGTGCTAGTCGATCTGTCAGGAAATCGACAGGTGCAGCGCATTAATCCGGGGCGGGATCTGGTTCCGATTTTGCAAAATTTCTCCCGGTTGCAAGAAAAATATAAAAATAAGGAAGAAGAAATCGAACAGTGGAAGGAGTCGCTGACGTATCAGGCTCAGGAGTTGAATCGCCGGGAGATGGAAATCCAGGCACGGCAAGAACAGCTCGAGCAAATGGAGGGGGAATTTGAGCGGTTTGAGCAGCAACGTCAGGAAATTGATAGCTCTCGCGAGGAAGTGGAAAGGCTGCGGGAAGAGATCGATCGCAATCGTCAGGAGCTAGAGGGAGCTTGGGCTCATTTACGGGGCGAGCAAGAGCGGGTAAAGCAGATGGAGGCTGAGTATCAGCCAAAAACAGCTATAGATGATGACCAGGCACACCGAATACAAGATTTGCTCAACCGGATGTACGAAGGGATCGCATCCCCCCAAGCTGCACAAGAACAATTAAATTTGGCGTTCGAGATTTTTGGGCAACAACAGGCAGATCTGGACAAACACTGGCAGCAACTAGAGCAACAGCGATCGTCTGCACAAGTTCTCCAAGATCGGGTAGACAGCCAAGGTAGCAACCTTCAAAATCGTTGGCAACAGTGGGAGCAAGATAGAGAAACTCTCGCCCAAGCCCGTTCAAAGCTAACTGTACAGCATAAGGATTTGGAACTCAAGCAAGAGCAAGCTCAGAAACTGAGCCTTCAGTTGCGGACTCAAGAAGACTTGCTTCAGCAAGTTCAGCGTATGGCGGCAATGTCTTCTGATGTCAAGATCGGCCAGAAAATTGATGTGGAAGCGCTGGAAAAGATTTCTCTGCCGGAACTTCAGACAATTGTACAAAGCCAGAAGCAGGAATTGGAAAAAGCAAAGCGTTTTCTGAGCGATCAGGAAGAAGAGCTGGAATTGCAGCGCCAAACTATTGCAGAATTGCAACAGAAGATTCGTCAGGCTAGCGATTACGATCGCCCGCCATTGCAAGCAGAACTCGCAGATGAGCAGGATCGCTATCAGATCCTAGAAGACTCTGTTGTGGGTTCGCGCCGGACTGTCCGCGAGCGAGAAGAAATCTTCAGTCAGCACCAGCGGGTGATGCGCCGTCGCCAAGGGATGCCAGAAACGGATATTCAAGATAATCAAAAGATCGATCTCGGCCCAGTGCTGACGCAGCTGGAGTCTTCCAGACAACAATTGGCTGAGGAATTGCAAAAGCTGGAAAGGGATATCGAGCAAATGCGCTTGAATATTCAGCAAGCTCAGAGTATGATCGACCATCAAACTCAAGAGCAGGTCAACCAACGTCAGGAATTGCAAACGAGCGAGCAAAATTTGCTTTCGCAGCGGGCATTAGTGGCGGAAACTTGGGGTAGGTTGAAGCTGTATGAAGAAATGTTGCAGCCGTTGCAGGATAAGCTGAATGTGTTGCGGCAGAAGTTGGAGGGGATCGCCGGGATGCTGGGTCAAATTCAGGAAAGCGGCGACTATCAACACCACGCTATTGCAGAAATGCGGAAAATTTTCTTCAATATTATGCCCAGCCATTTGCAACAACAATTGGTAGCATCGTGAAAGTCAAAAGTCATCTGATTTTGGATGAGAGGATTTTAGATGAGAGGATTGGCTCCGCCTTAAAAGGACGGAGCTTAAAATTTGGAAAATTTTTGATGATTACCCTTGAAATCGGAGATTTTACAGCATTTTTTCGGTCAAAAATACCTGTGTAGTTTAAGAGGCTCAGCTTTTAAGTTTTCACTAGAAGGCAGATGTAATCGCGATCGACTTGTGCGATCGCACCGCCAGGAAATGGATCGGTGCGAGATTTGTTGGGAGCGGCAATTAAAGCGGTCAACTTTTCTACTTGGTCGAAGCTAGGGGCGATCGCTAAGCTTTGCTGTATAAATTGGCGCATGACTCGCCGTTGCAGGGGTAGGGGTGCTGTACGCAAGACGATGCGATTGAGGCAATTGGGAATTGGCGATTGCCGATCGAGATCGTCTCCCCCACTCCCCTCCTCCAGAGCCTGAAGCAGCAACTGACGAGCCGCATCTTCTAGATACTCTACTTCTGCTTGTAAAAGTTCGGCTGTTTGGGCTAGGGCTTGTTCGACTTGGGGATTGAAGTTTTCCTGCAAGTATGGTATAACACTAAGGCGAATGCGATTGCGGGCATATTTCAAATCTTGATTGGTGGAATCTTCCCAAATGGGAAGCTGCATTTCCTGACAGAATTGACCAGTTTGGGCGCGGGTGAATTGGAGGAGGGGACGCACTAGCTGCAAATAGTCGGAGAGAGAACGTTGCCAGGTGAGGCTTTGCAGGCCATCTGCACCGCTACCGCGAATGAGGTTGTAAAGGAGAGTTTCGGCCCGATCGCTCGCTGTGTGACCTGTGACGATGTAGTAGAAGTCGTTTTTTTGGGCGATCGCACTTAAAGCTTGGTAGCGCCATTCTCGCGCTGCCGCTTCGCTGTTCAAAAGTCGATCTGTTGTTTGTTTGTAGAAAGGTAATTGCCAAATTTTCGCTAATGCTTCGACATGGTTTGCATTAGCTTCCGAATCCGATCGCCAACGATGATCGCAATGGGCAATTGCCAAATACCAATCCCATTTTAACTGTAAATCTAATAACAATTTAGCCAAACAAAGCGAATCCTGTCCGCCAGATACTGCCACTAATAAACGTTGAGAACGAGGCAATAATTGGCGCTGTCGCAAAGTGATATGTAGCTGGGCGTGGAGAGATGACCAAGAGGAGCTTTTAAGCATCACCCTAAAGAAATAAGTAATTTTGCATAGATGAGGAAAATGTATCGAATGATTAAAAATCCTCAATAGCTGTGTTAAGACAGATATTAGCGAAAAAATCAGGTAATATTTTCATCTGCCATAGGGGAGAGATTGGGGCATGGCATCTACCGGAAATCGTGGGTTTTGTGTGGTTTCGGCGAGCGCGGGTATTGCGGGTGCGATCGGCTTCATTCCCGCAGCCACAGCAGAGCCGATTATACCACAAAAAGACGGCACTCCCATCCATATTACTGGGCAGCTTTTACAATAAGGCTCTCCCGTACTTAGGGTGATAAATTTTGCTAATCAGTTGGTCTTTTAGCTTCAGTAGTGGGAAGCTCAACGCCCTGATGCGTCGAAGTTAGTTTTTATATCTATGACCAAGCTAAAGCTGTTATACCACAGGCTTTGCCCATCATCTATGAGATTTTGTTATCACCTCAAATACGCGAGAGCCTAAACTATACAACTATCGGAGACAGCGTGAATGTAGCGGCTAGATTGGAAAGTTACGATAAGTCGATCGATGGGGGTATTTGTCGGATTTTGATCGACGAAGAAACCTATCGATATATCCAGGGTATATTTCCCACTCAATTTATCGGGAGCGTGCAACTAAAAGGACGAGAACAGCCAGCCAAAATTTACCAAGTCTTGAGCGAATAATTATTGTACTTTCGGCATTTGTTAGTTGTTATTGGTAATAAATTAACAACCAAATATTGATAACGAACAATGAACAATAATAAAATTTAACTATGCCTAATTAAACTCAGACATTCAGAAATACATTTATAATTTTATTGTATTCAAGTCTATTTTCTATTGGTTAGGTACTTTTTTCAAGAGTTTTTTGATAGTTTGAATCATATCTGCTGGTTGAAAAGGTTTAGTTATATAAGCATCTGCACCTTGCTTGAGACCCCAATAATGATCGAATTGTTCGCTTTTACTTGTACACATTAGCACAGGTATGTTACGTTCTTTTACGTTAGTTTTCACCCAACGGCAGAGTTCGTAGCCATTCATACGGGGCATAACGATATCGGTGATCACTAAATCCGGACACTTAGCCTGTATTTTTTCGACTGCCTCGATGCCGTCACACGCCTCGACAACTTGTAAACCTTTGCTTCTGAGCAAATCGGAAACCATTGAACGAACAGTGGGACTGTCATCGACCAGCAAAACTGTAATCATGAGTTTGTTTTGATTGGTTAGGCGCTATTAGGATAGCTTGTTAATATTTAAAATACTGTATCCGTGAGCCAGATTTTCCATAAGTTTGCAAAAAGTAAGCGGTCAAGCTGGAATCAAAAGCTGACCGCTTGTAACTAAACTCACATCTTGCATCCAGGATTTCGTTCCCAGGTTGAACCTGGAAACGAGAATAAAGCCGATCGCGATTATTTCTAGGGAGTGATTCAAAAGAACCAACCGTAGCTGTGCAATCCTTTGCCCAACAGATTGACACCGAGATAGCAAATCCAGACGACTGCAAAACCGGTAGCAGCCAAAATTGCCGGACGTCTACCTTGCCAACCGCGAGTGATGCGGGCGTGAAGATAGGCGGCAAAGACCAGCCAAGTGATTAAGGCCCAAGTTTCTTTAGGGTCCCAACTCCAGTAAGAACCCCAGGCTTCGTTTGCCCAGACAGCGCCGGCGATAATGCCGATTGTGAGCAGAGGAAATCCCAATCCAAGGACGCGATAGCTGATGTTATCGAGGGTTTCGGCTAAGCTGAGGCGCTGGGGTTCGAGCGGTTCGGCTCGATCGACTTTCTGTGCCGGTTTGGTTTCTACTTTGTTGAGAACAGCTGTTTTGGCACTACCGTTAAGGTCAATCCCTCCGTCAACAGGGGAGATCGAAACGGGAGCAGATGAGTGTAGAGACGTTTCATGAAACGTGTTTACACCAGAACGGCGCAACTGGTAGTTGGCGCTGCGAAAGCCTCCCGTACCGATCGAACTACCGCGCAGTTCGATATTTTGTCCGCGAGTGACGACCAGAAATGCGATCGCCAGCAGCGATCCCACCATCAAAGCCGCATAGCTGAGCATCATGACGCTGACGTGCATCATCAGCCAATTCGACTTCAGGGCGGGTACGAGGGGTTCTGCCGACTGCATTTGTGCTGGCAGGGTCATGGTAGCGAAAGCCGTAATCCCCATTGCCAC
Organism: Aerosakkonema sp. BLCC-F183; assembly: GCF_041929145.1. Lineage (NCBI taxonomy): Bacteria > Bacillati > Cyanobacteriota > Cyanophyceae > Aerosakkonematales > Aerosakkonemataceae > Aerosakkonema > Aerosakkonema sp. BLCC-F183. The sequence goes on along the minus strand of NZ_JBHFNU010000044.1, from coordinate 181,593 downwards.
CGGTGCTGTAGCGACGCCCACCAAACGGCTGCGGCTCATATTTTCCGCAATCAAATGGATGACAGTAATTCCCCAAGTGAGGAAAAAGAGAGATTCATACAAATTGCTCAGAGGAAAGTAACCTGCTTCCAGCCAGCGTGCGCCTAACAAACAAGCAATGCACATATTTGCGATCGCCATCCCAGATGTTCCCAAGGCTGGTAGATACGGGATGCCAGGAAAAGCAGCGCCTCCCCAATAAATCAGCATCGTGACGAATAGCACCGCAAAGCTGGCATTATCCAGCCAATTCTGGAGTACAACCAAATCCATAATTTCCTGTGTTCTCCCCTGTCGTTTTATATAGCCAACTTGTATGGTACATTTTTGCTGCCCTCTATCGATTCTGGCACTCGGAGGGCCTCTCGATCGCAAAAGTCACAGAGTCAAAATTTTTTCTGTTGACTTTTGACTTTTGACTTTTGACTTTTGACTTTTCCTATTCCCTACTCTCCTCAACCTTTTTTAGTTTGACAAAAATGTCAAAGCGTGTGCTGCGAGGATCGCTGACAGCAGTGGTGACACCAATGGCGCGAATGGGGACGAGGTGATTTCTGAGTATTCTTTGGGTGTTGGGATCTTGGGAGCGTCGAAACAAAGAAGTAAAGAAGCTAGCTGTTAAGTCGATACCCAAGCGATCGATATCCAAGAAAAACTGACCGTTGTTGGGTTTAGGTTCTGAGGGGACTATATTTCGGAACGATGCGCTATCTGCTAACTTTGCTTTGGGTTGGGGGACGATCGCATCGGCAATGTTAGCTCCCAATACCAAAAAAGCGACATCGCCATCTAACCAACCGTGGCTGATTTTCGATCCCAAGGATGGCGAAGTAAAATTAACTATACGTTGATTGGCAATTTTCGTTTCTTCTACCTTTAATTGGTATTTATTGGCGATCGCGAGGTCGAACTTTTCTAGCGATTTTTCAGCTAAGCGACGATCTCTTGCCTTTACCATGAATACGACTCCCGCACCTGAGTTAGGATATGGGGAATCTTCTTTGGATTGTTGAGGAAAGGGAATAAAGGAAAATGAAAATTCACCGTCCATCCAGGGTACTAATTCGCGATCCAAATCTAAATTAGCGAATTCTTTCACTAAATTTCGTAACTCTTGAGGTTTGAAAGGTGAAATGGGATTCGATTCTGCCCCTTGAACGTACTCTTGCCAAAGCAGTTTTAAATTGCCGCCAGACATCATCATCAAAGTATCTGCTGGCAGGCGTTTGGGCATGATGCCAGCTTCATTTTTGACAGTATATTTTTTCTTACTATTCGGATTCAGCCAAGAAATACTTTTAAAGCGCAGCCCTTCTGAGTCGAGAGTAATTGTGGTTGCTAAGCCTTGCTGTTGCTGGAGTTGAGAAAATCCTTGCGGAGGAACTTGCTGCTGAAAATTTTTTAATACCGTTGCTGCTAATGGAATATTGACATACAATTTGGCAAAAGGTCGATCGGCTTGTATTTGCTGCAATGCTTGGGCGTAACCCGGAGTTTTGATTAAAGAAGCACCGCCGAGGTAGGTATCGATTACTTTATTGGTTGTTGTGGGATCTGTGGCGATCGCTAAAAATCGCCCTTCTAGTACTGCCGCCGAAAAATTATCAGTATTATTGTCTGCGATTTCTTTAATGGGAACGCCCTTGTAAGTGCGATCGACCCACTTCGCTTGTTTGAGAGGACTATTCGGTCTTTCCAAGAGTTGCTGCGCCTGGACTGGGTTATCGATCGGCAAAATCATGACGACTGACTGCTTTGGTTGTTCTGGTTTTGAGGAATTTTGAGTGAGTTTGCCTTCTGGGGATTTTGTTTGTTCTGACAAAAAGGCAAAAGTGACTTCTTTGCCTGCCCAAGGTTGAATATCTTGTTGGTAATCGTAGCCGTTCGGAGAGAGAAAGCGATCGCGCAAGTTCGTGAAAGTGCGATCGAAAGCCACTTGCGTTTCCTTTGTACCAAACTGCCGCAATTGCTGCCATTGTTCTGGAAGAGCGGATACAGATAGCACCACTACGGCATCTTGAGGAACTAAGTTTGCCCCAACTGGCAAGCTGACCGATGAAGATTGTGCTTGACTCAGTAGCCAGTAAGCGGTTGCGCCACCACCAATTAGTACGGTGGTAGTTCCCAAAGTTAGTAAAAGGGACGGTTTTTTTCGTTTAATCATGCTCATGGTTCGCAGTTCATAGTTCACAGTTCATGGTTCACAGTTCATGGTTCATGGCCATGAGGAATGAACAATTCGCAATGAACAATTAACAAGTAACAGCTAGCAATTTGTTATACAGGGTATCTCGTTGTTGATAAGGACGCCCCAAGGAATCGATCGCAGCTTGCAAAGTTGCTACTTCCATACAAGTACCGCCTGTCGCCCCAGCCATTGTGGTAATATGCTCCTCCATCAGAGTACCGCCGATATCATTGCAGCCCCAAGTCAAAGCTTCTGTAGCACCGGCAAGACCGAGTTTAACCCAGCTAGGCTGATGATTGCCGATCCAATTGCCCAGGAAAATACGCGCCACAGCTGTGAGCAAAAGGGCATCTGCCAAAATCGGTTGATCCCGTCCTACCCGCTTCCGTAAGGGTTTGGGTGCTTCTTGTCCCACGAAAGGCAGCAGGATGAATTCCGTAATTCTCGTCGGATAACCCCGTTCTAGGGCTGTTTGTTGCAGACTTCGCAATAAACTCAAGTGTTGTATTTGCTGTGCGGGCGTTTCTATGTGACCGGAAAGCATTGTACTGGTTGTGGGCAACCCCATACTGTGAGCTGTGGTAACAATTTCCAACCAAGTAGCGGTGTTTATTTTTTCCGGACAGAGGATGCGCCGCACTTCATCATCTAAAACTTCTGCGGCTGTTCCAGGCATAGAATCAACTCCCCCTTCTTCGATCTGGGCAATTACCGCCTCGTAGGTCAAACCATCTTCTCTGGCGATAAATTGCACTTCTTGAGGAGAAAATGCGTGCAAATGGAGTTGCGGAAATTCGTTTTTAATGCTTTTAACTATCCGCAGGTAATAAGCGAGGGAACTACCGTTAAGTTTTGCTTTGGGATTGAGCCCCCCTTGCATACAAATTTCTGTTGCACCTCGTTGGACGGCATCTGTGGCTTTTTCAAGAATTTGGGCAATATCTAACCAAAAAGAGCCTTCTTCGCTTTCATCGCGGCGGAAAGCGCAGAAACTACAGTGTTGCTCGCAAATATTGGTAAAGTTGATGTTTCGGTTGATAACGTAGGTGACGGTATCGCCAGCTTGCTTTTGGCGCAGACGATCGGCTGTGGAACGAATGGCTGCGATCGCTTCCGGCTCGGTCTGCGTTAAAAGTACCACTCCCTCTTCGGCGGAGATATCATAGCCAGCGAGAGCGCGATCCAGTATATTATAAAAAGTTATTTTGTTAGGGTTGAGCATTTCCGAATTTTAAAGGTTTATTTTTGATGTGAGCTGCTGCTGTTTCCTAGCGCCAATGTTTATTTATTATTATGCAAACAGTTTCCAAAGAATATCATCGTCTCAGTCAAATACTGCCTGCTATCAAAGGGCTAGGAATATTGATGGTATTAATTTACCATCTTTGGGGATATAGCAAAGGTTTTTTTAGTTTTCCTGAAATCATTAAACAAACGAATGCTTCTAGCTTGGGAAGCATAGTTAACAGTATACTGTACTTTTTTTGTCTGCTGGGACAGCAAGGAGTTCATCTTTTTATCATAGCCAGCGGATTTGGATTAACGGCGTCTTGGTGGCGAAAGTATGGAGCTGAGGCGCAACAGGATAGAGAGTTTTCGAGCGGAAATTTTTGGAAACACAGATTGGCGAGAATTTTCCCATTATACTGGCTAGCTCATGCTTTGGCTTTGCTGTTATTGTGGATTCAACCAAAGTGGGTGCCGTTTGGAACTGGTAATCTATCCAACTGGGGTGCAATTAAAGTAGGAGTTGCTCTCATCGCCAGTCTCACAACGCTGCGGAATTTTTTGTTTGAATATTACTATTTTCTGAATGGTGCTTGGTGGTACATTGGTCTGGCAGTTCAGTTGTACTTAGTTTTTCCCGTGCTAATTTGGGTAGGTAAACGGTGGGGATGGTCAATTTTACTAACTGGAACACTGCTGGTTACTTTGGTATATCGAGCCACGATTGTGGCTCTTCCCCTGGACGAGATGGCAACTGATGTATTAATTAGAGGGGCGATTTTTGTACCCCGCGTGTTTGAGTTTGCTTTCGGTATGATTTTAGCGATCGCACTACTAGAACCGAGAATTTCCACAGTAGAATCTTGTTTAAACTGGAGCAAAAATTTATTGCTGTCATCCCGTTGGATATGGTTGACTGGGTTAATTTGGTTGATTGGTGTTGCGCTTTACTGGACTTCTGCTGAAGGTTGGATGGTACTGAGAATTCCTTCCGATCAGCTAATTGGGGTGGGCGAATTTTGCTTTATTTTTCAGATTCTCAGCTTTTTCCCGTTGAAAAAATGGTTGAATATAGTGGGAAACTACTCCTATGGAATTTATCTTACCCACAGCAATACTTATATAGCTCTTTGGATTTTATTGGCCAAAGTTCCTTCCTACTGGCTACGTTTTTGCCTAGTTAGTGCCCTTAGTTGTTTGTTTGGTGGGTTGTTTGAACTTGGCTGTAACTGGCTATTGAAACACAAAATTAAAACCTAACGATTTCTTAAATGGTTAAAATTTGTAGCCATTGGGTAAATCGGAAACTAATATTTTGGTTTTTTCTTGAGCAGATTTATAGACGGTTTTAAGATGAGGCTGAGATGATAGCTGTTTGATGGGTTGGGGAGAAAGCGCGGGACAAATTCCACGGCATTTCGGGTGACTGACTGCCCAAAATATTTTTACTGCTTTTTCAACGTAAGCTCGTTTCCAGAAATCGCTAACGGGTATAGTTCTCAATCCTTCGTGACCGTCATATACATAAAAAACGTAGTCTTGCACAAAAAATAGTGCTTCAGGATTTTCAGCTTGTAATTTTCTTAATGCTGTCGATGTATCGTCGTAAAGTGTAATTACTTTGTGACTGGGATATTGATAATCATATCTATACATTAAGTAACTGCCTAAAACTGTTTTTGCCAATTGAAATCGCTTCCCAGGCATGAAGAATGGTCTATATATTAGGTTATAAGCTAGAAAGATACTAATAAATATTAAAAATCCTGTTTTGATTAAGCGATCGGCATTTTTAGTTTGCTTAGTTGCGAGTTCGTAAGCGATAAATATAGTAGGCAGAAATACGGGAATGTAGTATCTAGCAGTACCGATAAAATCGTAATCCTGAGCAAAATTACTCGCTAATAAAAGAATTACCAGAGAAACTGGTACTAAAGATAGGGAAAGAGAAATATCTCTTTGTCTTTCTTCGAGGGAAGTTTCTGGATTTTTTATAAAAACTAGCCAAGGCAGTAAAAAAACAAGTATGAGACAAAAAGTGCCAAATATTAATATGATGGCAGAGTCGGATTTAAAGGAGTTAATTAGAGGTTCCAGAGGAAGTCCCGATAATTGCGAAATAGTCGATGCAGATTTTAATATGTTGATAATAGTAGTAGAAAGACCTGCAAAACTGCCCTTGAAATTGACAAATTCTGGTAATCCAGGGATAGTCGATAAATCGGTAGGATTATTATAGAGTGAAATTGTCGGTTTATTCGAGCCTGCCAATTTGTTGTAGATAGCTAGCGGTAGGATAAACAAGAGTGAGGAAGCTAGAAAAATAGAGTAAGTTTTGAGGAAAGCTAGTAGGCGGGGATAGTTAAGCAGGAGTAGGATAAAGAAAGCTGCGATCGCAATAAAAAGGCTTGAGTAACGAATAAAAACCAAAACACCGAAGATGAAGCCAGCAACAGCAACGTAGAACAAAGGTTTTTGATTGGCTGACTTGAAAAGCAAAAGCACTACGAAAGGTAATCCTGCCCACAAAAATAAATCTGTTCCATTCCATGCAGGCGTATAAAAAATTGGCAGTATAGCAGCAATAAAAAACTGAGCGGGAAGATTTTTTGAACCAATTTTGATAGGTTTTGAAAGGCAATTACTGCCGAGAATTCCCCAAGCAAACCATCCCAAAATAGTTGAGATGCCGTAAATAATTTTGAGCGATGTAGCGAGTGATATTCCTATAAAAAGTAAGCTAGCAACCAATAGGGAAAATCCAGGTGGCCACCAAGTTAAATATTGGGGAATTGGGCTTATGTTTAGATTAGAAGGAATTTGAACTGGGGCATAGGGAGGGGGGAAAAATGTACTGGTCAATCCTAATCCTTTGACTAGCCGATGTGCCGCCTCCAATTGTACAGCTTCATCCCAATTCATTTCGATGGGGGCTAAAATTCTGGCTAGAGTGACAAAAAATGCTGATATCAGAATTACGCCGAAGACTTTTGGATTGCCTTGGCTGACAGAATAAATTAATAATTTTAGTTTGTTCATCATAAATTATCACCTCTCTAAAAGTTTTTAGAAATGAATTATGATTGGGGAATCTTAGCTGCTTTGGCAAACGGAAAACATTGTTTTAATCTTTCATTTCTGGAAGTTGCGAACAGTTCCTATATATTGTCCGAGGAAGGGCAAGCCGCCGAGGGCTGGTAATAAGTAACGCGAAGTGCAAAGTACCCCCAATGCAGCCGCAGTAGGGGCATTAAAAAATGGTTTGTAAAACAGAATAAGCGCGGCGTCACGGGTGCCTACACCTGCAAATGTTAGCGGAAGCAGTCCTGCCAAAATTGCTAGGGGAGATAGGGCAAGATTTGCTAAAAAAGGAGTCCAAGCTTTCAGCGCGAGGATAAAAAACCAAATTTGCAACAGGTGCATAAACCAGATAAATACCGAAGTCGCAGTAATTTTAATCACTTGTGCTTTGTTACTCCAAAAATACTTGTACATTTCCCGCCAGGAATTTTGCAATTTTAATACTTTTTGCTTAATTTTTTTAGGTGTAATAAATTTGATAATGACAAAAAATATATTGGCAAATTTTGGCGAGCTAAGCAGGAGCAATCCAACGATTAATCCCAGTAATACGCTAACTGTCATCACCCAAAATAGCCAATCTTTTTGGGGATAAAGCATTAATCCGAATCCGCACCACATCAAGAGCGAAAGCATATCGCAAGCTTTTTCAAACACAACCAAAGATAAAGATAAAGATCCGCTTAGATGCCCCCGTTCTTTCATAAAATAAGCTTTAGCGATGTCGCCCATTTTTGAGGGTAGCACCATATTTAATACGCTAGCGGTGAGAATCAGACGATTAGCTTCCCCAAACCTCAGCTTTGCGCCGTGTGGCATTAGTTGTTGCAGCCGCCAAGCAGTAAGCATTGTCAGCGGTATTACCATGCCTAAGCTTATCGCCATCCAGGAGCGATCGCAATTTTGGAATACTTTTATCAACCCGTTAAAATCTATTTTCCAGTATATTACTGCTAATATTAGCAGGCTGACACCCAGAGAAATCAATCGTTTCATCTTAAAAATTTCGCTCCAATTTTAATTTTTTACCGGGAGCCATTTGCTTTATTTTTTCTGTGAGGTCAAGCCAGGGTTGTAATTGACCTATTTGAAAAGTACGGCTCATAACTACATAAATTGAGGTTTGGTCGCATCCAATACCTGCACTAACGACATTTTCCCAAGATTCCGCTTGCAGTTGGTCTATGACGCACCATCGATCGTTTTCCCAGCGCAGTTGGCGATGGAAATGAAAAGGTGCTTTTTTCTTACCTGTAATCAACATTTTTTGCAGAAATCTGCGAATCAAGTTGGGAAAGAAACGCCCAAAGCTAAGCATAACCACTCGCAGAAACAATAAATTTATTGTGGTCATCTGCTTCTGTTTAGCCCAACCGAGTTGACCTTGAATAGAAATTTCGTCTTCTGCTAGATGAACTCGATAATAACCGATGAGATGAGCGACAGCATTTTTGATGGTTTTACCTTCTCGTACTTGCAGGGAAAATTGGGTGTCGGAAGCTATAAGCTGATGACCGCGAAAGAGTTTGAATACTCCGCCTTTGTTGAGTGCCAAATAAAGTTCCGTGTCTTGGCGACGGTCAATCAAAATTTGTGCTTCTGGCAACCAAAGGCGACCGGTAGGTCGTGGGGGTAGTAGGGGCCGATCGACAACAAAATCTCGCCAAGCTAGTAAGTAATTCCATGTGTGATGACCGATGATGTGGTCATCAGAATAACATGGGCTTTTGCCATTAGCAATTCCCACGAGAAAAAGGTCATTAATATGCAAAGCTTTGGGCATCCATTTGCCGACTAACTCAAAACCGTGAGGGAAAAAATTGTAAGTGTTGCGGCTGGTATATTCACCACCAAAAGAACCATCGGGATGAATGAAATGTGCAGCTAATCCGACAGCTTTGCCGATCGCATCTTTTAGTCTGGTTGTTGGTGTTAACTCATAAATTCTCGCCAGACAGGAAATTGTGAGTGTGTGATAACCGGGATCGCAACCTTCATATTCCTGAAACCAACCTTCCGGGTTTTGCCAAGATAATACTGTTTCCAAGCGTTGCTCTTTAGCAGCATTCCATTTGGTAGTAGACAAGAGCCTGGAAACCAATTCTAAACACAATACAATTAAGGCTTGGTGATTGCTTAGGCGTCCGCTTTCATGGTGATGAGCCAGCCAATCACTTCGTTTTTCAAAGAAAGTTAGAATATCTGGGTTGTTTAATCTGAGTAAAGTGTAACTTTCCACGCAGGCGAGCAGCGAAAAAGCGGCTGCTCCGCCCGCTCTTTCGTAGGGAAAATAATCATCGCAAGAACCATCTTTGTGTGCGCTTTTGGCGGCGTAGAGAATACCAGCTTCTACCCATTCTCGGATAGCTGACTGGCGGTAAAATGGGTTGTTGGGCACGTTGGTATCGTAAGCTAAAGCCAGCGGCCAAACAAATTCTTGGGCCATTCCGCTAGGAAAATCAATGATTTTGTAGTGCCAAAAGTTACGATCGAAACAACCGTAAGTTGGGCTGTGGGGATTGCGATCGAGCAATGTTAATATTTTGGGAATTTGGGCGATCGCCAAGCCAGCAAATAAATCTCTACTCATGATTCCAGAGCGCTAAAAAAGCCAGATAGTCTCAAATATTAACAGATATTTCATCGGAACAAATCTGCTGTTCTTTTATTTTCAGAATCAAACTCAGCGCGACGCAACCTTAGCTGTATATCCTCAAGTATTTTGCGATTCACCGCCATTAAACTTGCCACCAAGCCAAACATCCACAATTGAAAGCCAATCAAAATTAGGATAGCCGCCAAAATTAGGCTAGGTACATGAGCCTTTTCAGTGCCGCTAAAGAACAGCCAAATCCAGCGCATTCCCAACAAAAAACCTAAGCTAAAAGGAAGACTCCCCAGGATAGTAAAAAACCGGAGAGGTTGATAGGTCATGAAAATTCGCAAAATTGTCAATATTGAGCGCTTGATGTAAGATGGAATGCTTTTCAGCAAACGCGAAGGTCGCAAGTATCCATTAGTTCGTATAGGTACAGAGGTAATCGCCATGCCATTTTGGCCAGCCTGAATAATCATTTCTAAAGTGTAGGTGTATTCATTAAATACATTCAAGTGCATGGCGGCATCGCGGCTGATGGCGCGAAAACCGCTTGGTGCATCTGGAATGTTAGTATTGCTGGCTATTCGTACAATCCAACTACCGATTTTTTGGAGAACTTTTTTGGTAGGGGAGAAGTGTTTAATATGTTTAATAGGTCTTTCCCCGATCACTATTTGCGCTTCACCCAGCAAGATTGGTTCTATCAATTTTGGTATATCAGCCGCACAATACTGATTATCTGCATCGGTATTGACAATGATATCCGCCCCAGCCTTGAGACTTGCTTCTATACCTGCCATGAAAGCTTTAGCCAGACCCTGATTACGATCCAAATTTACTATACGATCGACGCCATTTTGTCGGGCGACTTCAACAGTTCTGTCAGTACTGCCATCATTAATTATCAGCCATTCTATGCAGTCTATGTAAGGCAGCTTACGCGGCAGTTCGGAAAGTGTAATTGCTAGTGTTGATTCTTCGTTGTAACAGGGTATTTGGATAATGAGTTTTGTCATAATTATCGCCTCGTGATTTTTTTTTTGGATTTTTAAACTCGCCATAGCCAAACTTTTGTAGTGCCGCGATCGGCTGACTCCAACTGCCGATTTGGTATTTTTTTTATCTGCTCTAGTAATTTTCCGGAAGGATCGAACACGAACACATCGCTAAATCCATTGGGAATCTGAAGATTATTAAGATTTTCTTTTGACAATAATATTAGCTTTACTTTTGGCTCCAGCAAATAACTCAAAGCCAGTTCTCTACCTTCAATTTGCCGATCGCCATCGCTAATCAAAAGTGGGCGATCGGCTTGATTAATGATGTTAGCCAATCGCACATAGACAACAGCAGGGCCTTTGTTCCACCAAGTTACTGCTTGAGAATGGATTGCACAGGAGATAACTCCACAAGAAATGAGTGCGAGTGCGAAAACTTGCCACAGCCTATATTGCCATTTTTTCACAGTCAAAACTGTAATTTTACTAGCAATTAGAAAAGCAACAGCTAGTTCAATACCCAAATAGCAGGGAATCAGGTAGCGATCGATAGTCGATCTAATCCCTCCTTTAAGTAAATCAGGCAAAATTAGGGCTAGTTCTGTCACGCCAATCAATGTCACGATAAACAGCCATACCCGTAGGGGAGCATGACGAACGAGAAAATAAATTGCGTATATTATCGGTATTAAAACGATAATAGTCCACTCTGGACGTTCAAAATTAAAATCAAGGAAAACATGAATAAAATTCAAAGCCCACTTTTCGATCGTGACCGACAGACTGAGTTTTTGCTCTCTCCATTTTCCAATTTTGTGGGAATTAGTAATAATTAAAAAAATCCAAGGCGAGTAAACTATAACTGCTACCAAAGATGTCAGCAGATAAGCGATAATCGTCTTACTCAATCGAAATCTTTCGGTCGCAAATACGTAAACTCCATGACCGATCGCGACTAATGCAGTAAAGGGAAAAGTATACAGTCCCACTGCCAAAGCTGCTGCATAAGTACCCCAACTGAGCTTTGTTTTGAGGCGGATTGCTCGCAGCAAAGCAGCGCTGGATAGCAATATTGTCACCGTCCACAAACTATACAGCCGTGCTTCCTGTGCGTAAATTACATGGAATGGTGAAACAGTTAATAGTGCGATCGCTATCCATCCTACTAGGGACAACTCAAATAATTCTAAGCATAACCAATAGATAGAAGGAAAAGCTAACAAGCTAATCAGCGCAGATAAGCTTCTCATTGCAGTCGGTGAATGGTCAACCCATTGCATCCAAAATCGCGCCATTACGTAATAGAGCGGTGGACTTTGGGATTCTTCTACTGCTAAAGATTTTATTGTATCTATGACAGTTTTTTCCGAACTGGGATATTGATACTTCTGCAAGTCTTCGATGCCAATTACGCGGCCATCATAAACTTGGTCGAATAACTCTTTTTCAGTATATCCAGAAGTTCTTAATGAATTTGTAGCTTCATCGTCCCAATAAACTTTACGATCGATATTAATAAACCGAAAAAATATCCCCATTACCAACAACAAGGCTAGTAAAATTCCTATTTTTTTTTGATAGGTACCCCATTTTTTTACTAATTTAATTTTCATGTTTAGTTATTTTGCTTTCTTACTTAAAATTCATTTTTTCCAGATGACTAAAATAACGCCGCTGACAATTAAACCTAACCCAATTAAACGACTCAGCGGCACAGGTTCCCTAAAGAGGAAGCGACCGAGTAAAACGGAAAAAACGTAACTCAAGGCTACAGAAGGGCCAACAATGCTAAGTTCAATGCGAGTCAAAAGAAAGATGTAACCGAGTGTCCCCAATCCGTAGCAAATCAAGCCGCAGATCAATTCTGGAACAGTAATAATCTGCAAAATGTGTCTGACAAAATTGGTGCTGTTGACTTTGCCTAACTTTAATGCTCCTGTTTTCAGAAAAAATTGTCCTGTTGCGCCAAATAAAACTGTTGCCAGTAACAAACAAACTTCTTGCCAATTCATACCATCTGTGAGTAGAGGTTTTATCTTTTAGATTGAATAAATTCCGGATATGACAGAATTTATTCAATCCAAACCTTACAAGTTTATGGTCAAATGGTATCGCAAGTCCAGGCTGCGGATGAAAGGCGGCTACACAAATCTGTGTAGCGATTAGTTGACTATTTAAGCTTTTGATGCTCTGGCGATCGCAAAACGCTCTTTCGACTCTGACTCACTGGATGACCAGTTAAGATGCTGCAACCCTACGTTAATAGCTGAGCTAAGCGTTGATGTGTCCGACATCAGCATCTTCAAATAAGTCATAATCGGGCCGGGACGAAACGCCCATTCGCGGAAGGCACGTTTTTGCCAATATAATAAACGTTCGGCTGGCAAATCTGGATAATCTAAAACTGTGCCTTTGTCCATATCGACTTGTTCCCAGCGAGTTCCCGCACGGAACCAACCATTTTTGACTACTTCAAAGAAGAATGGTGTGCCGGGATAAGGAGCTGCAACGTGGAAGAGAGCGATATCCAGGGGCAGTTTCTTGGCAAATTCTATTGTTTCTCGGATTGTAGTTTCTGTTTCACCGGGCAAACCGATGATGAAATAACCCCAATTTTTGATACCCGCTTTCTTCGCCGCCCGCAAAGAATTCGCTGCTTTTTCTGGATAAACTCCCTTGCGGGCGTGTTTCAAAATTTGTTCGTTGCCGCTTTCGATTCCCCAAGAAATTAACCAGCAGCCAGCTTTCCCCATGAGCGCGAGCATTTCTTCGTCCACATAATCAACGCGGCTGTTGCAAGTCCATTTAATGTTGATTTTTTGCTCGATCATGAGCTGGCAAAGACCGACAACTTGGTCGCGATTGACTGTGAACAAGTCGGCATACATATGAATGTTGTTGATGCCCAAATTTTTGAGCTTCCACAACTCTTGCATGATGTTTTCTGGCGATCGCACTCTGGCGCTAAACTGATAGCTGACGTGCTTGATACAGTAGGTGCAAGCCGCCGGACAACCTCTGCTGGTAACAATAAACGTAAATGGCCCCTTGAGCAACGGCATTCGATATTTTTGCAAAGGCAACAGTTCGTGCATTGGCAAAGGCATATCGCTGAGATTGTGAATAAACGGTCGAGTTCCATTCATGACAATCTCGTCACCGCGCCGCCATACCAAACCTTTCACGCCGCTCAAATTAGCCGTACCATCTTCATTTAAACTCGGTTTGTAACTTGGGTCGTGGTCGGCGAAAAGCTTTTGGATATTTGCCGGACGTTTGTCAAATTTTCCTTCCAAACAATCCAGCAAATCGCGAATTGTTAAATCGGGTTCCCCCAATAAAATAAAATCCAAACTGGGATAAGGGCGCATCGTCTCGCGAGGGATAGGCGTGACGTGAGTACCGAAAGCAATTGTGTACGCACCGCGAGCTTTGGCGAGAAACACGCCGTACATATCGTTTTCCAGTGTCGGCGCTGTTACCTGGGTGAGATAGTAGCGGGGTTTGTGGCGATCGAGCAATGCGCTAAACTCAGACCAACTCATTCGCTCGGCGATCGCATCCACCACTTTAACTTTATAAGTAGGGTGCAACAAAGCTGCCATTTGCGCCAGCGATACTTGCGGCCAAATCATATTCTCCCGCGTGCGCCTACCGACTCGGTGCTGACTGCGAATCCAGATTCCGCCATCAGGCGACGGTGGATTGACCAACATAATGTCAACCGTTTCTACCGATTTAGAATCTTCTAGCAATCCTTGCCGCACAATTTCATCTGCATTCGGGAAATTTGCCCTTGGCACTTTGAGCGCAGCTCGGCTTCCCCGATTTTCTCTGATGGGGTCGAATGTTTCTTTTGCCATTTTTATCTTTAAACTGTTAAGCTAACTTCTGATGTTTGACTCAAATCCATATCTTTTTTGGTCAGCATTTCTCGCTGACTCAATTCTTCTAACACCCGCAAGATAACCCAATAAATTATTAGCTGCATTCCCGTCAAAATGAGCATGGCACTACCTAAAAGATAAAGCCACAGTCGAGCGATCGCCCAACCATTCACACCCAAAGCCAGACTAATTCCTCCTACGATTAACCCAGCCAACAAAGTAAACAATCCCATCCAGCCGAAATGATGTTCTAACGGCGGATTGAACAATGGACGCCCCAACAAACCTTGACGTATCGGTCGTTTGTAAAACAGCGATACCAGATAATTAAAAGTAATGCCCAAAGCGAATATATCTAGAGCGGTTACGCCAGCAACCAGCGCCACAAAAACAGCGGTAACTCCCCATGAATTCAACGTCGTAATTCCGCTCAGTCTGTGGGTGACCAGTCCCAACAAAATCGCTGCTGCCATTGCCATTCCAGCTAAGCCGATCGCACCCAGTATGCGAACGGGATTGTAGGTTAAAGCTGTCCATATAATCGATCGCAAGAAAATAGTGCCATCGCGGACAACGCTTAACTTGGAACGACCCAAACGTTCGTTATAAGGAATTGGTGCCTCTACCATTTTGATGCCTTCGTGAATTGCCCGGACGCTCATCACCGGTGTTAAATTCAACCCATCCGGTAGAGGGTAAATTCGCTCTAGCACCTCCCGTCTAAAGACCCGCATCCCGCTGGCGCTATCGGTAATTTTTTGATGACCGATCAAACTGAGGAGATTGGCAAAAAACAAATTTCCAATCCTCCGAGTTATCGGCATTTTACTTTTAGCACCCGCCATACGTGAACCAATTACCAAGTCTGCCCCATTTAAGGCTACCTGACATAATTGGGGAAAATATTCCGGTGGATAAGTACCATCCGCATCCAGAAATCCGATCAGTTCACCTCGCGCATGGAGAAACCCTGTTTTGAGCGCTGCACCGTATCCCTTATTGGTAACGTGACGGATCAGCCGCACTCCTTCTATGCTGCTGACGATTTGGGCTGTTCTGTCGTGGGAACCATCATCAACCACAAGCAATTCCAGCCGACTAATGCCAACTTTGGCCAGATCGTTTTCCACCCGTAAGACGCGATGGACGATATCCGCAATACCTTCTTCTTCGTTATAAGCAGGTATAACGACTGAAAGTGTTGTTGTCTTCTCCAAAAATGTTAAATTATGATTAATTTCTTTAAAAGTTTTCACCCTTACATTCTCCTCTGCTTACGAAAATTAAGTATTTAAAACCTATCGGCATAGCCAGCTACAGGCTTTTATGGCTGCTTATCCAGCCTTTTAGCCCTGACCATTTTTTTATTGAAAAGCTTCGCCACAGAATAAGTATGCAAAATCTCGGTTATGTAGGATTAGTACATACTTACGTGCTTGATTTGTTGTGTAATATCATAAACAAGTCGTGCAAAAACTACCATACATCAAGCTGCTACTTTACAGATTCTTTATATTAAATGCGTCATTTCCGATTCGGGAATAATGAAAGAGAGCTAAAAGCGTTACATAGCTTAAGTTTGGAGGCTATAACTCTGCCGAAATAGCTGGTTTGCAGCTCGAAGAAGCCAACGAAATCATCGGTATTCTAGGATTTGATAATTGAGAATATTATCAATAAGGTTTTGTATATTTTTATTAAGAAACAATCAAACCCTTAGCTGGCAATCATTTTTGCATTTAGGTATTTTTCGGGTAGATTGACATAATTTTAAAAATTGTGTGAAAAGACAATCTCAGCAACGGGTTTTTTAAGCATATTTACTTAGAGAAAGTGGCGATCGCACGCACGTTCAAAGGCAAAGGGACGTTCCTAGTAAATCACCCGATCGCGTCGATCGGGGTTATTTTTGTCGATCGTCTTAATTACACGAGCTGGAACACCCGCCACCACCGTATGCGGTGGTACATCTTTAGTCACAACAGCACCAGCAGCGACAACCGCACCCTTACCTACGCGAACGCCATCAGTAATTATCGCCCCAGCACCTAACCAAACGTCGTCTTCGATCGCGATCCCCTCAGCGGTGATACCTTGTTCGACAAAAGAGCGAGTCGGATCGTCAAAAACATGATTGACGGCGAGAATTTGAGTGAAAGGGGAAGTATAGACGCGATCGCCAATCTCCACCCCTCCTTGTCCCCGGATCGTCGTATATTCACCCACCAGGCTATTTTTGCCAATTTTGATACCAGCATTAGGCAAATCGCGAAAATTGTAAACGTGGAGAACCGCTCCGTGCATGACGATGGTATCGCGACCAATTTCGATGCCATTCGGACAAGCGTGTAAATAAACACCCTTATCTAAGTAAGCACCGTGACCGAGTTTGATGTTGTCAGCAAAACGCAAGCGTACTCCATCTTCGATCGCCGCAAAACCATCCATACGCAAAATCAAACGGTAAAGTACAGCGCGTACTGCTATACCCAGTATTGTCGGTATCCCACCTACCAAAAAATATAGTATCTGTTCGAGGATATACCTTCCCAATCCGGAAGCTTGACGACTAATATAAAGACGCAAACCATCAATAATAGACATAGAAATTGCGAATCTAAACAGATTTACACAAAATTGAATTTTAGAAAAATTTTACCGCAGATGGACGCAGATAAACGCAGATAAATTTAGATATTTATCGATTTTTCGCATAGCTTATTAGAGCCTATCCAAAAAACTTTTCTTTGACCAACTAAACAAATCAATACATCTGCGTTCATCTGCGTTCATCTGTTATCATCTGCGGTAAAAAAAAATCTCCAAACCCTACTTTTCAGATAAATTATTATCATCATCAATATCTGCCGAATCCAAGCGCTGCTGCTCAATATCCTGCAAAGCTTTTTGTGGGAAGGTACGGCGGCGTCGATACCAAGTCGCGCCGCCTACCAGCATCCCAGTTAAACACAACGCTCCCATCAAAGGAAAAACATCGCCAGTTCTGAGCGCTTGCAAACCAGAACTACCCAATAATACAAAAGGTAAAATTCCGGGTACTGTGCCGAGAATTGTACCCAAAAGGTAATCCCGAAAACTAATCGATGTCAATCCAGCTGCAAAATTGACTAAACCGTAAGGAATAATCGGTAGCAACCGAATGGCAAACATATAAAACAATCCCCCTTGCTGCATTTCAGCATCCATTGCTTGCCAGCGTCCTGCCAGCTTTTGGGCGACTAATTCTCGTCCGGCGGTGCGGGTAAAAGCAAAGGCTACTACGGCAGCAATTATGGCTGCAATACTCGTCCAAAGCGTACCGAGCCAAGGGCCAAAAATTGCACCACCTGTAAGATTGAGTGCAGTTGAAGGTAACACCAATACTGTTGCTACTGTATATAATCCGATATAAATAATCGGGGCCCAAATGCCAGCTTGCTTGAGCCAATCTTGTAGCTGATTTTGGTTGATGCCGCCCAGTAGGTAGACTGCTAATCCAGTGGCAACTAGGCAGACAAGAACGATCGCAAAAATACCGCTTTTAAATTTCAAGGCTGTTTTGATACTCCTGACCGAATGAACAAACAATTTTAGATTTTTATATACAATTCCCTAATTTTAATTAGGCCATCCCCAATCCCAATTCTAAAATTGATTCATTGTTTCGCGCCGATCGGTCACTACTGGCAGCACACTGCTTTGATCGAAGCCGTAACATTCGCGCACAAAATAAAGGGGACGACCTTTGACTTCCTCGTAGATCCGACCCAGATATTCACCCATAATACCCAGAGTCAGGAGTTGGATACCTCCTAAAAATAATACGGCTACCATTAAGGAAGCATAACCGGGCCAATCGATACCAAAGATTAAAGTGCGAATAATCAGAAAGCTGGCGTAAATAAATGAAATTAGGGATATACAAAAGCCTATGTAGCCCCATACTTTCAAGGGAACTAAGCTAAAGGAGGTAATTCCGTCGATCGCAAAGTTCCAAAGTCGCCAATAGTTCCATTTTGTCGTTCCTTTGTAACGTTGGGGGCGATCGAACATAACTGATGTTTGCTTAAAACCAACCCAAGCAAATAAACCTTTCATAAACCGCGTTCTTTCTGGCATTTGCTTGATGGCTTCTACGACACGCCGATCGAGTAAGCGAAAGTCGCCGGTATTGGAGGGAATGGGAACGCGACTCATGCGACCGATCGACCAGTAGAATGCTTTCGCGGTCAAGCGTTTCAGCCAACTTTCTCCCTGACGCGATCGCCTTGTTGCATAAACTACATCATAGCCTTCCCGCCACTTAGCAACCAGTTCCTCGATTAATTCTGGCGGATCTTGCAGATCGGCGTCGATCGGTACTACAGCAGATCCGGTGCTGTAGTCGATCCCGGCGGTGAGGGCGACTTCCTTGCCGAAGTTACGGGATAAATTGACTACTTTGATTGCTGGGTCAAGAAGATGATGCTCGATCAGACACTTCAGTGTGTTGTCTTTACTACCATCATTGACGCAAACGATCTCATAGCTGGTGTTCATCCCATCGAGTACCTTGTGCAGCCGTTCAAACAGGTAGTCGATATTGGGTTCCTCATTGTAAAGGGGAACTACTACAGAGATTTCTATAGGGTTTGAATAAACCATTGTCAAAAACCCACTTAGCTATATTTTGAAATAATTCTAGGTTAGTTGAAAAAGATACAGAAATTTGGCGCTGGGTAGAGCAATAGTAAATTTCTGGATATCACAAATTTATCCTATTTTTCACAAGTTATCTTTTTTTTTGGATAATCTTCACAACTTTACCGTTAAAATAACAGTTGTTTAACAGCCGAGTAAAGATAACCTCGTCAGGATAGCTTGATTTTGTATATCTTGCTAAAAATGCCAAAAGTAAGTGAAGATTATTTAAATATGTTAACTAAGCCGAGTTTAATGAAAATTACGGTATTGTGAGAAATTTTATGCCAAAAAACGGAAAAGAGGCAGGCAGCAACCCGATCGAAACCAACTTCTCAATTCCGATATCCGGAATACCGCTTTCCCTAGAAATACTATCGATCGCAGCCATAGCGATCGGCATTATGTTACGCTTGCTAAACCTGGGTAGCCGGGAATTTTGGTACGACGAAGTTCTATCGCTGGTCATCTCTACAGGTCAAAAGATTCACTACCAAACACCCCCCTCTGTACCTGTAGCTTTGAGCGACTATACACCATTGCTGAGTCTTCCCTCAGAAACAGGACTGGGCGATATCCTGCAAACGGTAAGAAACCTGTTAAAAGGAATACTGAGCGATCCTCATCCACCGCTTTCGTATCTGAGCCTTCATATTTGGTTGCGTCTGTTTGGCAATAGCGAAGCCGCTATGCGGAGTGTGATGGCATTGTTCAGCGTAGCAGCGATCGCCTGCGTTTACGGACTGGGAAAAACCTTACTGGGACATCGCGGCGGACTGCTTCTGGCAGCATTGTTGGCGACAAATCCTTTTTATTTATCTCATTCAGTAAATGCCAGGATGTACGCACCGCTGATTTTGTGGACAATCTTAAGCGGTTGGGCAATGTTGGAACTGATAACGCCAAATTCGCGCATAGATTCGCAACTTTCACCAGAAAATCAACCAAAAACCGCAAAAAAACGAATTTTGTGGAGTATAGTGCTGAGCGTTTCTGTAGCAGCTGGGATGCTAACCCAATACCTGTTTGCGTTTTGGTTGATGACACTGGGTATTTTTGTGCTGCTATTCGATCGCCGACAATGGTGGCAGCATGGATTGCGTCTGGGTGCAGGTGTGGCGCTGACCCTTCCGTGGGTGCTTTGGGGCACTAGGCAGCAGATCCGTAATGCCGCTTACGTAGTCGGTCAGGTGAGCAGTTCGACGAATGCCGCACTCAAACACTTACAGGATATTACTCAGACGCTGGGCGCTCACTTAATCTTGGGAGATTGGGTAACGAGTTTACCGGATGCGATCGCAATCATCGCCGGGTGCATTGCCATTGCGGTGCTGGCAGCTTGTACAATTAGCCTTTGGAGACACGCTCATCGCGAATTGACGATCGCGCTGGCACTGGGAATCTTACCTTTATCGATCGCTTTAACGGTAGATATCCTTACCAACAAATTTACGGTAGGCTTTGGTTGGGGTAGGGCAATGAGCTTTATTCTGCCGGGATGTCTGCTGTTACTGGCATTAT
This sequence comes from Aerosakkonema sp. BLCC-F183, assembly GCF_041929145.1. Taxonomy (NCBI): domain Bacteria; kingdom Bacillati; phylum Cyanobacteriota; class Cyanophyceae; order Aerosakkonematales; family Aerosakkonemataceae; genus Aerosakkonema; species Aerosakkonema sp. BLCC-F183. Next base: position 161,373 of record NZ_JBHFNU010000044.1, on the reverse strand, counting down.
GTCTGGAACGGAAACCGCCCGCAGTTGACCTGCAAACAAGCCAAGATCGGAAAAACGACTGGCGTAAAGCGGCAGCAGCTGGGCTGTTGCTGTTGTATCTTACGATTAGTATTGGCGATTTCAGTCTCAGACAGCGCTGGGTTTTCCATTCGATCGCCAACGTTATCGCCAGAGAAGCAACAACCCCCACCTTAATTGCCATTAACTCTAAAGCTTGGGGACACGTCCTGCGGTTAGCTTACTATATTCCCCCATCCTCACCCGTAATGCTTTTATCCGAAAACCCCGATCGGTTGGCAGATTCTCTAGAAAAAGTACTGACATCCGCAGAAGCTTCCCAATATCGTCGCCTCATCTGGTTAGATAGTGCTAATCCCGTATGGTCTCGTCTCAAAACAGAAGCTGAAAAGATCGCGGCAAAACAGCGCATTCAACAAATTTTGCAAAAGCAGTTTAAGTCGATCGAAACGCAGCAGCTAACGGGAACTATGAACATTGATGGGTTCACCCTCAACCTTTATAATCGTTTTTCATGAATTCCAGCCCAACTAACTCTCTTTTACCAGTACCATCCGGTTCTTTACAGATTACTGAATCTAAGTTTGCCGCAGCCAATGGAAACGGACATTACTTGAGCTTTTCCCTGGTGATTCCCACTTATAACGAGAGTAAAAATATCAAGGAAGTTATTCAGACCTTGAGTGGGTTGCTAGATAATTTTATTCCAGGTGACTACGAGCTAATCGTAGTAGATGATGATAGTCCCGATCGCACTTGGGAAGTTGCACAATCTCTCATCCCAGATTATCCCCAACTGCGGGTGATGCGCCGTCAGGAAGAACGGGGACTTTCCACCGCCGTGATTCGCGGTTGGCAAGTGGCAAGGGGTCAGATATTGGCAGTCATTGATGGCGACCTTCAGCACCCGCCGGAGGTGCTGTTAAAACTTTTGGCAGCAATTGAGGAAGGTGCGGACTTGGTAGTTGCCAGTCGCCATGTGGAAGGCGGCGGTGTCAGCGAGTGGAGTTTTGCGAGACGATTTTTATCGCGTGGGGCGCAGATGTTGGGGTTAATTTTGCTCCCGGAGGTGATCGGTCGAGTTTCCGATCCGATGAGCGGTTATTTTATGGTACGCCGTAGTGCGATCGCAGGGCGATCGTTCAATCCGCTGGGATACAAAATTTTGATTGAGGTACTCGGTCGCGGCAAAATCGGCCAAATTACCGAAGTGGGGTATGTGTTTCAAGAACGTCAGGAAGGCGAGAGCAAGGTAACTTGGAAACAATACGTGGAGTACCTGGGTCATCTACTGCGGTTGCGCTTCCACCTCTGGCCGATCGGTCGGTTCTTGCGGTTTGCTGTGGTAGGTTTGAGCGGGGTATTTGTAGATATGCTGGTGCTTTATTTACTTCACGACCCCAGTGCGCTCGGTTTGGGTTTAACTCGCAGTAAAATTATCTCTGCTGAAATCGCGATTATCAATAACTTTTTGTGGAACGATGCTTGGACTTTTGGCGATATGGCGAGTAAACAGCGAGGTTGGCGCAAGCGTTTGAAGCGGTTTCTCAAATTTAATATTGTTTGTTTGATGGGATTGATTTTAAATGTGCTGCTGTTGAATGTGTTGTATAACTTTTTGCATATTCACTATCAGTGGGCTAATTTAATTGCGATCGCAGCTGTGACTTTCTGGAATTTCTGGATTAATCTCAAGCTCAGCTGGCGCGTCACGGAAATTAAAAATTAAAATTGGGCCGACATAATATCTCTCCCTCACTCCCCTCCCACTTTATGCGTAACTCCAGTTTAATTCTGATCATATGGTTTGCGATCGGTACGTGGTTGCGCTTCACCAATTTGGAATTAAAATCGCCCTGGACGGATGAGTTTTCCACAATGGTGTTCAGTCTGGGGAATAGTTTTCGCAATGTCCCGCTAGATCGAGCGATCGCACTCGATCTTCTCATGTCGCCGCTTGTACCTACAGGTGCGGGTACGGGGGAAGTAGTTCAACACTTATTATCGGAAAGTAACCATCCTCCACTTTATTTTGTACTGGCGCACTTGTGGATGAAATTATTTCCGCACAATGACGGATTGATTTCTCTGTGGGTAGCGCGATCGCTTCCAGCTATACTGGGTGCAGCCTCTATTCCAGCTATGTACGCATGGGGATACATTGCAGCGCGATCGCGTTTGGTCGGTCATTTAGCCGCCGCAATGATGGCGGTGTCTCCCTACGGTATTTTTTTAGCACAAGAAGCCCGTCATTACACTTTAGCCATTCTGTTTGCGATCGCTTCTCTTGTCTGTCTACTAATTGCTGTCCGCCACATCGAAGCGCAGAAACCTCTATCTTTTTGGTTTTCGATAAGTTGGATTGCTATTAACAGTTTAGGAATGGCCAGCCATTATTTTTTCGCTTTTACTTTATTGGCAGAAGCATTAGTATTACTAGCATTTTTGCTGATTTATTGGCGAAGCGAACATCGAAAACACCAAAGCAGTATTTCGCTCAAAAATATCCCAAACACTAATTACGAAAATAAATCCGCAATCCCAAATCTCAAATCCCTAATTGCTGTCGCCATTGCAACATTATTGGGAGGATTGATTTGGTTACCTGTTTGGCAACACAACTATAACAGCGAACTCACAGAATGGATAAAAAATAGCGATCGCGTTGGATGGGAGTGGATAAATCCTATATTTCAATTACTTGCCGCCTGGATTACAATGCTATCTCTGCTACCCGTAGAAGTGACATCACTACCGATAGTAATAGCTTCCGGTTTGGTGATGATAATATTTTTTATTTGGGCAGTACCTATACTCATTCGAGGTATCAAAAAAACTTTGATAAAAGCGAGAGATCGCAAATATGTTTTGCTATTTGGAAGTTTTGTTATCACCAGCATAGTCTTATTTTTAATCGTTACCTACGTTTTTGGAATTGACCTCACTCGCGGTGCGAGATATAACTTTGTCTACTTTCCCGCTGTCATTCTTCTAGTAGGCGCAAGCCTAGCTGAAGAAGTCAAAAGTCAAAAGTTAAAAGTCAAAATAATCAATTTCAAAAGTTATTTTGAATTGGCGACTTTTCAGATTGCCATTATTTTGTTGATGGGATTCCTAAGTGCGCTGACAGTGACTTTCAATATGGGTTATCAAAAATATTATCGTCCAGATTTATTAGTGCCTGTCATTCAAGAATTTTCTCAATATCCAGTAACGATCGCCACTACTCACAAAACCCACGTACAAACTGGAGAAATGATGGGTTTAGGTTGGGAATTTAAACATTTGTCTGATTCCGCAATATCTAAAAAACCATTATTTATTTTAGCTCATCAAGATAAAGATAATTCAACTTTACCCACAAAAATATTGCAAAAAACGCTGAGTAAACTTCCCCGACCTTTAGATTTGTGGCTGGTGAATTTCCACGCGCCTCAAGATGTGAAAACGCAAAATTGTTTTGCTAGTTCGCAAACTTTGCCATTTGTGGATGGCTACGATTATCAATTGTATCGCTGCAATTGAAAAATCATACAGAAACTAGAGAACGTTCAATAATAGAAAAAATTTTATTGGTAAAATCATGTTTTATTATGGCCATAAAATAGTTCTCCTATGTCCATTTCGCGATTGGCGATCGTCTTTAAAACTATTTTTACGAATGTATGTTTTTTCAGGTGGGAGTAAAGATTCTCCATTTATTTCTTCCATACCTAGAACGCGACGAAGACCTATTTTGATATACTGTAACATTCATGTTTAAAAACCGCCTTTGACAGATGTCTAAGTCTTGTAGTTGTAGTAGTTTAGGTTGGGTTGAGAAACGAAACCCAACCTACAAATAAATTCCTAGAACGCCAGTCCAATAGTAGAATAAATTGACAAAAATAACGAAATATGTATTATGCACGAGGGAAGCATCAAGATTCTTCCTTCGTTTCTTTAACACCAGATTGACTGGACTGAGCTAAATATATACCAAATAAAACTACAGCAAATGTCATCCACCCAAACAAACTTACCTGTTCGGAAAAAATGAACCAAGCAAATATTGAGGCAAGGACTGGTTCTAGGAGAAGCGTGACAGCGACGACTCCTGATGATAATTTGCTGAGGCTATAAGCCAGAAGTCCTTGACCCAAGACTTGGCAAAACAAAGCTTGGAAAATGATGAAAAACCATCCCATTCCGGAATAGGGAAACAATCTATCTTCGGTGATTGGCAGAATAGGCAGGAGAAACATTGTGGTGATTCCGCAACGGCACAGCATTATGTTTGCCGTAGTAAATCTGTTTCGCAGTCTTTCTACCAGCATCAGATAGGTCGCGATAAAAATAGCAGTGAGAAATGCTAGCCCATCACCAAGTATTTGGTTACTGCCAAATTGTACCTTATTGACTTCAAAGGCGATCGCTCCCAGCATCGCCATAATCATACCAATAGCGAATCTATTATCAAAACGCCGACCTAATAAAAAATACCCAGCCAAGCCAACAAATAAGGGGTTTAAATTAGAAAGTAAAGTCACGTTGGCAATGCTAGTTTTAGTCACCGACCAAACCCACAGAATGAAGTAGGTAGCCCCCGAAGTTCCCATTACCAGCAATAGCCCCCATTCCCATCTGGTAAAAGGCTTCTTTTCTAAGGTTTGACGATCGGAATCTGAGCGGCGGAAAAATTCGATTGCAGTCAGCAAAGCAAAGATGATTGTGGCGATCCAATTCCGATGAAATGCTACGGCATTTGCACCTATTTCCCGTTCGCATAATTTGACTAGGCTTGGGGCTAAAGATATAGGAATTAAAGCAGCAAATAATGATGCTGTTCCGAGCAAAATTGCTGCTTTTGACAAAGGTTCTTCTAGCGATTTTATTTGCATTGTCATACTTTTAGTGATGGGAATGATTTTGCATATTGTAAATTTGTAGGCGCAAAGTTATTTCATAATATTTAATTATCTCTGAATAGTTAGGTTTACTATTATTCTTTCCTTGCTACATTAGTAAGAGAAATAAAAATGTTATTTATGTAACATTTACGTCCCAATTCCGAAAAAGCTATTTGTTTAAGTATCATTGCGCTACTACCAAGGATTTCCTCGTTTTTTTCAGTCAACTTATCTAAACTTGACTTATTCTATAATCCCATATTACCAACGACTTCACGCAATTTTTTTTGGCGAAGTAGGTTGGGCCAAAATTGGCTCTCCCGCAGGCAAGTACGTAGCACAATCCTAAAGCGCCAGTCCAGTAAAAGAGATTGACAAAAAGCCCTTTTTGTGCTGAGCTATAAAAAACGGCTCGCCGAACACTCAAGAGTTAAGCAATGGGTCTGCCAATCTGGAACTGGCTAGCACTTTATTTGATGTACAGCATTACAGTGGTTCCCGTTGTAATATTTTGACTTTTCTCTTTCTCTCCTACTTCTCCTCTTCTTTTTGACTATTGACTATTGACTTACCCCTATTCGCGTTTGATAGTTTCGGGGACACCCATTGGGGAAAGACCGGCGATCGCTCTCAGGTTTTGGCAGCGCAGCAATTCGATAAAATTTAAGTTGAAACGGCCTTCAATTTTAGCGACAGCTTCGATCGCAGATAACAAATTTTGCGCTGCTTCTACTTCGCTGTAACCTCGCCGTTGCGCTATTTTGAGTGCCGCTTCGTCAGCATCGAGTTGCGACTGAGAACTGCGAGTGTTGCGCCATATTTGGGTGGTAGCCAGCGCGGTGAGTCCACCAGCAACCAGCACACCCACTGCATCCCTCTGTACGAGTTCTGCCATTGCGCCCAAAAATCCAACTACAGCGACACCTTGGTAAATATCCGGCTTAAACCATTTGATGCCAGTTAACCAACTGACTGTCCGCAAAAGTATCATATCTCGCTGCGGCCTGGTTAGGCGACTCCACAGATCGAAATTAATCCAAATCGGTCTATCCCCAGACCAGGGTAGCGGAAATTGAGTTTCAATGACTTTCGGTTGCTCTGGTTTGCTGATAATTTTAGTCATCATGCGACCGGAAGCAGGCATTAAATCTAAAAGGCGGCGAATTTCAGTTGTAGGCTCCATATATTGATTTTAGATTTTAGATTTTAGATTTTAGATTTTAGATTTTAGATTTTTACAGCCACGATCTTAGAAACCGGGTTTGTGCGTAGTATTTTAGCCACAAAGCCACGATTTTTCAGACAAACCCGGTTTCTTTGCGTAAGTCCTAACGCTGTGGTGTGGGAGTTGGAGCGCGGTTTGTTGCAGGGTTGACAGTTGGTGCAGTTTGTGCAGGCTTGGGAGGTGGAGATTGGATTGAGGTTGGTGCGGGAGTGGCAGCGGGAGCTTGCTTGTCACCCAAGATGCTGGGGTTGCCGGTATCGAAGACACCTGCCACACAAGCGATCATTATAGTTGCTAAAGTACCGACAAATAAAGCTTTCCAACCCAATTCGGAAATATCTTTGCGGCGGGAGGGAATCAAAGCGATCGTACCGCCGACGAAAATACCTACAGAGGCAAGATGGGCAAATCCAGACAGGGCGTAACTGACAATTAAAACGGTGCGATCGCTCACCTGTCCTGCTGCGGCTGCTTCTGCTAAAGATTGGTATGGAGGAATCGCTGTTTCCAGCAGTCTGCGCCCAATAATCACCGCCGCTGTCCAAGATTCGTCAAATGGTACTCCCGTTAACAGAGTCACGGGATAAAATAAGACACCTTGAATATTTTGTAAGGTAACAACTTTAAAAATGCTACCAACGGGAGCGGGTAAGCCAGCCAGAAAACCAAAAAATTGATTAATTAAAGAAACAAAACCCAAGATTAAAATCAATACAGCAGCGATCGCCACTGCCATTTTTACCCCATCCAACGCTCCTACAATTGCGGCATCTAAAGGGCTGACCCGTTCTATGGGTTCTCCTCCCACTGTCTCTTGTTTGATATTACCTAAATCTTCATCGAGAGCCTCGTCCATTGCTTCATTGCCGAGTTCCGTCCCGCTGAATTTTCTACTGTCTTTGGCGGCTTTTTCTTCTTGAGGAATACCGCCAGCCGTCAGAGGAACTTCTGTTTCGGGAACTAAAATTTTTGACAAAACAAAACAAGCGGGTATGGCCATAATTGAAGCCGATACCAAATGCCCCAAAATGTTAGGAAAAACTGGTTTAAGGAAACTTACATAAATAGCTAATGTTGATGAAGCTGCTGTACCAAAACAACAAGACAAAATGGCAGCAAGCTCGCTGCGAGTCATTTTGGGTAAATAAGGCTTAACGACAATAGCTGCTTCAATGCCCACAAAAATATTAGCCGCTCCACTCAATGCTTCTGCTCCGCTCAAGCGCATGGTGGCATAAAATATTTTGGCAAAAACTTCGGTGATGATTTGAATAACACCGATGTTGTAGAGCAATGCCATCAGCCCGGAAAAGAAGATCACGGTGGGGAGTGCGCGAAAGGCAAATATATAACCGAGATTTACGGGAGGCGGTACATCGGGTCTGGGTACTATATTAGCGCCAAAGACAAATCTAGCTCCGGCATCTGCCGCAATAAATACACTATCCAATAAGTTACTAAAACCTTGCAAGAGGTCTCTGGTAATCGGAACTAGAAAAACAAAAGCTCCCAGAAGTAATTGCAAAGCTATGCCGGATATAATCACGCGCCAGGGAATGATGCGACGGTGTTCGGAAAATAACCAGGCGATCGCACACAAGCCAAATATGCCAAAAAAGGAAACTATATTCAAGTAAAAGGGATGGGACATGGGTAGATTCCTTGGTGGAATGATACAGATTCAAAATTCTGATGAGCCTGAGAAGGGAAGTTTACCGATAAATTGGTCGATCGAAGGCAGGGCAGGATACACCCAAGATAATAATCGTATAAGTGAGCTGCTGCTGCACGAGTGGTGATGCAAAATCAAGTAAGAAGTTCCGAATTAGGTAAAGTTTAAGATTCCTTTGCCGTTGGTACTCCCCATCTCAGATATCATATCTGCGCTCATAAAGTTGATAATGGGCTCAAGACCCCAGGAAGTTTGACTCATGGAAGCTTTTGCCCCAATTCCGCCCGACTGGACACAAGCAGCGACTCACGCCCACGAGTTCCGCTGTCCCACTTGCCACTGTACCTGTATGGAAGCTGAGCGAGTCTGGATTAATAGGCGATCGCCAGTCTATACCGAAGATTACCGCAAAAAGTGGCAGGAGTTCTACCACTGCCAGTGCGGTTCCGTGTGGTGGGCGTGGAGTACCGAACGTCCCCCATCTGAGTTTGCCAATCGCGAACCTCAGATGGACAATCCTTTTTGACGAGATGCGCTAGCAGCTAGCCCGCCGTTTTCCTCTCAGGCGAAAGCTTGGGTAGCGGCGGGCTATACAAATTTTTATTCTATTTTTGGAAGGATAAAATTGATTGTTTGTCGGTTGCACTTCTGTCATTTAGACTGCTGAATTGGTATTTCAATGATAAATTTGGTTCCTTGTGTGGGTGCGGAAATACAAGTTAATTTTCCCCGGTGCTTTTCTACTACAATTTGATAGCTAATGGACAAACCAAGCCCAGTTCCAACACCAACGGGTTTGGTAGTAAAAAAGGGATCGAATATTTTTTGGCGTACCTCTTCTGTCATACCGCTGCCGTTATCTGCGATCGCTATTTTCACCCTTTCTTTTCCTACCATTTGAGTGCGAATCCAAATGGTAGGTTTTACTAAAAGGGATTGGTTATCTTCCTCATTGTTTATACGCAATTTGCTATTCTGCGTTTCTAAAGCATTGTTCGTGAAGTGAGATGAGATGGCATCGATCGCATTACTGAGTATATTCATAAATACCTGGTTAAGTTGCCCTGCATAACATTCCACCAAAGGCAACTTGCCATATTTTTTCACAATTTGAACTCCCGGATGTTTTCCTCGTGCTTTCAGTCGGTTTTGCAAAATTAGCAGCGTACTATCAATTCCTTCGTGCAAATTGACCTCTTTCCTCTGCGCTTCGTCTAGGCGAGAAAAATTTCGCAAGCTAGCAACTACCTGACAGATGCGATTTGTCCCCAAATTCATCGAATCCAGCAATTTCGGCAAATCTTCAGCCACAAAATTTAAATCTTGCGACTCTATTTCCGCTTGAATTTCCGAGATAGGATTGGGATAGTATTGTCGATATAGCTCCAATAGATGTAATAGGTTTTTGGTATATTCGTTGATGTGAATCAAATTCCCATAAATAAAGTTAATCGGATTGTTAATTTCGTGCGCTACGCCAGCTACCAGTTGACCGAGAGAAGACATTTTTTCAGCTTGAACGAGTTGAGATTGTGTTTGTTTTAGTCGGTTCATCGCTTGTTCCAAGTGTTTGGCATTTTCTCTTAACTCGTCCTGCGATCGCTTGAGCGCTTCCTCTACTTGCTTGCGTTCGGTGATATCAAATCGAATTGATAAATACCGGACTGGTTTGCCTGCTTCATTTAAAAACGGCACAATAGTAGTATCTACCCAATAATAAGTTCCATCTTTCGCTTTATTCTTGATTTCACCTTTCCAGACTTTTCCCACCCTAATAATAGACCACATTCGGCGGAAAACTTCTTTGGGGTGATAACTGGAATTTACAATCCGATGATCCTGTCCGATCAGTTCTTCTGGCGAATATTTGGAAATTTTACAAAATGTGTCATTTACATAGGTAATTTTTCCCTTAGCGTCTGTTATCGCTACGATCGCTGCTCGATCTAAGGCAAATTTGATGTCTGATAATTCTTTTAGTGTTTGCCGAATTAACTCATCGCTATATTTGCGTTCCGCTACCGCAACAGCGTAAGCTTGGATGGCATCTTCTTCCTTACTTAACATTGTTGTATTTAAAAAATCTGTGCTTTTCAATACATTTTGCTCGGCCACTTGCTTTGGCTCCATATTTTTTCTCCTACCAACCTCATGGTAATTTTTCTTTTAAGATTTAAAACTTTTACCTACTCCAATATAAAAATTTACACGCGCTTACCTTTTGTCTTATCGGCGTGTAAAAGAGAGCCCCGGAATTTTCAAATCATAATCACAATTTCCTATTTGCTGTCAATCTCTGTTTATAAATATAAATATTATGAGCGGTTAAAATAAACTTTCAATGGATTTTTTTAAAAGGTATAAACTTTCATTAAAATAAATTTAAGCAGATTCATTAATTTTTACTTCCTTACCCCTAGAAGAGGATTATGTATGCTTTTTCCCTTCTACTCTTCTGGGCTAATCATAAACTTGGATTCTGGTATATTAGCACACAAAATTAAAACGTTCGTATGACTAAAATAGGAAAGTGTAAATTTTGGCTTCGATCGAATCGAAATCAGTTAATAATTTTAGCAGCTATTCCTTTTGTAATTTGGCAGCTAAAGCAGCAGGTAGTTTGGCGATAAATTCTGCCTGCTGTTCAGGCGACATACTGGTTAATCCTGTTTTAAAATCGCTCATATTAACTCCGATATTATATAGATGTTTCTGTGTTTAAAATTCTGGTTGTGTCAAACCCTCCAAACGCAGGAAATGCAGCCTTCCCGATCGCTCTCCCGCGACAATTGTCACGCCATCGGGTGCAACAGCACAAGATTCTAGACCATCTTCTGCGGTGAAAGTGGCAATAACTTCCAGACTTGACAAATTCCACACTTTAAGCGTGGTGTCATCGGCAACAGAAACCATGAAATTGCCATTGGGTGAAATTGCCAGATCGTTTACTTTTTTGGAATGACCGCTTAAAGAAATCGGTGGTTTTCTGGTTTCTAGATTCCAAATTTTGAGATTGATATTATTTTGGTGGTCTGTTCCGTAAATAACCCGCTTCCCATCGGGTGTAATTGCCACAGCATTAACTTTTCTGGGGTCGCCAGTGAAAGTAAATAATTCTTTTCTGCTTTCCAAATCCCAAACTTTTAGAGTGTGATTATCTCCATCTAAACAATCTTCTGGGCCAACATAAGGACTGCTACCGGAAGCAGAAACCATCCGCTTTCCATCTGGGGTAATTGCAATAGCAGTCACCGCAGTCATATGACCGCTGAGAGTAAAAATCTGTTTTCCTGTTCGCAAATCCCAGATTTTGATATCGCCATGCGATCCATAAATTATCCGGTTACCATCGGGTGTGAATGTGACTGGATCTAACCAAATGGAATTAGCAACAAAAGAAAGGAGTTCTTCGCCTGTTTCGATTTTCCATAGTTTAAAATTTTTATTAGCTGAACCGGAAATTATTTGTTTGCCATCTGGTGCGATCGCCATAGCATTCACAAACTTGTTTTTATGACGAGTGAATGTAGAAATTTCCTGTTTCGTGGACAAATCCCAGACTTTGATAGTGTTGTCTCTTAAGCCAGAAATTACCCGTTTTCCATCAGGTGTAATTACCAGCATTGTTACCGGGCTACTATAAATAGCGGGGATAGAAAGTTGTTCTTTCGGTTCTAAATTCCAAAGTTTGAGAGTATTGTCCCTAGACGCAGAAATTACTAGCTTACTATTGGGGTGTAAGGCGGCAGAACTTATACTATCAGTATGACCGATTAAATTAATTAACTCTTGTCCTGTTTCCAAATCCCAAACTTTGAGAGTTCGTTCTGTAGCATTGGCGATCGCCTTCTTACTATCTGGCGTAACTACGACCAAATATAAAGGATGATTCGTATATTGAGTGTAGCCCGTCAGCCTAAACAGTTCCTCACCTGTCTGTATATCCCAGACTTTGAAACTGCTTTTACCAAGACCTTCATAAGGGCCAGAAATAATTTTTTTGCCATTTGGTGTAAATGTTACAGCGGCGATCCAATCCCTATGAGTTGCGTGCGTAACTAGGGCTTTTCCTGTTTCCAAATCCCAGATTCTCGTGTTGTTCCACGAAACAGAGATGACGCGATTGTTGGAGATTGCTGCTACCGCCCTAAAACCGCGATCGTCTCCAAAAGATAGCAGTTCTTCTCCGGTTTCTAAATCGCAAATTTTGATGTTTTTTTCATCTGTACCAAAAATTAAGTGCTTGCTATCTGGGGTGAAGGCGATCGCTTCATTTTTCATCCCCGTAGAAACTGCAAAGGTAAAAACTTCCTCTCCAGTTTCTAAATTCCAGACTTTGCGAATTTTGCCCCAAGAACCAGAAATTACCCGTTTACCATTTGGCGTAATGGAAATAAATTGTATACCACCAGTATCATCGTTTAAAGTGAAGAGTTCTTCACCTGTTTGCAAATCCCAAACTTTGAGAGTGCTGTCCCAAGAACCGGAGATTACTTTTTTGCCATCTGGGGTAATGGCGATCGATTCTACCGAATTAACATGACCGCTGAGAGTAAAAACTTCCTGTTCTGTTTGCAAATCCCAAACTTTCAGCGTTCTATCAGAAGAACCGGAAACAAATCGCCTACCATCAGGTGTAATTGCAACTGCATTTACCGCGCTGATATGACCTGTAAACGTGCGTAGCAACACACCGCCGGGAGACACTAAGCTAGCAGTTAAAGGACGCAACCAAGGCGAATCGCACTCATGTTTTGCTACTTCCAACATCGCCTGAATTTCTGGAACTGGAAAAGATTGCAAACGCCCTAATAATTGCGCTGGTAGTTGCGTTTTATCTTCATTTATGATATGTGCTGATAGGCGAATCGCTGCTTGAATTAAGCGCAAACAATGCTTTTGGTCTGCGTCAAGGGGAAAATTCGGATGCAAAGCAAATTTGTAATCGTCAATTAGCTGCTGCGGTGGGAAAGCGGAAATTTTCGCTTTGATAAAATCGAAATCAATTAATAATTTTAGCAGTTGTTCGCTTTGGGATTTGGCAGCTAAAGCAGCAGGTAGTTTGGCGAGAAATTCTCCCTGCTGATCTGGGGATATACTGGCTAATTTGGTTTTAAAATCGCTCATATTAACTCCGATATTATATAGATGTTTCTGTGTTTAAAATTTTGGTTGTGGCAATCCCTCCAAACGCAGGAAATGCACCCTACCCGACTCCTCACCCGCCACAATTGTCACCCCATCCGGCGCGATCGCACAGCAATCTAAAACACTATCTCCTGCGAAAGTGGCAATATCTTTTCCACTTGCCAAATCCCAAATTTTCAGGGTGTTATCGTCAGAAGCAGAAACAGCGAATTTGCCATCGGGTGCGATCGCCACTGCTCTTACCCAGTTGGTATGTCCGGTAAGAGTTTTGCGTTCCTCACCAGATGACAAATCCCAAACTTTCAGGGTGTTATCGTCAGAAGCAGAAACAGCGAATTTGCCGTTAGGTGCGATCGCCACTCCCCATACCAAGTCGGTATGTCCGGTAAGAGTTTTGCGTTCCTCACCAGATGACAAATCCCAAACTTTCAGGGTGCTATCCCCCGAAGCAGAAACGGCGAATTTGCCGTTAGGTGCGATCGCCACTGCATTTACCCAGTTGGTATGTCCGGTAAGAGTTTTGCGTTCCTCACCAGATGACAAATCCCAAACTTTCAGGGTGTGATCCCATGAAGCAGAAACGGCGAATTTGCCATCGGGTGCGATCGCTACTGCTGTTACTGGTAAGGTATGTTCGCTAAGAGTTTTGCGTTCCTCACCAGATGACAAATCCCAAATTTTCACGGTGTGATCCCATGAAGCAGAAACGGCGAATTTGCCATCGGGTGCGATCGCCACTGCATTTACCCTGTTGGTATGTCCGATGTGTGTTTTGAGTTGATTACCAGATGACAAATCCCAAACTTTCAGGGTGCTATCCCCCGAAGCAGAAACGGCGAATTTGCCGTCGGGTGCGATCGCCACTGTATGTACCCATTCGGTATGTCCGGTGAGAGTATTGAGTACATTTCCACTTGTCAAATCCCAAACTTTCAGGGTGGTATCCATTGAAGCAGAAACGGCGAATTTGCCGTTAGGTGCGATCGCCACTGCATTTACCGAGTCGGTATGTCCTGTAAGAGTTTTGCGTTCCTCACCAGTTGCCAAATCCCAAACTTTCAGGGTGGTATCCATTGAAGCAGAAACAGCGAATTTGCCGTCGGGTGCGATCGCTACTGCATATACCAAGTCGGTATGTCCGCTGAGAGTTTTGAGTTGATTACCAGTTGCTAAATCCCAAACTTTCAGGGTGTCATTGGATGAAGCAGAAACAGCGAATTTGCCACCGGGTGCGATCGCCACTGCATTTACCGAGTCGGTATGTCCGCTGAGAGTTTTGAGTACATTTCCACTTGCCAAATCCCAAACTTTCAGGGTTTTATCCACTGAAACAGAAACAGCGAATTTGCCATCGGGTGCGATCGCTACTCCATTTACCGAGTCGGTGTGTCCGCTGAGAGTTTTGAGTACATTTCCACTTGCCAAATCCCAAACTTTCAGGGTTTTATCCACTGAAGCAGAAACAGCGAATTTGCTATTGGGTGCGATCGCTACTGCTTTTACCAAGTTGGTATGTCCGCCCAGAGTATTGAGTTCTTTTCCACTTGCCAAATCCCAAACTTTCAGGGTTTTATCCCCAGAAGCAGAAACCGCCAATTTGCCATCGGGTGCGATCGCTACTGCATATACCCTGTGGGTATGTCCGGTGAGAGTACGCAGCAAAGCACCCCCTGGCGGTGTTAAGCTAGCTGTCAGCAGACGCAACCAAGGTGTAGTTTGCCTCTGCTTTGCCACTTCCAGCATTTTCCGAATTTCTGACACATCAAAAGACAGCAATCGCCCCCACAATTGACCTACCAATTGCGTCTTATCCTTCTCCAAAATATGTGCCGAAAGTCGAATTGCCCCTTGTACTAGCTTCAGGTTGGCATCCTCCAGCAAAAAATCGTAATCCGCAATCAAATAACTAACATTAGTTGCATTTAATTTCGCTTGCAACCAATCAAAATTCAATAGCAGCGCTTTCAGTTCTTCATCTCTACCCGCTTCGTGAAAATGATAAGCCAAATACCGCCAAAGATAAGTTTCTTCAACAGGTAAATCAACCCAGATCTGGTAGCTAAAATCTTCAGTCCGTTTTAACGGACTTTCGCTATTAGCCTGGGGTTTGAACCCCAGGCGGGCATCCAAAAATTCACCATGTAGCGTAGCTAAATTATCTCTATTTTCCGAAATCAAATATTGCCGTACCACATCATGCAGCCGGATATATTTTTGATTTAAATCAAAATTCAACAACAACGACAACCGCTTGAGCTTTTCACATAATTCTTCCGTATCAAAATCATCCAATTCACCCGTCGCCGCCCAAAGTTTTTCCAACACCGCTAGAGGAATATCCACATCTTCAGGAAAAATCGCCAATTCTCCATAACGGCAACGTTCATCGTCAGTTAACTGCTGTAAGCTTACTTCCAAAGTTTTCCTAACAGCCTGGTAGCGTTCCTCAGCATTCCGCGCATCGAAAGCAGTCACGCCTTTTTTATCCAGCGCTTTCTTTAAATATGCCAGCGCCGCCGATAAAGTTTGCTTTTGTTCCTTTACCCGATTTCGCAATACCCCATTGCACAACTTTAGCAATAAAGGCCATTCTCCCAAACGCGCTGCCAGTTGGCGAAACTCTTCCCCATTCTCATCAGGCAAACAGTAACCCAGAAGTGCGACAGCTTCATTCTGCCGCATCGCATCTACATCTACTTTCCGGGTATCAATTGGCAAAGTATCGCTATTGCGAGTAGTAATTAATCGAACGCAGTTTTCACCCCCGCGTAAAAATTGTCGCAAATGTGCTTCGTTCCAAACATCATCAATTACCAGCAAACAGCATTTATCATTTAATTCTTTCGCTAATTCTCTAGCCGCTTCTTCTATATCAATAAAATTAATTTCCCTGTCCGTTAATTCCCGATAAACTTTTGTCAGTCCCGGCAAAACATTCCCCGTTTCCCCCAGCGTCACCCACAAAATGCCATCGCTGAAAGTCTGCCAAATGCGCTTATCGTAACAAATTGCTTTGGCGAGAGTAGTTTTCCCATAGCCACCCGCCCCCCGTAATGCGGCGGTAATAGCAACAGACTGACCCTGCTTTTCAAACAATAATTTAATAATCTCCTCAAATTCCTGGGGACGGGGTACAAAATCAGCTGGCAAATCTTCTACCATGAAAGGCCAAGGCACAACCCATTCTGCCAACATCGGCCATGCTTTTACCAGTACCTCAGTGGGAATCATAAAAGCAACTTTCGCTTCTGCTTCTTCCACCGTCATCCCGATGATGCCGCCAGCTTTCTCATCCCAGATTGGCCCACCGCTGAAACCGCCTCTAATCTCGATTCCCGGTTGTTTGTCGTCCGCAATTTGCCATCGTCCGTTCGGGAGTCGATCTCCCACTTTCCCTTCCGACCAAACGCCGCTATTGTAATTAGTGGGAAAGCCATAAGCTTTGTAGCGATGACCGGAAAGATTTGCCGTTTGAATTAATCGACAAGCTTGGATACTCGCTGGTGGAATAGCGTCCAGTTCCAAAATAGCAATATCATCACCTGCATTAGTCTCCGCAAATTCGCGAGGTTTCCACACCAAAACACGGGCAGTAATCTGGTTTTGAGTATCGAGAAATGGGAAATCTAGCAGTAACTCATCTGGCGGCTTTTCAATTGTATAAATATCTAAACCAAGTGCTTGTGCAACCACATGGGCGCACGTCAGCACGTATTTTTCCGCCATCAAAAAACCCGTCCCGACAATTGTTTGACCATCTGCCGTCCAAATGCGTGCAACTGAAGATTCAAGCTGCTTACTCATCTAGGGATTTTGCTTCTTCCATTTCAGGGTAATTTCATAGTTAGCTTCACCACCAACCGAAGTCATAATTACACCAGATTCTACACTCATTTTCAAGCCAAATTTAACTTCCACTTCGTCGGGTGAGTCGCTGATGTCGCGCACTTTACTAATTACTTTAGTAGCGATCGGCTTAATCTTATCTAGTGCTTCATCAAAAGATTTTTTGGCATCTTCTACCAAATTTCGGGCTACAGGTTTCGGGCCACCAGTATCAGGCTCATCCACTTCTACCATGATAGTCTCGCCGTTACCCAAGTCAAATTTAACTAGCCGTTTCAAGTTTCATCACTCCTTCAGCGCTTGTAGCAATTTTACCATCCCCAGCCAAACTTACCTAGAGTGTAGGCTTTATCACCTGACAGATTAAATTAAGATACGTTGTTGGGCTTTAGCGCTAAAGCTTAACAACGTACCTTTATACTCCCACAGAGCCTACTGCTATTCACTTTTATGTAGCTTTTCTCTCAGAATAGCTTCAACTTCGCTTTCTGGATTCGCCAGATCGAAAGGATAAGGTTGAAGATTAGCGGGATTGCGACGACTCATTAATACTTCCAACGCGGCGCGGAAAGCTTCTTCATCATTTCTATGTTGCGAAAGATACTGTTTTAACTCAGCATTCGACATTTGAGGCAAATTCGGTGTCATAACACAAACTCCCAACTTCCTTCTTCATCTATTATCACCGCAATCTCATCTCTGCTTCCAGCCTGGATGTATATTGTTTTTAAGTTGCGATCGTAACGAAAAATTTGTATTTGCTGGTACAAATTGGAAAGCAACTGGCAAAGAAATATTGCTGTATCTGACTGTCTTCGCGTCGGCAACTTGCAACTCCTGAAGTTAAACCAAGCTGTATTAAATGATAGCGTTTATGGCATATAATATTGAAAGTCTTCTAAGTAAGTTTCGTCTTCGGATATGATGGTTAGAGTTCCGATCGCACTACCGGGTCGGCGAGGTTGGCGGGGTTGGCGGGGTGGTTGAAGTTCCCCAACCAGTTTGGCGACAGTACGATCGCCGGAGAGAATCTCCACTTCTTCACCAGGTTGTAGATTTGCAATAATTTCAGGTAAACGAAGTTGCGCTTCTGCTAATGTAATCCGTGTCATTGTCACCTCTATTTACTAATAGTTTATCGGTTCATAAATTTTACCAATGAGGTTGATGGTGGGTTACGGCACAGTTCGTTAATTTTTCGTTGCAAGCAGTGAATTGATTGCCGTACCTAACCCATCCTACGATGCGATCGGTTTTGACGATCGCTGCATTCAAATCCGTCTCCTCCTTTCCCCCCTCTCCTCCAGAGGAGAGGGGGGGTAGGGGGGTGAGGTCAACCCACCCAACAAGCATTAACATGAAAAGGTGTGAACTACCTTTTCTCGGTATGAACTGGCAGGAAGTTTCCGGTAACTGGGTGTACATCCCCCCGCAATCCAAGGCAATAGTGCATTTCCTCGGCGGTGCTTTCGTCGCCGCCGCACCGCAAGTAACTTATCGGTTATTATTAGAACACCTGGGAAGCCAGGGATACGCAGTTATTGCTACTCCCTTTGTGAATACCCTCGATCATAGTGCGATCGCCAAAGATGTACTGTATAAATTCGATCGCACTCTCGACGAATTGCGAACCACAAACAAACTGAAAAGCCGATATCTCCCCATCTACGGGATCGGACACAGCATGGGTTGCAAATTACACTTACTTATCGGTAGCCTTTTTCCAGTCGATCGCGCTGGCAATATCCTCATTTCTTTCAATAACTACACCGCCAGCGAAGCTATCCCTTTTGTGCAGCAGTTCAACTTCAATCCCGCCCTCAATATCGAATTTACACCTTCCCCAAAAGAAACCAAGCAAATTATCTATCGAGGCTACCAAGTCCGGCGCAATCTCCTCGTTAAATTTAACAACGATACGATCGACCAAACAACCCCCCTCACCGAGTTGCTGCAAAACCGCTATCCCGATATGATTTCCGCTTTAACCTTACCCGGAAATCATCTTACACCTTTAGGTCAAGATCTCCGATGGCAAAGTGGAAAAGATTTTAGCCCTTTCGATGCGATCGGTCAATGGGTCAAGCAAGAAATATTTCGGGAATTCAATCAGTTAAAATCGGTAATACTGCGCTGGCTCAATCCGCTGTCGCCCCCGTAATGTTTCACCATTAACAGACAATTGCGATCGTCTTCCGTGCGAGTATAACTCAAATGGTCTGTTATACTCTCCATCAGTTGCAAACCTCGCCCTCCCCCGGAGTCGTTTTCCTCATTGCTAAGCATCTCACTCAGCTTCTTGCGAAGATCGAAGGGTGGGCCCCAATCCCAAACTCGAATCTCTATCGAATCTTCAAATATCGTCACTTCAATATCAATAGGAACTTCTGGGGATTTATTTTTATGGGCGTGACGAACCGCATTGGTAAAAGCTTCGGCTAGCGCCAGTTGGAATCGCAACCATAACTTTCTCGCGATTTGGGGCTGATGCAACTGTTCAAACCACGAAAGCATTTGAGGTAAAGCCTTGAGATCTGTGGGAAGTTGTAAATGGCTTTTTTGAGATGGTGGCAATTTGACAAAACCTATGATTCAAGAAAAGCGCAACTCAGAGGTAATTCTTAAATTTACTATAAATTTACTGCTTACGTATCGCGTTTGTGCTAATGTTTTAGCCTAAAACCAACTTGAGCCAGTATAATTTTTCGTTATCTTTTTAGGGATGCTTCAATATTATAGGAATGGTATCCTTTTTAGTCCATGTATCAAATTCTGGTTGTCGATGACGATCCTGCTATACAGCTGGTGCTGACAAGGCTGCTGAAAAAACAGGGTTATGAGGTAACGGTAGCAAGCGATGGCCAACAAGGCTTAGCACAGGCGCAGCAGTTACATCCGGCGCTAATTGTTTGCGATTGGATGATGCCCCGGATGAACGGCATAGAGGTCTGTCGTCGGGTCAAGGCAGATCCAAGCTTATCCAGCACTTTTTTCATTTTACTGACATCGTTGGACTCGGTGGAAGATCGGGTCAAAGGGCTAGATGCTGGCGCGAATGATTTTATATCCAAGCCGATCGAGATCCACGAGTTGACAGCGCGAGTGCGATCGGGATTGCGGTTGTACCAACTCAACCACGAATTGCAAACCCAAAAGCAGATACTAGCCGCAGAATTGGCTGAGGCGGCTGAATACGTGCGGAGTCTTCTGCCAGAACCTTTAACCAAGCCGCTCTCTATCCAAGGTCAGTATATACCTTCCAGTCGTCTGGGAGGCGATGGCTATGATTATTTCTGGCTCGATCGCGAGAATTTGGCCATTTACCTGATGGATACAGCCGGACACGGCTTGAAAGCCACACTCCCTGCCATTTCGGTCATGCACCTGTTGCGATCGCGTGCCATTCCCAATCTTAATTATTATCAACCCAGCGACGTTCTCAGCGCTTTAAATCATACTTTTCAGATGACCGCCCAAAATGATAAATACTTCACCATTTGGTACGGTGTCTACAATCGAGCCAAGCGCCTACTGACTTACGCCAGCGCCGGACATCCCCCAGCGATTTTGTTATCCCCAAAACGGACATTAAGTCAACGCCTAAAAACTCCAGGTATGCCTGTTGGGATGTTCGAGGATGTCCTATTTACCAATAATTTTTGTGAAATTGAGCCGTTTAGTACGCTTTACATTTTCAGCGATGGCATTTACGAACTTCAGCAACCCGACGGTTCGATATGGGGTCTGGATGCTTTTATAAATATTGTCAAAAGCTGTTCTCACACCGAAAAATCCAACTTAGACCGGATTTTAGCAGAAGTTCGCGCTCTCAACTGGAAAGAATCTTTTGAAGATGATGTGTCTATCTTAGAGATTAATTTTGATTAACATTGGTAAATGCACCAAGGCTTAACGGACTCAAAGTAAAAAATAAGCATATCTCTGTGTATATGCTTGACTATTTTTACAATAATTCACGAACGATCGCCTTCTACTTAAGCGAGTCCAATTTGCCATTGAATTCATCTCTATTGGCAAATATTTGGAACACCCGATCCATGCTAGTGAGTTCAAACAACATTTTGACTTGCTCGTTAATCGAACAGATAAAAAGCTTACCCCCAGCAGCGCGAACTGTTTTGAGGGCTAATACCAAAGAACCCAGTCCAGAACTATCCATAAAGGTGACTTCCTGGAAATCGACTAACACAATAGTGGCTCCATTTTCCACCAAAGAGTTAATTTCCTGGCGAAATAGAGAACCTTTAGAACTATCTAAGATACCGGCGGGTTGAACAACTTTAACAACAGAGTCCATGATTGTGAAAAATCAGTTTGTCAAGATTTAGCTCTCCAAAGCATCGGCCATATTAAATAACCTAGCTCGTTTATTTTTGTGATTATTTTGGCTGAATTTAAATATATCAGCATTAAGGATTAAACTCTACGCATCTGACTTTAGCATAGAGCAGCGCTTTGTTGTTTCGATCAAATTGGCAATACAGGGCTGACTTTGGCGCGGTAGAGGAGCCGATCGCCCTGCCGATAGCCAGTGTAGCGCACCTTAACGCGATCGCCCGGTTGTGCCGTCAGTTCCATCAACTGGTGCTGCTGCGGGTCGTAAGGCAATTCTGTGCCTACGGGTGCGATCGCTTCCACCCCCCATTGTTGCACCAGTTGTTCTACAGGTCGCAGCAGAGGCAACAATTTCACTGCCGGCAGCTGAGGATTTTGTCCGGCGGCATAGGCAGCTGTTGGCCATTGTATCAGCCAAGATTCCAACACTTGCAAACTGGTAAGCTGAAATTCCTGCATCAACGACTGTCGCTGTGACTGCATCTGCGCTTGCAATCGTTGGTACTCCTGCTGTAGCGCTGGTGATACTTCCCCTGCTTTTTCTGTCCGACCGATCTGACGATCGGAAAAAGTTGCCAATAACTCTTCTAGCGACACTTGCAAAACTTGACCGAGTTTGACCAGATTTTCCACCTGCATCTGCATTATTTGTCCTCGCCGCAGTCGCATTAGCTGACGTTCCGATACCCCAGCCGAACGGCTGAGAGCTTTAAAACTCAATACACCCACCCGCTGCATTAAATCTTGCAGTTGGTGGGTGTAGTCTGGAAGCGGAGACAGGTTCATTGCTGTTGATGCGGCGCGTCAAACATTAACAGCCTACCGCTTCGCGCCACTAAAAATCCAGTCCTTACTGTTTGTTAAGGATACTCCGCAGCATCCAAGCGGTCTTTTCGTGAACTCGGAGGCGTTCGGTGAGCATATCGAGAGTCGATTGGTCATCACCATTTTGTGCGGGAGGGAAAACTGAGCGAGCAGTTTTTGCTACAGCTTCATTGCCTTCCACAAGCAAGCGTACCATTTCCTCAGCACTGGGGACATCCCGCGTTTCTGGAATCGAGCCTAATTCGCTAAATTGGCTGTAAGAACCTGGGGCGAACACGCCCAGCGCCCTGATCCGCTCGGCAATGACATCAACAGCAGCAGCCAGTTCGGTATACTGTCCCTCAAACATCAGGTGCAGGGAATGAAACATCGGACCGGTGACGTTCCAGTGGAAGTAGTGGGTTTTCAGATAGAGCGAGTAGGTATCCGCTAGCAAGCGAGACAGTCCTTGAGCAATTTCTTGGCGAGCTTGTTCCTCAATCCCGATATCTACTGGCATGGTTTTGTCTTGAAGTTGCATTGCAGAATTCTCCTGAGTTAGCGTTGAAATTTTGGCAGCTTTAGCTCTACTTTTATATGTTTTCTACGAGAAGCGATCGTCAAGGAGCTAGTAGCCCACAAATTGATTTTGATGGGTTTTTGTGGGCTATAAACCTGGTTTCTAGGAAAAATCCGCAGTTTATAGCCCCTAGACCCTAGCTCCTAGCCCTTACTTTAAGCTAAGTGCATTTGTAAAACCGAGCGGGTGGCCCTGCGGACTCTGCAACGGATGCTCTCCTGACCCAGGCGCTGGCAAGCCTCGAATCGGTGGCAACCAGAGAACCCATAATACTGTCCATCTACTTCCAGAACTTCGATCGGTTCTTGTTGACCGATTTCTCGAATTGATTCCATTAGTGCTTCGACTTTCTGAGGATCGGTCTGTCGGATCAGGGGACGATGAATCTGCCGTAGCGGAATTTCCTGTATTCTTACCATCGGGTGTATTACTACTTTTATTTTTGACTTTTCACTCCTTAATCATACTCGTTATGAGTTTGTTTTGCAACTGTCAACATTCAGTTCGACTTTTGAGTAAGTTAAACTTCTCAAAAGTCTGACAGCTTTTGAGGAGGAGCGGGGGCAAAGGGAGTGGGGGAGCGGGGGGGCGGGGTCGCAGGGGAGCGGGGGAGCAGAAGAATTAATATTTTCCCTCTTCCCTCTTCCCTAGCCCCGACGCCCGACGCCCTAGCCCTAGCCCTAGCCCTAACCCCTAACCCCTGTTTAGATCGATAGAAAGCATAAAGCTATGGTCGATCGCAAATGATCTATCGCAAGGCAGCTCATGCAGAAAACTACTTGTATCCTCAGACAGATTTTCACCGTTACTCAAACCCGCGACGGTCGATGGCTAGCTTACTGGTGGCGTACAGCAGTCACCGTGTTTTGTTTAGTCGGACTCACGGCAGATATACGAGCTTCGGCTGTAGGCTCTGATGTAGAACTCAAGGTTGGCATTGTGCAGAGATTTGGTGCCAAACCGGATGACGAGCTGACTTTGAAGGCGACAGCGGGCGATCGGCTGACATTGCAGTTTTTAGCTGGCAATATGGAGCCGCAAACCGTTTCGGTAGATAGCATCAAGCTACAAATACAGATGCAACCGCTACCGCAGCCAGAAGTAGAAGAGCGAGTTGTCCTCAGTACCCACCCAAACTTCGAGACAGCAGAAGATAGTGCCCTACAGTGGCGTGCCAAAGGAATTGAAGTCGAAATCGCTCAACCCAGAAGGTGGCAAGTTTGGGCCAAACGGGATGTGTACAAGACTCCTTTGCTGCGACGATTGCTGGTGGAGAGTTTGCAAACCGAGGGTGTCAGAACGGCTCATCTGGATACGCAAATAATGAAGGAGGAGCCAAAACCATCTTGGGTGATGGATGGCTTGCGCTACAACCGCAAAAAGATCGAGATTACATCTGAAAAAAATATGATTCAGGTGTTTCAAGGCAAAAACGACAAAATCGGACGGATATTTGTCGGCCCTCTTAAAATCCAGCCTAACGCTTACGGTACATACACCTTAGTCAACCAAGTACCCCTGGAAACATATTTGCGGGGTGTAGTACCCAATGAAATTGGAGCCTTGGCACCTAATGCAGCTCTGGAAGCGCAGACAATTTTGGCTAGGACTTATGCGCTACGGAACTTACGCCGTTTTGCAATCGATGGCTACGAACTGTCTGCGGATATTCACTGCCAAGTTTATTACGGACTCAGCGGTGCTTTTCCGACCACAGATAAAGCGATCGCAGCTACAAAAGGCTTAGCGATCGTGTACAAAAACGAGTTGATCGATGCGGTTTATTCTTCCACCAATGGGGGAGTGAGTGCCTCTTTTAGGGATGTTTGGAATGGGCCAGATCGACCTTATCTGCGTCCGATCGTCGATGCTGTCAGCAATATTTGGGATTTAGGCAGCAACAGCTTGGCAAACGAGCAAAATTTGCGACAGTTCATCAATTTGCAGAAAGGCTTCAACGAAGAAGGCAAGAGTTTGTTTCGCTGGCGCAAAGAAACCAGCCTTCCAGACTTGACACAGCAGTTGCAGAAATTTCTCAAGGACAAAAAACATCCGCAGGCTAACTTCCAAACTATTCAGTCTATGGAGGTGACACAGAGATCGGCAAGCGGACGCATCCTGACAATGGTCATCCAGACTAACAAGGGTGCGATCGAACTCCACAAGGAAGAAGTTCGCAGTGCGTTTATGGCTCCCATCAGCACTCTGTTTTATCTGGAGCCTGTCAAAAAAGATAAACAAACCCTATGGGGCTACGCCTTTGTCGGCGGCGGCTTCGGACACGGGGTTGGTTTAAGTCAAAATGGTGCCCTCCAGTTGGCCAACCTGGGTTGGTCGAGCGAGCAAATTCTCAATTTTTATTATCCCGGCACTCAAATCCAACCGCTCAACGATTCGATCTCCTTTTGGAAGGAACAGTGAACTAGAGCGTCAGTCCAGTAAAAAAGGTTGACAAAAGAAATAAGATGTGTATTTGTATATAAACCTCGGCTGGGCGAAGCAAGAGGACATAAAAATTGTTGCTTCTGGCGATCGATTGTCGCCCTCTTGCTTCGCCCCTACACAATACATATTTCATTGTTTTTGTCAATTTATTCTAGTGGACTGGCGCTCTAGGCGTCAGAAACCAACTCTTGCAGTGTGGGGCGATGATTTCACCAAAATCATAAAAAGAAGGAAAGGGAAAATTTTTGCTTTCCCTTTCCCTTGTGAATTTTTCTGATTCCTGCTTGGCTAGTTGGCCAGCGCCTCTAGTACAGTTCTTCTTCTTGGTGAGTGAGGATTGTGCAGTTAGATGTGGGGTAAGCTACGCAGGTCAGCACGTACCCAGCTTCAATCTGATCGTCATCCAAGAAAGACTGGTCGCTTTGGTCAACAGTACCGTCTTTAATTTTGCCGGCGCAAGTGGAGCAAGCACCTGCGCGGCAAGAGTAGGGTAGGTCAAGTCCTTGTTCTTCAGCCGCGTCAAGAATATATTCGTCCTCTTTGACGTCAATGGTGCTGTTCAAGCCTTCGGCTTCGTTGATTAACGTAACCCTGTATGTCTTTGCCATGTAGCTGTCCTCTCAAGTATTCTAAACGGCTATATAAGTTTTCCTTAAGCAGCCCAGCCAACTTCCGTTTTAGGCAGATCTGCGTTCGGGATTGGTTCACTTTTTGATATTACGGGAAAAGTTCGGATTTTTGATACTCGATTACCAGTTTCTGACAATGGGATTCGTAATTAAATTTCCTAATTTAATCTTGATTGCTTATACTTATTGCGGAAAGTCACAAGCTTGGTATCGGAGGGAGGGGTGTGGGGGAGCCAAAAGTCAAAAGTCAAAAGTCAAAAGTCAAAATTCCTCCCTCTCCCCTCTTCCCGACGCCCCGACGCCCCGACGCCTTAACCCCTAAAATTACTTTGGTAGATATGACGATGAGTTCTCCTGTGTATTTTTTTCTCACGATACCTATAAAGGTGGGGCTGGTCGGTACGGGTTATGCCGCGAAGCTGCGGGCCGAAACTTTGCAATCTGACCCCCGCAGCCATCTGGTAGCTGTGGCCGGTCATACGCCAGAAAAGACCCAGGCGTTCGGTGAAACTTACCAAGTTGAAGTTTTTTTGGACTGGCAACAGCTGCTGGAACGTCGGGATCTGGATTTGATTATTATTTCTTCTATTAATAGCGAACATGGTGCGATCGCTCGTGCAGCCCTTGACGCAGGTAAGCACGTTGTAGTAGAATACCCGCTTTCTTTAAACCCAACAGAAGCAGCAGAATTGATTGCTTTAGCCCAAAGGAAAGGCAAACTCCTGCACGTCGAGCATATCGAACTGCTGGGCGGATTGCACCAAGCCCTCAAGCAACACTTACCGGAAATTGGCACGACATTTTATGCCCGCTACAGTACGATCGATCCGAAAAGACCCGCGCCCCGCAGGTGGACTTACAACTCAGCGTTATTTGGATTTCCCTTTAGTGCTGCTCTTTCCCGCATCCACCGATTGACAGATTTGTTTGGCACAGTCGCCACCGTCAGCTGCCAAAGTCGGTTTTGGGGTAAGGAATCGGAATTTTACACCGCTTGTCTTTGCACTGCCCAATTGCGTTTTACCAGTGGGTTGATAGCTGAGGTAACCTATGGCAAAGGGGAAATTTTTTGGCAGGCAGCACGTCCCTTTGAGGTACATGGCGAGCAAGGCAGTCTTATTTTTGATGGCGACAATGGTCAACTGGTGAGGGGAGAAGAAACGACACCTATTGAAGTAGGCAGCCGACGTGGTTTATTTGCCAAAGAAACTGCTATGGTGTTAGACCGCTTGCTAGAAGGGAAACCGTTGTACGTGACGCCAGATGCTAGCTTGTATGCGCTCAAAGTGGCCGATGCTGCCCGCCGTTCGGCTGAAACGGGACAAACAATTGAAATTTTATGACATTGATTAAAAAGCTTGTTCCCAGGTTTAAGATGGCGATCGCAATTGTATTTCTGCTGTCATTGGCTTTGCACTTTTGGGGATTGAGCCGATTTAATTCTCTGGTATTTGATGAAGTTTATTATGTCAAATATGCCTATAACTACTTAACCAACACACCTTTGTTTGATGCCCATCCCCCTTTGGGTAAGTATATGATTGCCATCGCTATATCGATCGGCAATTATTTTCATTTTGGACAAGATACCGTCAATAACTATGTCGGTGTCCAGCTTTCTCCCCTGAGTTATCGATGGATGAACGCACTGGTAGGTTCTTTACTACCATTAATTGTAGGCGCGATCGCTTATCAGTTGAGCCGCCGACCCAGTTATGCCTTAATTGCAGCTTTATTTACAACTTGCGATGGTTTACTTTTGGTTGAATCCCGTTATGCTCTGATTAACATTTACTTAGTTTTCTTTGGCATTTTGGGTCAATTATTTTTTCTGTTGGCGCTGCAACAAAAGGCTTTTTCGCGTTGGGTTTTGCTGACTGCATCGGGTATTTGTTTCGGAGCGTCCGCTGGAGTTAAATGGAATGGTTTGGCATTTTTATTGGGGATTTATCTGATTTGGATATGTGCTTGGGTAATGCGATGGGCGCAGAGGGGCAACCCCACCCCCAACCCCTCCCCGTCCACGGGTAGGGGAGCAAGAGCAGAGGGACAGAGGGGCAGAGGCAGAGAAGTAGAGTGGGGCAGAGTCACAGATAGTCAGTCACCTTTGCAAAATCTGACGCGGATTAATATATTTCAAATTGTCTTTTATTTGGGCGTAATTCCAGCTATAGTTTACTACTTAATTTGGATTCCTCACTTACAAATAAACGCCAAGACCGGATTTTGGGAATTGCATCAACAAATGTTAGGATTCCACGAACGGATGCAAAGTGGCCCAAAAGTTCATCCTTATTGCTCTAGATGGTACACTTGGCCTTTGATGCTGCGTCCGATCGTATATTTTTACGAAACTGCTACTAGCAAAAGCGAACCGATTCCATCCTTACCGCCATTGCCTGCGGGTGCAGAAAAAGCGATTTACGATGTTCATGCGATGGGAAATCCAGCTTTGTGGTGGTTAGGTGCGATCGCAATTTTGGTGTTAGTAGCAGAGCTAGGCAAGCGCGTCTGGGTTTGGGCTAATATATCTGGAAATGGCGAACCAAACCAAGTTTACTTTCCTCAGCAAAAAGAATTGTGGATATTGCTTTATGTAGTGTTAAATTATGCCGCTAACTTTTTGCCTTGGATAAAAGTGACGCGCTGCACTTTTATCTATTTATATATGGGTGCGACAATCTTTACCTTTTTGGGTTTGGCGTGGCTGGTAGAACGGTGGCTGCACAGTCCAAAACCTCGACTGCGGATGATGGGAGTTACAGCTATCTTTTTGATTTTGCTCGCTTTTGCCTTCTGGCTGCCAGTTTATTTAGGATTGCCATTATCGCCGCAAGCTTTTAAAATTAGAATGTGGTTTCCCTCTTGGATTTAGTTTTTGTGGTGATCGTAAAAGCCGATCTAAGCGTAGGGTGGGTTAGGCACGGGCGATAATTTCACCACTTTCAACCAATAATTAAATTCCCGTGCCGTAACCCACCATCATCGCACACATCTGTAATAGAAACAAACATTTTCCACCATAAACCCGAAAGCACCAAATTTGATTTTTCAATCCAAAATCTAAAATCACTAATGTCCTAATTTGTTGGGAATACCGTTGCAACCGCAAAACTTATCTAATCGTAGGGTGGGTTAGGCACGGGCGATAATTTCAGCACTTTCAACCAATAATTAACTTCCCGTGCCGTAACCCACCAAGCTCGCACAAATATGTAATAAAAACAAACATTTTCCACCATAAACCCGAAAGAATCAAATTTGATTTTTCAATCCAAAATCCAAAACCCAAAGTCTAAAATCACTAATGCCCTAATTTGTTGGGGATACCAACACAACCGCCGGGAATAGTAGATCTAGTTTTTTCGCCACCCCAAGCGCAACAGTAATAGCGCTGTTCTTCCGATAAGCGCTGAACATCTGTAAAATCGGCATTTTCCACTACAGCACCTGTGTGAGCGCCAGTTTCGTAGTCGGGAAATACGGTGCGACTGCGGGGGCTGGCGGTTTTCGCAGCACCGTAAAATAATCGGGTTCCTTTGAGATCTGCACCGACTAGATTGGCTTCATATAAAATAGTACGAGAAAGGTTAGCGTGTGCCAAATCGCAGCCGCTGAGATCCGCTCTGACGAGATTGGCTTCACTGAGTTCTACCCAACGCAAATCGGTACAGGAAATATTTGCTCCTGCTAACATAACACCGAGATCGATGACGCGCACACCATATTCGCGGTCTTCTTCATAACCGCCAAAACCATTAAGAATGGGTCGTCCTAAATGTTGATCGCGCTTGAGGGGACTGAGTAACCTGGATTGAGACAAAAATCTGAGGACTTTCGCTTTACCTTGTGCATCGATACTGGTAAGAATAGCTGCTGTGCGTCCTTCTGCAAAGACTCGTTCTTGAGGCCAATCTTCTAGCATTCCTTCATCATCTAATGCTAGCTCAGAGACGCCTTGAAAGTAAGCATCGATCGTTTGTTGTTGGGTGATGATATTTTGTTGAATGGTCAAGTCTTTGGAGATGACATATTGACGCCAAGCGATATAAACAGCGAGAACGGCGATCATAATTTGCCCTACAGCACCAGTCCATTCTGCCCAAGAACCGAATTCATCCCATTTAATCCGTTCCAGCCAATAGCCGATCGCATTATAAACGCCGATAAACTTAAATAAGCCTAATAAGGCAGCTAAAAAGCCAATAATGCCTAAGAGTTGCGATCGCTCGTGGGGCTGTAAATCATTTAACCACGATTGTAGGAGCGGCCAAACTAGACGCAGAGATAGCAGTAAGGCGACGATCGATCCGGATATCCCGATCCAGAAGTTATTGAGGATTATGCCCACAAACATTAGGGCTGTCGCACATACAATAACCCAAGATGCCGATCGATTTGGCGCAACGGCAGCTGCGGCATTTTGTTGGATGGTAATCTCTTTTCGTGCAAGGCTAGATAGTAGCCGATCCGATTCGTTCGTCCCCGCCGATGCTGAATATTCGCTAGCGCGAGGTCGATCGGCAAAAGTGCCATTGTCAGTAGCACCGTCTGGACTTTCTGTAGGCAAATCTGGCTGAGTTGGGCTGTTTTGACGAGAATTAGGCGATTCGGTCATCTTTGTTCTAGGTTTGGCAGTCTGGACGAAATGCCTGCTACCTAGAAAATTTTAACTAACAGTTGGGATTTGGTTTGTAGCTTGTGGCTGATTTGGGGTGCGATCGACGTTGGCGGACGAGATGGCGATCGAGTAAAAATGATATGATACCCTCCTCTATCTCTAACTTATGGCACTTGAACTGGCAGCAGTAAAGATTGCAGAAATCGCTTTTGGCAAATTGGTGGAAACTGCGGTAGGTAAAGGTATCGAAGCTGGTGTAGAAAAGCTGAAACCTTTACGCGATAAGATTTGGCACAAGCTGAGGGGAAACCCTAACGCTGAAGCAGTTTTAGCAGAAGTGGAGAAGAAGCCCAATCCTTCCCCGGCAGATTTACAGCAGATTGCTGGTTTTCTAGAATCGGCTATGGTTAATGACCCCCAGTTTGCCCAAGAAGTTCAGACACTTGCACAAGAAATTCATCAACAAATCAACGTTGGCAATGTGGAAGGGAAGTATGTTCAAAATGTTTATGGGGGACAAGCCCA
This sequence comes from Aerosakkonema sp. BLCC-F183, assembly GCF_041929145.1. Classification (NCBI taxonomy): domain Bacteria; kingdom Bacillati; phylum Cyanobacteriota; class Cyanophyceae; order Aerosakkonematales; family Aerosakkonemataceae; genus Aerosakkonema; species Aerosakkonema sp. BLCC-F183. The sequence goes on along the minus strand of NZ_JBHFNU010000044.1, from coordinate 130,615 downwards.
TTTATCTAATGATAGTTATGATGCTTCCGATAATAAAGCGCCCGTTTTTCAGGGTGGTAATCACCAAATCAATATAAATTACAATCCTCCGCCCGACCACTGACTGAAGTCGTCACCCGCTTCCGTTAACCTCATCGACACGCCGCCGAGTCTGAAAGATTGGGTGGGGCGAAAAGAGGAAATTGAAGAACTGCAAAAATGGTTGGCAAATCCCAATATTAAAACAATTGGGATACAAGGTTTGGGAGGAATCGGCAAATCTTCCCTAGCGGCGTATCTCTACCAAAACTCCAGCTTTGCAGCCAAATACTGGGCGGATGTCAGCCAAAAGCCCGATTTTGCTGCATTTGCCGAAAAGACGATACCAGCTTTGGGGGGAAGCGTTACCCAGACAGGCGACACCACCCAACTGATTAACGATTTGCTCAAATGTCTGCGTCAGCAACGGTGTTTGCTGGTAATTGATAATTTGGAAACGCTGCTAAATGAGGCGCGAGAGTTCCCAGATTCAGCTTACCAGCAATTGTTTAGTCGCTGGTTGCAGCAGGGAGACACCAGTACCCTGTTGCTGACTACCCAGGAACAGCCGAAACTGTTGCAAGCAGAAAAGAATTGGTATCCTTTGGCGGGGATGACTCCCAGCGATGGCGCAGATTTGTTGCAAAAGTTAGAGATTCAGGGAACAGTTGAGGAATTGGCAGCTTTTGCGGCGAGTGTGGATGGACACCCCCTGACGTTGCAGCTAGTGGCTGGTTTTTTACGGCAATACTGCTATTCTCAGCTAAGTGGTGTGGCGGAATTGGGATTACAGCAGTTTGATTTGGTATACCATCAGGCGGAAGGTGTGCATCGGGATAAGGAGGATGCGCGGTTAGAGTGGATTTTGGAACAGCATTTGCAACGATTGAGTCAGGAACAGCAGAATTTTTTCGTTAATTTGAGTGTTTATCGCCAACCGTTTGATTTTCGGGCGGCGGGGAGGATGTTGACCTCTCCCCCTACCCCTCTCCTGCAAGGTGAGGGGAGTAATTCGGAAGCTTTTTCTGCTAAGAATGAGGGTCAAGTTGTCGATAAACTGGCAACGGTGAAGGCATTGCGGGAATTATACAACCGTTCTTTGTTGCTGGAAACTGAAGTTAAAGACTACTACAAATTTCAGCCGTTGGTGCAGGAATATTTGCAAAAGCAAGGAACGGATTTAAGTGCTGCACATGAAAAAGCGATCGATCATTATAAGTCGCAGGTGAAACCGAAGCCTTGGGAAACGCTTGAGGATGTAAGGGCTTATTTGGAAATTTTTTATCATCTTTGTCAGTTGCAAAGATATGGGGAAGCTTTTTACACTATTCGCGATGATAATCCTGATGATTACTGTGTAGATAAGTTTTTAAATTTGCGCGGTTACAACAAAACGCGGGTTGAACTCTATTTGCGGTTAGTTAATTTTCAGGAATCGAAAGATGATTTTAAACAGTGGCAATTTATTGCTGCACTTACATCTTTGGGCATTGCTTACAGATCTCTAGGACAATATCAGGAAGCGATTCGTTTCCATCAGCAATCTGTAGAAATAGCTAGAGAAATAGGCCATCGTTCTGGTGAAGGTAATTCCCTTGGTGGTTTGGGCAATGCTTACCATTCTCTAGGACAATATCAGGAAGCGATTCATTTCTATCAGCAATCTCTAGAAATAGCTACAGAAATAGGTGATCGTTTTGGTGAAGGTATGTCCCTTAGTAATTTAGCCAATGCTTACCAATCTCTAGGACAATATCAGGAAGCGATTCGTTTCTATCAGCAATCTCTAGAAATAGCTACAGAAATAGGCGACCGTTATATTGAAGGGAGATCCCTTGATCATTTGGGCAATGCTTACAATTCTCTAGGACAATATCAGGAAGCGATTCGCTGTCATCAGCAATCTCTAGAAATAGCTACAGAAATAGGCGATCATTATGTTGAAGGTAGTTCCCTTAATAATTTGGGCACTGCTTACGATTCTCTAGGACAATATCAGGAAGCGATTCGTTTCCATCAGCAATCTCTAGAAATAGCTAGAGAAATAGGCAATAAGAGAGGTGAATGTATATCCCTTGGTAATTTGGGCGTTGCTTACAATTGTCTAGGACAATATCAGGAAGCAATACCTTTCTATCAGCAATCTCTAGACATAGCTACAAAAATAGGCGCTCGTTATGTGGAAGGTCGTTCCCTTGGTAATTTAGGTAATGCTTATAATTCGTTAAAACAATATCAGGAAGCGATTCGTTTCTATCAGCAATCTCTAGAAATAGCTAGAGAAATAGGCGATAAGAGCGGTGAAAGTAGATCCCTTGGTGGTTTAGGACTTGCTTACCATTCGCTAGAACAATATCAGGAAGCGATTCGTTTCTATCAGCAATCTCTAGGAATAGCAAGAGAAATAGGCGATAAGAGAGGTGAATGTATATCCCTTGGTGGTTTGGGACTTGTTTACGATTCTCTAGGACAATATCAGGAAGCGATTCGTTTCTATCAGCAATCTCTAGAAATAAAAAGAAAAATAGGCGATAAAAGAGGTGAAGCTAATTCCCTGCAAAATTTATCTACATCATATTATCAAATTGGCAAATTTAAGGAAGGTTATGCTGCTGCATATCAAGCAAATCTAATATTACAAGAACTTGGGCTACCCCTTGAAGCTATACCTTACCCCAACTGGATGAAATTGATAGCTAAATTTGCCCAACGTGGAAAATGGCAATTAGCTTTATGCTTCATTTTAGGTTTATTCGCTTTCCCCTTCGCCTTAGTTTGGATTGTATCGCTGATGCTGTGGCGAGTGGTACGCGCACAATTTCGGCAGCGTAGTTAAAGTATCTCTTTTCCCAAATCTTGCACCAAATTTTAGACAAATATCTATTTATGACGTACTATACTATATATAATATACGTCAAATATTATTCTATGCAAACAAAACTCACCTTACGCCTAGACGAAAGTCTAATTGCCAAAGCAAAAAACTGGGCAAAATCGCGTAATATTTCCCTTTCTGAAGCGGTAGCAGAATTTTTTGAACATCTACCAGAACCAGATCGACCTTTGCAATTGAGTACATGGACTCAAAGCTTAGTGGGAGTGATTAAATCAACTGGAGAAATCCCAAATGATGAAGCTTTACGGGAAGAATATATCGACTATCTAGAGGAAAAATATCAGTGAAACGAGTATTATTTGATAGCGATGTCGTGCTTGATGTTTTATTAGAAAGACAGCCTTTCTTCGCCGCTTCCGCTTTAGCGCTTGATGTCGTTGGACAAGGTAAAGTAGAAGGATATATAGCCGCCCATAGTATTACAAATATCTTCTATTTACTGAGAAGACATTTGGGAAACGAGAAAAGTCAGGAAGTGCTGATGAATTTGATGTCTAAAATGGTAACTGCTGGCGTAACAGATGCAGTAATTCGATCTGCTTTTTCCAGTGGCTTTAAGGATTTTGAAGATGGGGTCACTTATGCGGCGGCGGCGGGTGTAGGAGTAGATTATATCGTTACTCGCAATATTAAAGATTTTCGATTAGGAAGTATCCCCGCTATGCTACCGGAAGTCTTTTCTAATATTATATCAGTTTCAGAGGATGGAGGATGAATAGAATGACGATCAAATTACACCCAGAGTATTTAAGCAAAAACGGCAAGAAAGAATTTGTTGTCCTCCCTTACGAGGAATTTGAAGCATTGCAAGAATTGTTGGAAGATTTGGAAGATGCGATCGATTTGCGAAATGCTAAGCTGGAAGATGCAGATAAACCTTCAATATCGTTAGCCGAGGTAAAGCAGCAATTAGGTTTATCAGAGTCACCTACACCCGCCAGGGAATAAATTTCCTGGGTTTTACGCAATATCTCGATCGGTGCAGAAATTTCTGACTCTGAATGGAGAGAATTAGATTAGCTATGCAAATGACACTCCAAAAAGGAGATATCGTCTTAGTACAATTTCCATTTGCTGATTTGAGTCAGACAAATAAATCATGGTAGGGGCGAAGCATTTGGGCGATAACCTTTCCAACTCAACGAAAATACTTTTATCCAAATGCTTCGCCCTGTCTTGGCGCAATATTGTAGATATAGGTTATCTGTGGGGGAGGGCGAAGCATTCGGATAGTTAGATCTTGGTTGGGTTTAATAAACTGTCGCCCGAATGCTTCGCCCCTACAGAAGTTCTTATTCTACCAGCTTTAACATCAGCAAGTGTAGCTTCAACACCTGTTCCATCTACCAGGTGCGATCGCTCATATTCACACTTTTTATAACGAGTATATATGAGCGCACAGATTCCCATTCTTAAATGATATGTCAATATGCAAATTTTGGCAAGAGGTTTTTGGGAATTTAACAAATAGTTAATCGGTGCGTTAGGCTTGCCGTAACGCACCCTACAATATGATGCGATCGCTCACTTCAAGATGCAGTAGCGCGATCGATATTTGCCACTTCATCAGCAGACAGCTTCACCTCAGCAGCACGCACGGAATCTTCAATGCTGGAAACCTTACTAGCACCGGGAATAGGCACAACGCAGGGAGATTTTGCCATCAACCATGCCAGTACAATATTGTATACCGACACCTTTTTTTCTTTAGCTAGCTGGGAAATTGGCTTCATATTTTTCAAGCGACCGACGCGATTGCTACCACCCAGCGGACTCCAAGGCAAAAAAGTCAATCCTTCCTTCTCGCAATACTCCAGCACCCCATCAAACTCTGGCTGGCGATACCAAGGATTGTACTGATTTTGGACAGATACAATTTCTACCACATCGCGAGCGCGTTTAATCTGTTCTACAGAAAAATTGGAAACACCGACAAACTTAATTAAACCCTCTTCTACCGCTTCCTTTGCTGGTGCTAAAGCTGACTCGATCGTATAATCCGGATCGGGTGAATGATACTGCCAGAGATCGATCGGTTTCTCTCCACCAAAAGCCGCAAAACTTTCCCGGATAGTTTTCCTTAAATGGTCAGGATTACCGTTGCGCGTCCACGCACCTTTAGGACGCATCAAACCACCCTTAGTAGCCAGAATAACCTGACTCGTATCACCTTTATATTGTTGAAGCGCCTTGTAAATAAGTCGTTCATTGTGGTGTTTATCCGACTCATCCTGACAGTAGGAATCCGCCGTATCTATAAGAGTAACGCCCAAATCGAGAGCGCGATGAATCACCTGTATCGATTGCGACTCCGGCGGTCTGCCACTTACAGACATCGGCATACCACCCAAGCCGATCGCACTCATAGTAACATTAGTATTTCCGAGTTTTTTTGTTTCCATAGCTCGATCGCAGTTAAGTTTAAATTGAAAATATTTTGCCAAAGCAAACTTGCATCTTGTGATTTTCTCTTCACCTTTAGTCAGACCCTTTACTGAGATAATCCCACTTTTTGAGATACTTCCTCATCCCACAGACTTATTTCATTTTCTGACATTTCCTGGAGAGATTGCCAACCTGCTTGCCAAAGCGATCGATCTTTGAGAGATTGAGCGTTAACCCAAAAACGCACGCTGGGGTCGCAAGATGCCACCATTTCCGCAAACACCCACTGACCTTGATTTTTGCGGTTAACAACCTGAAAATGTCTCCATCCCCACATTTTCTGCTGGGCTGTCCATTTCGATCCTACCAGATAGGGAAATTTCTGCTTTTTTGGCATTTTTTTAACTCTTATCTGCCTCCAGATAGTGTGTGCCTTACTATAAATAATTTTAGGCTGAGAGATATATGTTATTCCAGAAAATAGTTATGACTGGAGAAGCGCCCAAACAGCCTGCATACAAAGATAACGTTAATCCACCTACAGGTACTGAAGACACCGTAGACCCCAGAGATCTTGTCCGCACAGGCAATATCCCGGACAATCCAAAAGAACTGCTTGGCAATCCAGGATTCGCTCCCCAAATGATTAATGAAGGTGGCGAAAACTTGAGGGGAGATTTGCGCGAAGAAGAGTAAAATGAATTGTCAATTGAAATCTAAAATCCCAAATCCCAAATCCCAAATCCCAAATCGATCGACGCCTGCCGACCTTTCTTAACAACACAGATGTACTGCCAAGAAAGCCAACAGGCGTCAAATCAAAAGCTGTGGGTGAATTTAGAACAGACCCAAGGTGATAGACTTATCGATCGGGAAAGTCGCACCGATACCCAAGTACAGAGTTACCAAAGTTCCGAACAAAAACACGGTTGTAGCTAGCGGACGGCGGAAGGGGTTTTGGAACTTGTTAACGCTTTCAATGAAAGGAACAAGAATCAGACCCAGAGGTACAGCGGTCATCAACAGCACACCAAGCAGTTTGTTAGGTACTGTACGCAGGATTTGGAAAACAGGCCACAAGTACCATTCTGGGAGAATTTCCAAGGGCGTTGCAAACGGATCGGCTGGTTCTCCCACCATTGCCGGATCGAGAACGGCGAGACCGATACACAATGCGATCGTTCCCATGATCACAATGGGGAAAACATACAGCAGGTCGTTAGGCCAAGCAGGTTCGCCATAGTAGTTATGACCCATACCCTTGGCCAGTTTTTCACGCAGTACCGGATCGGTTAAATCCGGTTTTTTTATGATGGACATAGTTGAAAAGTTCTCCTCTGTCAGGCTTATAAAAATGCAGTTTAACTTCTGACTATCTTACAAGGGGCCAGAAATACCTTGCTTGCGAATCATCAAGAAGTGTAACAGCATGAAGACGGCAATTAGCCACGGCAGAACAAAGGTGTGGGCGCTGTAGTAGCGAGTCAAGGTTGCTTGACCGACGCTAGAACCACCACGCAACAGGTCAGCAATCAGGGTGCCTACAACTGGAATTGCTTCGGGAACACCGCTAACAATTTTCACCGCCCAGTAACCGATTTGATCCCAAGGCAGAGAGTAGCCGGTCACACCGAAAGAAACGGTGATCACTGCCAGGATGACACCAGTTACCCAAGTCAATTCGCGGGGCTTTTTAAAACCACCGGTTAAATATACTCGGAAAACGTGTAAAACCATCATCAGCACCATCATACTGGCAGACCAGCGGTGAATGGAGCGAATCAGCCAGCCAAAGTTGACTTCCGTCATAATGTACTGCACCGAGTTAAAAGCTTCGGTAACAGTCGGCTTATAGTAGAAAGTCATTGCAAATCCAGTCGCGAACTGGATGATAAAGCAAACCAGGGTAATCCCGCCCAGGCAATAAAAGATATTGACGTGGGGAGGAACGTACTTGCTGGATACGTCATCAGCCAACGCCTGAATTTCTAGACGTTCCTGAAACCAGTTGTATACTTTAGAGTCCGTTACCTGCTTAGTAAACATGAAGCAAGAGTTCCTAAAAAATTTATTGCCGTTTTCGCGTTTCCCAATCTCCTGAGAAGGGATAGGGTAATTGAGAAGCCAACCTTATCTTTGCTTTAGGATAGTATGCCATACCACGGGAGACTGAAAATCGAGTCTGTGCTTGATTTTTGGCAGGCTGTTATCTGAGTGGAGAGCCGCGCTGCCAATCTGTTGGCCCCAAGATTAGTTTTGCGGCACTCATCTTCTATAAAAAAGTTAACATAGTCCGTTACAAGATTTGAGGGGGCCAGGGGAAGTCAAAAGTCAAAAGTCACTCAGTCAAAAATAAGAAGGAGAGGGAGGAGGGAAAGGGAAAAGGGGAAAAGTCAAAATATTAATTCTTCGGCTCCCCTACTCCCCCGCTCCCCACTCAGTCTTCTTTTTGACTTTTGACTTTTAACTTTTGACTTTTTCTACCGTCGTCTGCTACCGAAACCGGCACTGCGCCGACTGCCAGAACCAAAGGAGGAACGTCCGCCGCTGCCAAAACTGGGGCGAGAGGATGGAGTAGTGGATTTGCCGGACTGTCGCAGGGTGCTGGAACCAAAACCGGAACCTGTGGGGCGATCGCTTGTGCTTGTCCCAGAAGGTTTGCTGGAAGGTTGGCCGGAAGAATAGTTTCTGATATTACCGGTAGTGCGTAGAGTTTGTTGATTCTTCACCGCCGGTGGGGGCGCTTGGTAACGAGTTTGGTAATGTGTCACCGCTTGGTTATACGTGCTGCCATAGCCACCATAACCGGTCATCACGCTCGTGCCCGGTTGATAGACTGGCGGGACATAGTACTGCGGTCTGAATAGCATATTGCCCACGATATTCCCCGCCAAAGCACCGGCAAAGGGTGCCCAGAAGCCGCCGCTTTCTTGGCGCACGATTACGGTTTGAGGTTGTCCGGTTTGGGGATCTGGCCGGGTTTCAGTGACGGTGTGGATATATTCGATTTTGAAGTCTTCCGTTAAGTAGAAGGATGGTTTACCGTTCTCCACCTTCAGATAGCTCTTTTTCCCGGCAGATACCTCCTCCGGCGTCAGCCTTGCCATTGCTAACTCTCTAGAGCGGTAGTTCGCGGGAGTACCGGGTGGAGTATTGAGCAACAACAAGCTGTATTCGCCATTGACATCGTTATAGCTAGCCTGCTGCACGGGATACTCACCATCGTTTATCTTGGTGGGAGTAGACTGGGTGGGAATGTTCTGATTGTAGGTTCTGGTTGTGTTGTTGTTGCCGCCACAAGCAACTGTTGTGAGGCACAAGGTCAGAGCCAGAAAGAAGATGGTAAATTTACGCATTGCAGATTTATCAAAGATCGTGACAATTTCGCAACAAGCCAGGTAAAGCAAGTCTCCTACTTACTATGATGTCCGTCAAAGAGGTATTAATTCTGGAAAATGCTGCAAAAGCTGGTCGGAAGTCAGCTCGTCTCCCAATTGAGCGGGCGACCAGTGAACTTGGATAGCCCGCAGAGTGCCTTGATAGTGCAGGTCGATCAATTTTTTCAAACCCGCTCTGAGGGCATTCATATCAGCAAGATCGGTTTCTAGCTGTGCGGTTTCACCTTCATAGGCTACCGTAATCATGACAATCAGATTCCGAGTGACTGACAGGTATAAGGGGTCGTTTGCTCTACCATATGAGCCGCTCAGGTCTGGTTCGCCGCTTTTGTAGCGTTGGGCCGAGTCGGTAAACAAGTTGGTAAACTCGTCGCCTGCTTCGCCTTCGTTCCAAAATACGTTGCCTTCATTAGCAGCAGATGTCCAGTATGTATCGTACTGCAACAAGTTTTCGCATATTTGTACGAGTCCTTCGCCCACAATTTGTAAGTCGCCTTCGGCGTCAATTGCCTCTCTTCCCACCCGATTGAGGACACCCAGTACGGGGGCGACTTGTTCGCCTGCTAGATGGATAAATATGCGACAGACCACGAACCGAGTGCGGCCCATCATCTGCTTAAAGCGATCGCTCCATGCGTTCATCCCTTTTCTTTTCCTCCCAACTCAAGGGCAATGTTGCCAGCTTTAAGTTTCTCTTTACTTATTTTAATAAATTTTTACTCCAGTTAATTATTTTTCCATGTAAGGAAAGTTTTTGATGAAATCGACGACTACGCTGGCCGAAGGTAGAGTATACTTTACAGGCTCAATTGAGGTTATTTGATCTGGATTGGCAAAGCTTGATGGTTTCACAAAACGTTTGCCAAACCGAGGGTGATGGTATATGTTCAAGGTTTGATCGCTAGAATTGGTCAGTACGGTTTGCGTAGGAGATTGAAAAAATTTGGTATTTTCAATATCGAAGCTATTTTTTAACAATTTGAGCGCAAAAATCTTACTCAATCCTTGAATAAGGATGGCACTTAATTTTTGGAAACGTTCGGGTTCTTTCAGACCCAAATTATCCATTTCTTGAGATTGCAGCATCTGCATCAAGACAATGATATTTTTTTGGGTATGTTCGCTATCTGCAAACGGCAGAATGGCAACATAAGCAGTAGAAAATAAATGGTTATCGTTATCTATCACAAATGTTAGCAGAGTACGCCGGCGGCCAACTTTAATACTGGGTGGTTGGGAAAGTAGCGGAAATTGCTGATTAATTTTATGGTAACAAGAAGCCAAGGTAAAGTGGGAGGCGTGGTCTAAGGGCGCGTCAATAATTATTTGGACTGTCGGTAAGGTTTGATGAAAAAACTTTCGCGCTTCGTCGGCGCTGAGGCGGTATACCTGAGAGCGATCGCCTTCCGGACTCAAATCTACCCACTCGCAGGTCAAACCCTCAGTTTTCAGACCGAATCGCGAAACAGCATAAAGTTTTGCCCCGGTTAAAACCGCTCCTGATAAATCGGCACCAGTCCAATCTGCCCGAATCAATCGTGCTTGGGTAAGATCTGCATGAACCAAGCTGGCATTCAGTAAATTGGCATTACTTAAATCTGCCCCAATTAAATTAGCACCGCTCAATTTAGCATCGCTGAGATCGGCCCATCTCAAATTAGCGCCGCTGAGATCGGCCCATCTCAAATTAGCACCGCTCAAGTTGGCTCCACTCAAGTTAGCGCAACTAAGATTAGTTTGTCTGAGTTCGGCATCTCTGAGGTTAGCGCCAGTCAGGTCAGTGCGACTGATATCAGCACCGTGTAAATTTGCACCCTCCAAGTTAGCTGCTGTTAAACTAGCACCCCTGACATTAGCTCCACTTAAATTAGCGCGACTGAGATTGGCTTGTCTGAGTTTTGCTTCTCTAAGATCGGCACTGGTCAGGTTTGCCCCGCTCAGATTTGCCCTGCTGAGTTCGGCTCGGATCAGTTCTGCTCTGATTAAAGCCGCTTGAATGAGTTCGGCTGCACCTAAGTCTGCGCGAATTAGGTTAGCTACGTTGAGTACAGCTCTGTTTAGGTTAGCCTGGGTGAGATTGGCACCGCTGAGTCTGGCGACGTTGAGTTTTGCACCGCTGAGGTTGACCCCGCTCAAATTTGCACCGCTGAGGTTTGCTACGCTGAGGTTGACCCCGCTCAAATTTGCACCGCTGAGGTTGACAGCGCTGAGGTTTGCCTCACTGAGGTTGAGAGCGGCAAAATTTCTTTCTCCGGCTGTGTATCTGTTTAAAATTTCTTGCACTTCCATTAGGGCTGCCTTATCCATAATATCGGCTATTTCAAAGAAAATTTGATTTTTTTAATCGGCCTTGTAACGAATATTTTATACATATTTTACAAGCAAAGAGAGATTTTACTCTTTGCCAATGTCTAGACTTCAAGGAAAACTTTTGATAAAGTCGTAGAGTGCATTAATGGAGGGTAAAGATAACTTGTTTTTATTGATAGGTATTTTTTGGGCTGAGCTTTCAATAGCTCCGCCTGTAATAAACCTTTTTCCAAAAGTAGGATGGTGGTATATATTCAACAATCTGTCATTAGAATTATTCAAAATTGTTTGAGTTGCCGATTGAAAAAACTTAGTTTTCTTTAAATTTTTGGGGAAAAATTTTAAGAATTTACTTTTATGAATTTTATTGATTAATTCTATGAGATCGCCGCTAAGTTGTTGAAGTTGATTTTTTTCTTGTACGGTAAGACTTTCTACATCTTGTTCCCGAACCATTTGGAGCAAAGTCATAATGTTTTCCTGAGTGGCAGATGCGTCATCAAAAGGAGAAATAGCGACATAAGCAGTCGGAAATAATTGCTCGTCACTATCTATCCGCAAAATGATAGTAGTTCTGCGTTCGCCCACTTCAATACTGGGAGGCCGATTTAGGCTAGGATATTCTTGAGCGAACTGATAATAAATCGCAGCTAAAGCAAAGTTAGCTTCTCTATCCAAAGGAGCATCGACAATAATGCGGACGGCAGGTAATGTTTGATGAAAGAACTTACGCGCTTCTTCGGCACTGAGACGGTAAATTTGCGAGCGATCGCCATCCGGGCTTAAATCAACCCACTCGCAGCTCATGCCTTCTGTTTTCAGACCGAAGCGCGAAACAGCATAGAGTTTAGCCCCGGTTAAAGTTGCACCCGTTAAATCTGCACCAACCCAATCTGCCCGGATCAGATTGGCTTGAGTTAAATCCGCATGAACCAGACTAGCATTTAATAAGTTAGCATTGCTCAAATCGGCTCCGCTCAAGTTCGCTCCACTCAACTTGGCCTCACTCAAGTTAGCCCATCTCAAATTTACACTGCTCAGGTCAGCCCATCGCAGATTGGCACCGCTCAAGTCAGCACCGCTAAGGTCAGCCAGACCGAGATTGGTTTGTCTGAGTTCCGCACCTCGGAGGTCAGCACCGCTGAGGTCAGCCCGCGCCAAGTCAGATCCGTGCAAGTTAGCTTGTTCTAAACTGGCTGAAGTCAGACAGGTAGCCCGAAGATTGGCTTCGCTCAGGTTAGCGTTATTGAGATTGGCGAGTCTGAGCCTTGCCTCTCCCAGATCCGCTCCTGTGAGGATAGCACCGCTGAGGTTGGCCCCACTCAGTTCGGCGCGGATCAGTTCGGCTCTGATCAGAGAAGCTTGCTTGAGTTCTGCACCAGCTAAATCGGCTCGAACTAAATTGGCTACATTGAGGATAGCTCCATTTAAATTAGCATTGGTAAGATTGGCTCCACTGAGTCTGGCGACATTGAGTTTTGCCAGACTTAGATTGGCTTCGCTGAGATTAGCACCGCTGAGATTTGATATGCTCAGGTTGGCTTCGCTTAAATTTGCGCCACTGAGGTTAACGCCGCTTAAATTGGCCTCACTTAGGTTAACAGCAGTAAAGTTTCGCTCTCCTGCTGCGTATTTTTTTAGAAATTCTTCTACTTGCATTAGGCTACCTTGCAAACATACAGGCTAGATGGATACAACTGGAAGGGTCGGGTGTCCGCAGATGCGATCGATGGCCAACCATGTATAAATATTGGCATTTTAGACCCAGAACAGATTGGCAGACTAAAGATGGCATTTCGAGATTGGCTGGCAAGAAAAAAGCGGATAGTCCGCCTGTAATTGGTGCAATCTAATTTAGTTCACTGGCAGTGGTGCTGGAAAGAGCCAGTCAACGGCTCGCGCTTTCGGGGCCCAAACGTTACCGCTATCTGGTGTAGACTACAGCTGCTTTGGATGCCGCTAGTAGCAGGAACATCAAGACTGCCTCACAAACAGTTTTATATTCCTGTTTTAATTGTTAACCGCGATATGCTCGCAGTGCTAATCAGTCAATCCACACTCCCGTAGACTAGAAAGAGCGATCTTATCGGTGGACTGTGTATGTCCTTCTTTTCTCAACTTAAACGATTTCTAGTGGGTGAATCTTTACCAACTAGCGCTCATGACGAAGAAAGATTGAGTAAAGCTGCTGCATTGGCGGTTCTTTCTTCTGATGCGCTTTCTTCTGTAGCTTACGCCACAGAAGAAATTTTACTGGTGCTGGTAACTGCCGGAAGTGCTGCTTTGGTGTGGTCTTTACCAATTGCTGTCGCGATCGTCCTTTTGCTGGGAATTGTCGTGCTTTCCTACCGGCAGACGATCCGCGCCTACCCTAAAGGTGGTGGCTCCTACATTGTCGCTCGCGAGAACTTGGGCCTAATTCCGGGACTGGTGGCGGGCGCTTCTTTGATGATCGATTATATTCTGACGGTGACGGTGAGCGTGTCCGCCGGCACAGCTGCTTTAACCTCAGCTATTCCCCAGCTGCGATCGTTCACGGTCGAACTTTGTTTGATTTTTATTTTCTTAATCATGGTAGCGAATTTGAGGGGGGTAAGAGAATCGGGTCGGCTATTTATGATTCCCACTTATGCGTTTATTTTCAGTATTTTTATCCTGATTGGTATTGGCTTTTACCAACAGTTTACAGGTCAGGTACCTGCAAATTACCCAAATATTCCGGCCAAAGAATCGGTGAGTTTATTTTTCGTTTTGAACGCCTTTTCTAGGGGTTGTACGGCACTGACAGGAGTGGAAGCTATATCTGATGGAGTTTTAGCTTTTAAGCGTCCTGAGTGGAAAAATGCCCGCCTCACATTGTTGTATATGGGCGAAATTCTAGGCATTATGTTCTTGGGTATCACTCTTTTGGCAAATGCCTACCGCATTGTTCCACAGGAAGGAGAAACGGTAGTTTCTTTGTTGGGTCGCCAGATTTTAGGCGAACATCACCCATTTTATTACTTTATCCAGATAGCCACGCTATTAATCTTACTTTTAGCGGCTAATACCAGCTTTGCGGACTTTCCCAGACTTTGTTACTTTTTAGCTCGCGATGGATTTTTGCCGCGACAATTAGCATTATTGGGCGATCGTCTGGTTTATTCCAATGGGATTTATATTCTCAGTCTGTTTGCCGCAATTTTGATCGTTGTGTTTAAAGGGCAAGTTAACGCGATTATTCCGCTGTATGCGGTAGGTGTGTTCACTTCTTTTACCCTCTCGCAAGCGGGAATGGTGCGCCACTGGTTCCAAGAAAAAACTTCCGGTTGGAGAGCAAGCGCCTTGATGAACGGTATAGGTGCTATTGCTACTACAGTTGTTCTTGCTGTAATTGTGGCGACTAAATTCCTAGAGGGAGCTTGGTTAGTGGTGGTGGCAATTCCTTTGGTTGTGAACTTATTTTTAGCTATTCGCCGTCACTATAAATATGTAGCAGAACGGCTGAGCATTCAGGGAGTAGCGCCTCGCAGTTATATTCGCAGACCGAAAGCGGAAGTCGCTACTCACCCGGCGGTAGTTGTGGTCGGTCAATTAAACCGAGGGACGATTCAAGCACTGGAGTATGCACGCAGTATTGCCGATGAAATTGTGGCGGTTCATGTTGATATCGGTACTACCGATCGCGAAAAACTACAAAGGCGATGGCAACAGCTAGAAGCAGATATTCCGCTGGTAATTGTGGACTCTCCCTATCGCTCGGTAATTAGAACTCTTGTCGATTTTGTCAGCGATTTTGAAGATAAGCACCCAGGCGTTTTATCCACGGTAATTATTCCGTCTTTTGTCACGGCGAATTGGTGGGAAGGCATATTGCACAACCAAACTGCCATATTCTTAAAAGCAGCTTTACGCGCTCACAAAAGTCGGGTAGTTACTACTGTCAGGTATTATCTGTAATCGAAAATTAGATGAAAATTGGTATTGTCGGATTGGGATTGATTGGTGGTTCCCTGGCGTTGGACTTGCGTAGTCTAGGCCATCGAGTTTTGGGTGTCAGCCGTCGCGATCGAACTTGTCAGGAGGCGATCGCACGCCAAATTGTCGATGATGCTACCGTAAATTTGTCTTTGCTCGCTGACGCCGATCTTGTCTTTATTTGCACTCCTTTGGGAGCGATTATTCCGACTTTTGAGGCGTTAATTCCTCACCTTTCTGCCAACACAATCGTGACCGATGTAGGTTCGGTTAAAACACCGGTTGTGAAAGCTTTAGCACCAATTTGGCCTAATTTTGTGGGCGGACATCCGATGGCCGGTACAGCCGAAAGTGGTTTGGATGCGGCTTTATCTAATTTATTTGCTGGCAATCCTTATGTGCTGACACCGACAGAAACTACGCCTGCAAATGCGGTCAAAGTAGTAGAAGAAATTGTGCGATCGCTGCAAGCAAAATTTTATATCTGCCGTCCGGAAGACCACGATAAAGCTGTGGCTTGGATTTCTCATTTACCCGTGATGGTAAGTGCTGGTTTGATCGATGCTTGTATGAGCGAAACAAATTCCAATGTGTTGGAACTAGCGCAAAATTTGGCTAGTTCTGGCTTTCGCGATACCAGTAGGGTAGGAGGCGGAAATCCGGAGTTAGGGGTAATGATGGCGCGGTATAATCGCGATGCTTTGTTGCGAAGTCTTCAACAATATCGCCAAAGTCTTGATGGCTTGATTGCTGATATCGAGCGCGAAGATTGGCAAGAATTGGAAAATAAATTGCAGCGTAATCAACAGTCACGACCTGACTTTATAGCAGGTAAGAATTTTAGCTGATTGCCAATATCAAACCTGAAATTTATCGACTATGCCAAAGGAAATGTCAATTTCATCAGGGAAAATTCAGCTAGAACCCGGTATTTTATGGGATCTAGTCATCAAGCAGACAGAACGCGGGATTAACTGTGGCGCTCTGGAAACGATTCCCACCGAGTACGAGTATGTAGAAGCAGAAGGGATTAATTTCTTGGTGCGGATTATATCGAATCTGGTACGTAAAGATGCTGCTAAAAAAAGCGTTTCCAAAAATAGCAATACTTCTAGTAAGGAATTCAATCCTTTTCTACCATACGATAAAGATTTGTTTGTTACCGATATTTCTGATACTCACTTGTGTTTGCTGAATAAATTTAACGTTGTCGAACATCACCTGTTAATTGTCACCCGCGCTTTTGAAGAACAGGAAAGTTTGCTGACTTTAGAAGATTTTGAGGCGATGTGGGTGGTGCTGGATGAAATTGACGGTTTGGCTTTCTATAATTCTGGCAAGATTGCAGGCGCAAGTCAGCGACACAAGCATTTGCAATGGGTTCCTTTACCGCTATCTCCCAGCGGAGAAAAAATGCCGATCGCACCGATGCTGGGGACTGCTATCTGGGAAGGAGTTGTGGAGAGGATACCCAGTTTTCCGTTTGTCCACGCTTTAGTTAAATTCGATCGCCATGAAATCTCATCTCCGCAAGCAGCTGCAAAAGTGACGCTGGAGTGCTATCTTAACTTGTTACGTGCAGTTGGTTTGCTAAACGATCGCAGCAATGGCGGCAATTCGCCGACTGGTGCTTACAATTTGCTCTCTACGCGGGAATGGATGTTAATTGTACCGCGATCGCAAGAGCATTTTCAATCCATCCCGATTAATTCTTTGGGATTTGCGGGTGCTTTGTTAGTTCGCAATGAGGAACAAATGAAAGTTTTAAAAGAGTTTGGCCCCCTGGAAATTCTCAAAAGTGTAGCTATAGGACAGCAATCGGTTTAAAATTATATTCACTGCTAAGATTTTTCATTTTGAGGCAAGTAGTCAGAGCAATCCTTTGCTTCTTCAGTTAGAGCGGTCTCAGGGTGTACCGCACATTTGAGATGATAGTTGCCTGAAAAATATTGACAATTCCGGCAAGGTATGTGCTGCGATCGCTTGACGGAAAAAGGAATTTCATGCCTGCCAAGCGTCCATTTTTTATACATCATTAAGAACACAACCGCGCAGGAGACAATCAGCGCCAACGGAAGCGAAAATATTGCGGCATCGGGAGCGCTTACTACATCAGATTTTGCGCCATCCTGTTTGCTGCTACTGATGATTCTCGACGCATAAGTTATTTCTTTCGGCGTATTTTGTATGCCTGTTTCACCATTATACATATAATTTACCTCTGCCTAATCAGTAAATAGCCAATCATTTCCCAGACTCCTATTTTGCCGATATTGTTCGACCATGTAAGTAATATGTGGATAAACAAAAACCTTGGCATTGTTGAGATTTATTTACTCAAAAGGCCATACTCCTATGTTTAGCAAAAAGCCAAGGCTAGTGTCTCTGCCTAAAGTTTGGCTTGGCAATGAAGCAGCTATATCTAGAGAGATAATTTATTTTGACTTAGCAAGTTAACTGATTGCGATCGAACCAAACATCTCAAGCAATGATTAGTAAGTGTATTTTGGCCGCTACCAACAAACAAAAAATAGATTTTTCGGCTGCGTACTTATGGTTAAATATCAAAAATTATGTTTCGATTCATCAATATTGTAAATTATTGATGAATCTTGACATTCTCAGCTTGCTAAACATTTGTGTAATAAATCTCGAATTTCATCTGCTGGCAAATTTCGCCCGATGAAAACTAGCTGATTGCTGCGCTTTTTCGTCGGCCATTCATCTGTGTTCATGTCATATCTTTTGCCGCTAAGCTGAAAGATATAGCGGAGATTACTTTCTTTAAACCAAACGATTCCCTTGGCGCGGAAAACATTTTTAGAGATTTGGTCTGTCAAAAAGTTTTGAAATTTATCGACGATGAAAGGTCGATCGCTTTGAAATGACACCGACATAAAACCATCATTTGCTAAGTGGTCTGAATGATGATGGTGATGGTCGTGTTCGCCATCGTGTTCGTGTTCGTGATGATGGTGAGTATCGGTTGCTTTTGTGGTAGAATATGAGTCTGGTTGAGAAAGTTCAACATCAAGAATTAAAGGCAGTTGAACTTTGCCATATTGCGATCGCAATATTCTGGCCTCATTTTTGACACTGCCGATGTAGTCTTCCAGTTCCTTAAGTTTTTGTTCTGGGACTAAATCGGTTTTGTTGAGTAAAATGATATCGCCGTAGGCAACTTGATTAATAGCTGCATCGCTCTCGAAATGCTCTGGTGTAAATGTTTCGGAATCTACAACTGTTAAAACCGAATCGAGTCGCGTCAGTTCTCGCAATTCTGTTGCTAAAAATGTCATAATAATCGGCAACGGATCGGCAACACCTGTCGTTTCTATGACTAAGTAGTCGATGCGATCGCTCTTTTCCAGCACGCTGTAAACTGCGTTGACCAAGCCATCGTTAATCGTGCAACAAATACAGCCATTGCTCAGTTCCATCATATCTTCATCTACGGAGACAAGCAACTGACTATCGATATTAATGTCGCCAAACTCATTCACTAAAACTGCGACTTTTAAATTTTGGCAATTTTGCAAAATATGATTGAGTAATGTTGTCTTCCCACTGCCGAGAAATCCGGTAATTATGGTAACTGGCATTCCCCGTTTGGGAAGATCGAAAATTTCGTTTTCAGGTTTTGTGGTTGTTACGGTCATGGTTTTTATCTTAGCGGACTTAACTGCAAAAATTATAATGGTTCTCATTATAATTGATGCTGGCGATCGCATGGGAATAAGGGTTCGATCGCTCTCTATTCGCTGCTGATATTGTATGCAGCCACAGGCAAGTTAGTAGCGTTGAATACTTGACAAATAAATCAAAATGTGATTATCTGACTTTGCGATCGAAATGTCTGCGGGGCAGGGGAGCAGGGGAGCAGGGGAGCAGGGGAGCAGGGGAGAAAGAGAGGTTGATGATTTTTCCCCAATTTCACCGTTGTTATACACTCAATCCATCTGAAATAATTTTCTCTCATTACAATGAGTTAGCCGTGCGATCGACAAGGGGTATCGCTGCGACTGGGTGGAGGTGTTTTGGTTGGCAATCTCTAAATTTTGGCTGAAGTCCTCTCTGGCTAAGCGTTTGGCTGCCCTTGGTGTGGAAAGGGGTAGTCGCAGTGTCTGGAACCCTTGCCAGCAAAGGGTTTCACGAAAAAATTTCGATGCCTGCTTTACAAGCCGATTGCTGAAATGCTATTCTTTATCTCGGTAGTCGCAAACGAACCTTGAAAACTTCATATTATCTGGGTTTGAGGATGTTGCAGTTGGAAACCACTAAAATCCCTTTCAGGGATTGAAACATATTGGCTGCAATACTAAGAATAAGAGCAGCAGGTTGGAAACCACTAAAATCCCTTTCAGGGATTGAAACACTCAGTAATTAATTCAAATTGATTATTGGGAGCGTTGGAAACCACTAAAATCCCTTTCAGGGATTGAAACTTCTATCTTGACGAGTAGGTTTGTTAGCTTGTGTTGTTGGAAACCACTAAAATCCCTTTCAGGGATTGAAACTTTTCTGCTACCAGCTAACTGACCGGCTGCAAATCCTACTGTTGGAAACCACTAAAATCCCTTTCAGGGATTGAAACTGACATAGGCCGGATATTTCCGCTAAATACCTTGGTATGTTGGAAACCACTAAAATCCCTTTCAGGGATTGAAACTTTGCCTACGATCGCACCAGACAACCTTACTGCGTTGGAAACCACTAAAATCCCTTTCAGGGATTGAAACATATCTTTGCCATCCCACTCAAGCGCTTCATCCGTTCCCGGTTGGAAACCACTAAAATCCCTTTCAGGGATTGAAACAATACCGAGATTATCGACTGGTTAGAGCGTCAAGGTTGGAAACCACTAAAATCCCTTTCAGGGATTGAAACTGTATAATAGCTTGCCATCGCAGAAGTTTTTTACTGTTGGAAACCACTAAAATCCCTTTCAGGGATTGAAACATCGGCTGGCTCATTCCAGTCATTGTATTTATCTCTGAGTTGGAAACCACTAAAATCCCTTTCAGGGATTGAAACACGTGGTTAAAGTTTCTGTACGTTGCTATCAGCTATTGAAGGCGTTGGAAACCACTAAAATCCCTTTCAGGGATTGAAACAACTTCCTCGATCGCTTTCTGAATGTCTGTTAGTAGGTTGGAAACCACTAAAATCCCTTTCAGGGATTGAAACATTTTTTCTCGAAGTGGAGCGATCGCAAGTGCAAGCTAGAGGTTGGAAACCACTAAAATCCCTTTCAGGGATTGAAACTACTTGTCCTTGTCCTTAACCCGGAGCTTTCAACTCCGTTGGAAACCACTAAAATCCCTTTCAGGGATTGAAACGTGTAATAAAGGTTGCAGGCATTTTGGGTTTAGTCGTTGGAAACCACTAAAATCCCTTTCAGGGATTGAAACGATTTCGCTCCGATCGCGAACGGTGCAGCAGATGTTGGAAACCACTAAAATCCCTTTCAGGGATTGAAACTCCCGGCAATTATTGGAGCGATCGAATCCCTTCAGTTGGAAACCACTAAAATCCCTTTCAGGGATTGAAACTTTTCCTCAATTGGTGAATGAATCCCCCAATTAAGTTGGAAACCACTAAAATCCCTTTCAGGGATTGAAACACCGTTCCCGTTACCCCACTGATACCGTCAAAATCAGTTGGAAACCACTAAAATCCCTTTCAGGGATTGAAACCGGCCCTGATTGCATCCCCTGGCATTCCCGGCTGCTGTTGGAAACCACTAAAATCCCTTTCAGGGATTGAAACCTCCTATATCGGCATCTTCCATTACCTTAAGAAGCGTTGGAAACCACTAAAATCCCTTTCAGGGATTGAAACGGTAGTTTTGACCGAAGCTGAGCATTTGTAATTGGGTTGGAAACCACTAAAATCCCTTTCAGGGATTGAAACGCTGAAAGCAACACTAACAGCGATCGCCTACCTATTGTTGGAAACCACTAAAATCCCTTTCAGGGATTGAAACTACAGGCTGGGATGATAAACACTACAGGTGTGGTGAGTGTTGGAAACCACTAAAATCCCTTTCAGGGATTGAAACGGCTACGAGATAGTGATACATCAGAAATGACAATAATGTTGGAAACCACTAAAATCCCTTTCAGGGATTGAAACCTCCACCACAGCAACGGGATGGGCAATGCCAGAGGGTTGGAAACCACTAAAATCCCTTTCAGGGATTGAAACTCGTTGCAACCAACATCCACGGTGTTATTGGTTCCGTTGGAAACCACTAAAATCCCTTTCAGGGATTGAAACAGCAAAATCAATTTCTGGTGGCTGCTGTACGCCTTTCAAGGTTGGAAACCACTAAAATCCCTTTCAGGGATTGAAACTCCTGGCGGCAAGAAAGATGCGATCGATGCCGCTAGCGGCGCACACAAAGTTGGAAACCACTAAAATCCCTTTCAGGGATTGAAACGCTTGCGCGTACACACTGCCACTCCCCCACATACGTTGGAAACCACTAAAATCCCTTTCAGGGATTGAAACGATCGCCTTAGAGCTAATTACCTTGCCCTCATAATGTTGGAAACCACTAAAATCCCTTTCAGGGATTGAAACACTGGGGTTGCTGTTGCTACCAACTCTTTGCTTGCGTTGGAAACCACTAAAATCCCTTTCAGGGATTGAAACTGATAGCTTCTCATTTTCTACTGAATGAGAGCTAGGGTTGGAAACCACTAAAATCCCTTTCAGGGATTGAAACGAATATCCGTGATTATCAACTGCATTATTACTTCCGTTGGAAACCACTAAAATCCCTTTCAGGGATTGAAACTTTAAAAAGAGACAGCCAGGACTTGAACCTGGAAGTTGGAAACCACTAAAATCCCTTTCAGGGATTGAAACGCTCAACGAATCTTTTCCCCATTGGTGCAGTTCGGTTGGAAACCACTAAAATCCCTTTCAGGGATTGAAACATTCCCAATTGGCATATTTTTGCCCTGAAAGGTATGATGGGGTTGGAAACCACTAAAATCCCTTTCAGGGATTGAAACGTTCCGGAAACAACAGTACCAATTACATTAATTATGGTTGGAAACCACTAAAATCCCTTTCAGGGATTGAAACGCCAACTGGAACCCATCAAAGTGATTGAAGCTAAGTTGGAAACCACTAAAATCCCTTTCAGGGATTGAAACAGAATGAAACATATTACAAAGAAACGCGATTTCTCATTTTCGATCGCAAATCCAAAATCACTGTTGGTCGGCGAGTCGATCGAAACAATGGGGACAAGAAACATCTTCCTGATAATCAGGCGAGTTTTTATCTTCTTCAGAAATGGGATGTCCGCAAGCGGAACACATTTCGTGAGTTCCCAACTCCAGACCCTGACTGAGGGCGACACGTTGGTCAAATACGAAACATTCTCCTTCCCAGAGGCTTTCTTCTGGGGGAACTTCCTCCAAATACTTGAGAATACCGCCTTTGAGGTGATAAACTTGGGAGAATCCTTGGGCAATCATAAAGGAGGTGGCTTTTTCGCAGCGAATCCCACCAGTACAAAATAAAGCGACTTTTTTATGTTTGTTCGGATCGAGATTGTGACGAACGTATTCTGGAAATTCGCGAAATGAGGCAGTTTGTGGATTTTTTGCCCCTTTAAAAGTGCCGATCGATACTTCGTAGTCGTTGCGGGTGTCGATCGCGATTACTTCCGGATCGGAAATCAGCTCGTTCCACGCCTGCGGACTGACATAAGTACCTACGTGGACAAGCGGATCGATGTCCGGCAATCCCAAGGTAACGATTTCTTTCTTCAGGCGCACCTTCATGCGATCGAACGGTGGAAAATCGGCATAGGATTCTTTATGCTCTAAGTCAACCAGGCGCGGATCGGAACGCAAAAACTCTAACACCGAGTTTATCCCCTCCCGGTCACCTGCGATCGTGCCGTTAATCCCCTCTGCCGCTAACAAAATTGTCCCCTTGATACCCTGTGCTTGACAGTGCGACAACAACAACTCTCGTTTCGCCGCAAAGTCCGGCAATCTCACAAATTTATAGAAAGCGGCAACAACTTGGCCCATTTCCTTAATCGCACCGATCGAATTTTTCTGTACTACTTTACAAAATAACTTAACAGAGCTATTCTGAATAAGGTGCGCTTCCAAAAAATTTTTGCTCGACTCTTGACAAAAAAGCAAGCGAAGAGCTAAGATAACAGAAGTGCTTAAAAAAAGTCCGTTTCGGGGGTATAGCTCAGCTGGTAGAGCGCCTGCTTTGCAAGCAGGATGTCAGCGGTTCGAGTCCGCTTACCTCCATTTAAAAGATATAACGAAATTTTTAGATGCAGAATCTGTATAGACTTTGTGGCACAATTAAAAACAAATTGATATAACTACCAATATTCAAGACAGATAACTCATTTGCAGAGCAAGTTTATATCCTAGTAATAGTTCGTGCCAAACTCGCTCAACAGACAAAGGAAGTTATCATGAAGCACAAGCATCCTCACGTCTTAGCCTTTGTATCGCAAGGAAGTGTCGTTCTTTCGACAGTCCTGTTGTCTTTCTGTCTTGCGATCGCTCAACCTACTTCGTCTAAGACAAAGGATGCAAGTGTTAATTTAGCGCTTTCCGCTAGCGAACGGCAAGAACTAGAGCAATTAAGAGAACAAAGACGCATTCAAGAACAAGTGAAAGCGGAGGCGAATCGCGCCTTTAGTGGGACGACTCTCCTGTTCAACGTATTGCTGGGAACGCTGGCGATACTTTTGGCAGGTGCGCTCGCGGCTTTATTTATTTTAAGGCGATCGGTGATGCGAGAAGTCACAGATCTCGTCACCAAACACCTCAACGAACTGGAAGACTTGCAGGGAAGACTTGCAGCTGCGAATCAAAAAGTGCAACACCTCCTGCAAAAAGCGGAAGATGTGGGAGAAGACTTAAGCGATCGCGCAGAAGATTTCCACCAAGAGATAGATGTCAAATTAGACAATATATCTGTAGTCTTAGCTGACTTATCGCGATCGAAGCAACAGGCGTTCGCAGAACTAGAAACGCAAATCAAAGATGCGAAAGCGGCGCTGGGAAAATTAGAAAATGAGTTTGCATCTCGCCTTTCCGAACTCGGTGTGGATGCAGCCGAACAAAAAAGCTTAATCATTGAGAATCTGCAAAAATTAAGTACAGAATTCGTTCCTCAACTTGACGAAATTCAAACTGCTGTCTTAGCACAGAAACAAGCCGTATTGCAAAATATCGAAAAATCGGAAAGAGAATTGGCAATGCAAGTGGCTGAAGTTCAGAATGATGTGCAAAAGCAACGCGATTTAACCATCCAAAACCTAGAGAGATTGGCATCGGAATTTGCCCCTCAACTTTATGAATTACAGACAGAAATTAGAAGCCAGAAAGAATCGGTATTGCAAAATATCAAACAAGCTGGGTCGGAACTGGCGAATCAATTGTCTGCACTCCAGGTAGATACGCAAAAGCAACGAGATTCGATCCTAGATAAATTGAAAAAGCTGGAATACGAGTTTGCTCCCAAACTAGCAGAAATTCAGGGAAATGCGGAACAAAGAATTAAAAAGCTGTATGAAGACGCCTTTGCGAACTTGGAAAAATTAGGCGTGCAGATGAGTTCTCAACTTTCCGATTCCCAGTCGCACATCCAAACGGAAATGGCGCAGGTACTCCAAAATATCAAAAATATCGAGACTGAATTTGCTGCTGGAGTTTCTGATTCCCGATCTGGTATCCAAGAAAAGCGGAAACAAGTTATTCATACCTTGGAGAAAGTCGAAAGAAGCGCGACAAATCAATTCTCTGTGTTCAATACGGAGATTACAGGCAGAAAAAATCAGACCGTAGAGAATATGGAAAGGTTAAACGCAGAGATTAGCGATCGCATAGACCAATTCCAAAGCGAAATTCAAACAAGGAAGAATTTAACTATTCAAAATTTGGAGAGTGTAGAAGCTACATTTGCGGAAAAGCTGGCGGAAGTTTTATCCCAAGCTGAAATCGAAAAAGCACAAATCCTGAAACAACTGGCATCAAGTTCGCCGCTATCAGTTGTAGAGGCAATTATACCAGAAGTCGGGCCGAAAGTCAAAGATTTGAGCGAACAATTAGAACGTCTGAAAGCGAATCATCCAGAGTTTTTCATGACGTGGAACGATTATGTCGATCGCGGAAATCAGCTATTCTCGGAGGGAAGCTATGCAGAAGCGATCGCCAACTACGAACAAGCGATCGAAATCAAGCCGGATAATCCAGAAGCCTTATATCGTCGAGGTTTGGCTTTCTGGGAATTAAAGGAATACGAAAAAGCGATCGCTTCCTTTGAAAAAGCACAAAAACTCAAACCCGATGACGCCAGCATATGGTATCATCGCGGACTGGCGTTGAAAGAATTGCAGCGTTATGAAAATGCGATCGCAGCTTTTAATAAAGCGGTGCAATTGCAAGCAGACGACTGCAAAGCTTGGGTGCAAAGGGGAATGACTTTGGTGAGGTTGAAACAACACGAAGAAGCGATCGCATCCTTTGATAAAGCGATCGAACTCAAACCAGATTATCAGGAAGCTTGGGTAAATCGCGGCGTTGCGTTAGGAACATTACAACAACACGAAGAAGCTTTTAATTCTTTTGACCGAGCTGTCAAAGTGCAGCCGGATGATGGGGTAGCCTGGTTAAATCGCGGTTTGGCTTTGAGCGTGTTAGAACGATATGAAGATGCGATCGCTTCTTTCGATAAAGCCATTGAATTGAATCCCGAATCTCATAAAGCCTGGAACTATAAAGGTGAGATGCTGGTGAAATTGGAACGCGATCGCGAAGCAATTGAAAGTTTCGATCGCGCCTTGACTTTGCAACCGAAATATGCACCCGCATATTACAATAAAGCAGTTTGTTATGCTTTGCAGGAACGGGTGAAATTAGCACTGGAAAACTTACAGAAGGCGATTTCTCTCAATCCCAAGTATCGCGTCCAAGCCAAAAATGACCCGGATTTTGAGTTAATTGAAAATTCTCGCCAATTCTGGCAATTGCTTGAAGGTTGAGACACATTAGCAGTAGGTTGGGTCGAAATGTAATATCATGTTCGGTGGCATCGGTAGTATGTGAGTGATGCTCTCATATTATCTGTGGAGATCGGGGGTTAAATTTTTACCGCAGATTAGGCAGATTAACGCAGATTAACGCAGATAAGAAAGAAATTTTTTATGCAACTGATGCTACCGAATATGATATGATTCAACTTAATCTACTTTAATTTTTGACTTTTGACTTTGAGATTTCTCTGCTAATAAGTTGGGTTTCGTTCCTCAACCCAACCTACAAACTAATAAGTTGGGTTTCGTTCCTCAACCCAACCTACAAACTAGACCCTTCTTCCCCTAATCCCTTCAGGAATTACCCAATAGTAAAGAGTGCATTCTTCTGGAAAAAGCAGAGCGACCTTAGCGGAAGGCTTCCAGTCACCCATATCAAAATCGTGAGAAACTATGCGAGTACCGGACTTGAGTTGGCTAAATAATTTTGGTTTGAGTTTAAGATTGAGATGTGGTAACAGATAAAGGAAGACAACTGTAGCAGTGCTGAAGTCACATTCAAACAAATCTTCTTGGCGAAACTGCACGCGATCGCATACCCCAGCTTTCTTGCTGTTCTCCTGTGCTTCCCGAATGCGTTCCGGATCGATATCGATACCTACGCCTCTAGCAGCGTACTGTCGAGCTGCTGCGATGACTACCCTTCCATCTCCACAACCGAGATCGTAAACAATATCGTCAGATGTTATATTAGCTAGTGCGAGTGCGGCGTTAACTTGCTCGCTTTCTGTAGGAATATAACCGATATCAGGCTTGCGTTGTTTTATATTTTGCATCAAAGCCAAAACCTGTTTGGAGTTATTAAATAATAATATATAATGTCAAAGAGGATGTGGAAAATTGCAGAAACTTTACCGCAGACTAACACCTATTAAAAAAATAATCGTACAAGCTACAATTATTATAGCATTGTTCGTTATAACTGTGCGAATTATACCGTATCTTGTTCCCATTCGTGCCAGGGATTTGATGCAAGACCGACAAGCGATCGAATTTAGCGATCGCAACGGCTTACCATTAGGAACATTGCTCAGCCGTAACCAAGAACATACCGCAGTTGTACCTTTAAACGAGATTTCTCCCCATTTCAAAAATGCCATCATCGCCGCCGAAGATAGGGGATTTTATCAGCATGGGGCGCTGGATGCGAAAGCGATCGCACGAGCAATCCTGCAAGCAATTAAAGCCAAAAGAATTGTCTCCGGCGCTTCTACCATCACCATGCAACTAGCGCGAATGCTCGACCCCGTACCGCGCACATTGGCAGGAAAAATCCAAGAAATTTGGTTATCGTGGCGCTTAACAGCAGGAATGAGTAAAGATGAAATCCTTTCTGCTTATCTTAATCGCTTACCGATGGGAGGTAATATTTATGGTGTTGAAGCAGCCGCTCGCGTTTATTTTGGCATACCTGCCAGCGATTTAAATTTAGCACAAGCGAGTTTACTGGCTGCCTTACCGAACGATCCTACCAATCTCAATCCTTATCATAATTTGTCAGCACTGAAGCAACGACAAACTTACGTACTCGATCGCATGGTCAAAGATAAATATATCAGTCGTACTCAAGCCGATCGAGCCTTATCTGAAAAAATTACTATTCAACTTCGCAAGCAAGGTATCCTCGCCGCCCCTCATTTTTTATTTTGGGTAGCCAATCAATTGGATAATGGTAATTTAAAAGTAACTCATTCTGGCAATCTTCGCACAACAATCGATCGTCCTTTGCAGCAATTTGTCGAAGCGCAAGTACAAGAAGTCGTCCGCACCCTCGCGCCTAACAACGTGCATCACGCAGCCGCGTTAGTGATCGATAATCGAACTGGAGAAGTACTAGCTTATGTTGGTTCCCCCAATTATTTTAACGAAACGCAAATAGGACGGAACGATGGCGTACAAGCACTGCGTCAACCGGGTTCAACCCTCAAACCATTTTTATACGAATTAGCCTTAGAAAAACGCATCATTCGCCCGAATACAATTTTAGCAGATGTACCGACTCGCTATGCGATTCCAGGAGCCAAAATTTACAGTCCTCAAGATTATAGCGAAACTTTTCAAGGCCCGGTAAGAGTTCGCATTGCCTTAGCCAATTCCCTCAACATTCCGGCAGTGCGGGTATTGGAAAAAGTTGGCGTAGCCACATTTTTAGAACGTTTGCATCAACTGGGTTTTACCAATCTCAATCATTCCGCAGAATATTACGGTTTGGGATTAACTTTAGGGAGTGGGGAAGTCAGTTTGTGGGAATTAGCTCGCGCTTATCTGACAATGGCTAGACAAGGCGACGCTATACCGCTGGTTAGTATTTTGGGAAACCTAACGCCCCAGCCTTCTTCTCTGCAAGGGAAGGAGGGGAAACGCGAGGGGTTGGGAGTGAGGTCGGAATGGACTTTAATTACCAATATGCTGAGCGACGCTCACGCACGTGCCAAAGCATTTGGTGTAGAATCTGTGCTAGCTTTGCCATTTCCAGCAGCTGTGAAAACGGGTACTTCTTCTAATTTTCGAGATACGTGGACAGTCGGGTTTACTACAGATTATACTGTGGCGACTTGGGTAGGGAATTTTGATGGCGATCGTATGGATAAAGTCTCCGGTGTCATGGGTGCAGCCCCCTTGTGGAATCGTATCATATTACACTTGCACGAACGTGAAGAACCCGTAGCTTTTCCGGCTCCCAAAGGTTTAGTGCAAAAACCCATTTGTGCATTATCCGGCTTGCGTCCAACTGCTGCTTGTCCTTCAGTTGTGCAAGAATATTTTTATCCAGAAGATATCAGCGATTACGAAAGTCATCCAGATACTTTTTATCAAATGGGATCGCGTGATGGCAAGTCATCGGAATATCGCCTCAATTTACCTGCCGAATATAATGAATGGTTGGCAATGCAAACGCAACCAAATTTAGCACCGAGCCAACTGAAAATATTATCTCCTCGCAATGGTGATTTTTTTCTTATTTATCCAGATCGATCAAATGTTCGGCAAAGGCTACAATTTAAACTGGCAAATGGATCTAGTCAACCGGTAGAGTGGTGGTTGAACGGAGAAAAAGTGGCAACTCAGTCATCAAATACCTTGTTTTGGCAACTGCAACCGGGCAATTGGACATTAGAAATTAGAAGCAAAGAAATGAGCGATCGAGTGAATTTTCAGGTAGAATTAGCTGAAAGTAAAAGTATGCGTCGAGGTTTTTCTGTTGCCAGTCCATCTCGATAGGAAAAAAGATGAAAATTCTGGTAGTAGAAAACGACAACTCGGTCGCGGCTACATTAACGGGAGTATTAGCAGCGCATAATTACGCGATCGACTTGGCAACCGACGCACAAACCGGGTTAGACTTAGTGACAGCAATTGAGTACGACCTTATTTTGCTGGACTTGCACATTCCCAAGTTAGACGGAATTAGCTTGTGTCGGCAACTGCGATCGCAAGGTTACAGCAAACCGATCCTTTTGCTAACCGAGAAAAATACCAATGTAAATATTATAGCGGCGCTAGATGCCGGGGCGGATGATTATGTGATTAAACCTTATAACCAGGAAGCATTGCTGGCAAGGATTCAAGCTTTGTTGCGCTGGAGTAGTGGGAATCCATCATGCACGCTAAGTTGGGGAGACCTCTGTTTAGATTCAATCTCCGGGAAAGTCACTTGCGGCGATCGACTAATTCCACTGACTGCCACAGAATATAGCTTACTGGAATTGTTTTTGCAAAATCCCGATCGCATTTTCAACCGCAGCGCTATTCTAGACCGACTTTGGGGGTTTGATGATGCACCAACGGAAAATGCAGTCACGGTTCATATCAAAGACTTGCGAAAAAAACTGAAATTAGGAGGTCTGAACGCAGAAATTCTGGAAACAGTTTATGGCATGGGATATCGGTTAAAGCCCGCACCCGATCGCTCCATTTCTACTTCCGAAGCAAACAAAGATAGCCTGCAAAAACCTCGCGTCAAAGATATCTCTTCTGTAAATCGAGTGCTGCAAAAATTTCGTAATTCCTTTGCAGAACAAATTGCCGTACTAGCAGAAGCAAAAACCGCACTCTTGGCAGGGAATTGTCAGGAAGAATTACAACAGAAAGCAAAGCACGAAGCGCATCAACTGACAGGATCGATGGGGAGCTTTGGTTATCCAGAGGGTTCTAAACTGGCGCGAGAACTAGAACATTTACTGATTAAAGACAGTGCCCTAAAACGAGATGAAATTTGCCGTTTTTCCCAATTGGTAACAGCATTGGAGGAGGAGTTAACAAAGCCTCCCATCCCTGTAAATATCCAACCAACCCCGACAATGAAAACTCATCGCGTGTTGGCGATCGATGACGATACGGTGCTAACAGAAAATTTACAAGCCCAAGCCAATTCATGGGGAATCCGCCTAAAAATTGCTCCCGATCTGCCAACTGCCCGATTGCGCCTTGCAATGGCGACTCCCGATGCGATTCTCCTAGATTTAAGTTTTTCCGATAGAGAAGAAGATGGATTAACCTTATTGAGAGAATTAGCAGAGCGATCGCCACAGATTCCAGTCGTTGTATTTACCGCACGAGATAGCCTTGCCGATCGAGTGGCGGTATCCCGATTAGGCGCTAAGCAATTTTTACACAAGCCTGCCGCGATCGAAGATATTTTTGAAACGATCGCCCGTGTCTTACCTCAACCCAAAACTTCCGAAGCTAAAATCTTAATCGTAGACGATGACCCCGCAATCCTGGCTGGATTATCGGCGTTGCTGACTCCTTGGGGGTTAGAGGTGACAACTCTGACAGAACCCCAGCGATTTTGGGAAGTGCTAATTGCCACATCTCCAGACTTAGTGTTGCTGGATCTAGAAATACCGAGTAGAGGCGAAGTCTTTGCTGACCATAATTACGAACTTACCGACAACCTCAACAGGCAAACGCTTTGGCGATACATTGGTCTAGAGTTGTGTCAGGTGGTGCGGCAAGATACCCATTGGGGCGATTTACCAATTTTGGTAGTAACAGCCCATACTGATGCGGAATCTCTTCAACAAGCATTTGCCGCCGGTGCTGATGATTTCATTACCAAGCCAGTACTGGGCCCAGAACTGGTCACGCGGGTACTCAGTCGAATTGAGCGAGTGAGATATCGAAAAAAAGCTGTTTAGAAGCGGCGACTTTGAGGTAATAACGATGAGGTTTTATCGACGATTTTTACCCTACGGAGTTGCAATTGTCTGGACTGCGATCGCTGTGCTACTCACACTCTGGGTAGAACCTCTGTCATTTCGCACCATTGGTACATTTTTCTACCTCGCCATCACGATCGCTACCTGGTATGGCAGCTGGCGACCGGGAATTTTGGCACTGGTGCTGTCAACTTTGGTGATCGATTATTTCTTCTTTTCTCCCCTACATCAACTTTCGATCGATAGAGTGGAGAATTTATTGCAGGTAAGTTTTTTTCTCGCAGTTGCTTTAACGATCGTTTTGCTCACCAGCAATCTTAAGGAGAACAAAAAAAAGATAGAGCGACTTAGCCAGCAATTATCCGATGAAAATGCCGAGCAATTGCGGATGGCTCTGTCTGCGGCTCAAATGGGGATGTGGGATTGGAATATCGCGACGGGAAAAATCAAATGGTCGCCAGAACAAGAACAGTTATTTGGCTTAACTCCCGGTACATTTGATGGCAGATACGAAACCTTCGATCGCTTTATTCATCCAGACGATCGCGAAAGCTGGGATCGATCGCTACAACAAGCTCTCCAAACATATCATATCTATCAGCACGAGTATCGCATTATTTGGCCGGATGGCAGCATTCATTGGATCGAAGCGCGGGGACACGGTGTTTACGATGCCGCAGGTCAACCTCTAGGAATGACAGGGACAGTCATCAATATTGACGATCGCAAACGCGGCGAAGCCGAACGCAAGCAAGCAGAAGTCTTGCTGCACCAGCAATGGGAGCAACAACGGACGATCGTGGAAATTAGCCAGCGCATCCGAAAATCTCTCAATTTAGCAGAAATCCTCCAAACAACGGTGGACGAAGTGCGGCAATTGCTGCAAACGAGTCGCGTAATTATTTTTCAATTTGCCCCAAACTGGAGCGGAACTGTAGTAGTAGAATCAGTTGGCTCGGAATGGACAGCTATTTTATCTACTCAAATCTACGACCCGTGCTTAGGTGAAAAATATGTTGAACCTTTCCAACAAGGTTTAGTTACTGCCAAATCAGATATCGACACGCCGGAAATCGACCCTTGTTATGTGGAATTGCTGACAAATTTCCAAGTCAAAGCCAATTTAGTTGTTCCCATCCTGAATGGAAAGGAACTATGGGGATTGCTGATTTCGCATCACTGCGGAGAACCTCGCCAATGGCAACCCTCTGAAATTGAACTCATGCAACAGGTGGTAACTCAAGTCGGCATTGCCATTCAGCAAGCCGAACTGGTAGAAAAATTACAAATAGAATTGCAGCAACGTCGGCAAACTGAAGTCGCCTTGCGCGATAGCGAACAAAAATTCCGCCAATTAGCAGAAAATATTGAAGATGTTTTCTTTCTCTATACCGCAGATTACAGCCAAATTCTCTACATCAATCCCGCTTATGAAACTATCTGGCAGCAACCGCGCAAAAGTCTCTATCAAAATCCATTTTCATTTCTAGATAGCATTCACCCTATGGATCGCGATCGCGTCTCTCTCTCTCTAAATCGTTTGGTGAATGGCGAGGCAGATTTTGAGGAGGAGTACCGCATTTTACGTCCCGATGGTTCCATCCGTTGGATTTACGACCGGGGATTTTTTGTTTATAACGAGGCGGGAGAACCATACCGGATTGCTGGACTTTCTACCGATATCACGGCTCGCAAATTAGCAGAGATTGCACTGCAACAATTAAATGCCGAACTCGAACAACGAATAGCAGAACGAACGGCAGAACTTACTCAAACAAATTCCCTCCTGCAACAGGAACTTTACCAGCGCCAGAGAATTGAACAAGCTTTGCGGCAAAGTGAAGCTCAGTTTCAAAACCTAGTTGCCAACGTACCGGGAGCCATTTACAGGCTCGTGCGATCGCCAGATAATTCAGTTTGGTTTGAGTATATCAGTCCCGCGATTAAAGAAATGTATGAGGTTGAGGTAGAACAAATATTAGAGAATGCCTCTTTTGTTGTGAACCCAATTCATCCAGAGGATCTGGCAGAACATCAAGCAGCAATTAGTCGCAGTCGCGAGAATTTAGAACCGTTTGATAATGAATGGCGAATTATTACCCCTTGTGGCAAGTTGAAGTGGCTGCACGGTCGTTCGATCCCAGAACGTCGGGATAATGGAGAGACTGTATGGTATGGCATCGTTCAGGATATCAGCGATCGCAAACGAACAGAACAAGCCTTGAAACAGAGTGAGGAGAAGTATCGCCGCATTGTTGACACAGCCAATGAGGGCATCTGGGTCATTGACGATCGGGGCAATACTAGCTTTGTAAATCGTGGGATGGCCCAAATGCTGGGCTACAGTGTCCCAGAGATGATCGGTCAATCGATGTTTGCTTTTATGGATGAACAGGGACAAGCGATCGCTGCTTATTATCTGGAAGCCCGCCGTCAGGGAATCTCCGAGCAACATGACTTTAAGTTTCGTTGCAAAGATGGGTCAGATTTGTGGTGCATCATCGGTAATAGCCCCATTTTCGATGAAACCGGGCAGTTTCTGGGCGCATTGGGCATGATTACCGACATCACCGATCGCAAACTAACACAAGAACTTTTGCAGCAAAGCGAATCCACATTGCGGAGTTTCTTCAACACTGCTGCCATCCCGATGGGTATTGTTGAATTACATAACGGAGATATCTTGCACATTTCCGATAATTGGGCGGCGGCTCAGTTTTTCGGCAAAACGATCGAAACTATGCAAAATCAGTTTGCTAGTACGCTGGGAGTACCGCCTGCGACGATCGAGCGATGGATTGCCTATTACCAAGAAGCCGCACGGACTCAAGCTCCCGTTCGGTTTGAATATCTTCACAGTACTGGCGATCGGGAATGCTGGTTATCGGGAAGCGTTTGCCCAATTGCAGTCAGTCCTAGTGGGTATCCCAGGTTTTCCTACATAGTTGAGGATATTACCCATCGCAAACAAGCAGAAGAAGCTTTGCGACAACAGGCAAACTACGAACATCTGGTCGGACAAATTGTCAATCAGATCAGGCGATCGCTGGATTTAGATGAAATTCTGGCGGTGACGGTGACAGAGGTGCGACAACTCCTCAATGCCGATCGGGTATTGATTTTTCAACTGCATGAGGATGGTTCGGGCAGTGTTGTGGAAGAATCGGTGTTGCCTGAATATCCAGTGACTGAGAAAATGCGGTGGTTAGATGAATGTTTCCCATCAGACTGCTATAAATTTTATCGCCAGGGAAAGCCACGCATTGTGCCAGATGTGGCAACGGATGAATGGGGGTCTTGCTTAGTTGAGTTTATGCAGGAAGTTGGTGTCAAGTCGAAAGTTGTCGCTCCCATTGTCCAAACAGTTGAAGGTTCAGATCGATCGAGAGTCTGGGGGCTTTTGATTGCTCACGCTTGTTCCTCTTACCGCCAATGGCAAACTATTGAAGCAGACCTCTTACATCGTGTTACCGATCAGCTAGCGATCGCCATTCAGCAATCGGAACTTTACAGAAAACTGCAAATCGAACTGCACGAACGCAAGCAAACCGAAGCAACTTTGCGAGAAGCGGAACGACGCTGGCGATTTCTCCTCGACAACGTGCAATTAGTCGTGGTCGGACTCGATATCGCGGGTGCTGTGAATTACGTGAATCCTTTTTTCTTGAAACTGACTGGGTACACAGAATCAGAAGCTTTGGGTAAAAACTGGTTTGAAACTTTTGTGTTGCCTTCCGATCGGCAACATCTTCACACTATTTTCTCGGAAATGCTGACATCTAAGCCTCATCCCTACTATCAAAATTTTATCCTCACAAAATCGGGAGAACACCGATTTATCGCTTGGAATAATACCCTGTTAAGAGATTCTGTCGGCCATATTATCGGTACAGTCAGCATTGGCGAAGACATTACCGAACGACAGAAAATCGAGCAGATGAAAAGTGAGTTTATTAGTATTGTCAGCCACGAACTCCGCACTCCTCTAACAGCGATTCGAGCATCTTTGGGATTGCTGCAAACTGGAATCTACGACAAAAAGCCAGACAAGTTGAAACGCATGATCGAGATTGCCGCCATTGATAGCGAGCGCTTGGTGCGTTTGGTCAACGATATTCTCGATCTCGAACGGTTAGATTCGGGTCGAGCTGTCTTGGAGAAAACCGCTTGCAAGGCGATCGATTCGATCCGACAAGCTGTAGAGGCAGTGCAAGCGATCGCCGATCGGCAACACATCGCTTTCGATATCCATCCCACCGATATCGAAGTTTGGGCAGCATCAGATGCAATTGTCCAAACGCTGATCAATCTGTTGAGTAATGCGGTTAAATTCTCGCCTGCCGGTTCTACCATTACTGTAAGTGTCGAACCGCAAATCGATCGGGCCCTGTTCCAAGTTCGCGATCGGGGGCGAGGCATTCCAGCTGATAAGCTGGAAGTTATCTTCGGACGATTTCAGCAAGTGGATGCCTCCGACTCTCGCGATAAAGGAGGAACGGGGTTAGGACTGGCAATTTGCCGTAGTATTATAGAGCGACACGGTGGGCGAATCTGGGCTGAAAGTAGTCTTGGTGTTGGCAGTACATTTTTCTTCACGCTCTCACTACGACAAGAAGCACAATCATGATGGCCAAAAAAGTGTTAATCGTGGATGACGAAGAACGACTGCGGGAACTTGTGCAAGCGTGCTTAGAAGATTTGGGAGGATGGACCGCGCTTACGGCTGGATCGGCCCAGGAAGGGCTACAAATCGCCCAAACAGAAGCCATTGATGCTATTCTCCTAGATGTCTCGATGCCTGGAATGGACGGCTTTGCGCTCTACGAGCAACTTCAGGCAAATCCGGCCACGCGATCGATTCCAGTCATTCTCCTCACTGCAAAAGTCTTAGCAAGCGATCGCGCCCGCTTTGCCCAAATGGGGATAGCAGGAGTGATTAGTAAACCTTTTGACCCAATTACAATCACCGAAGAAGTTGCTGAAATCTTGGGCTGGAAATTTGAGTATTAATTTTTGTTAAAAAATTTGTATTTTTATCAGTTCTTTATCAGTTCTTTATTTTTGGCATATAGCTTTTAATATAAACAGAACCTCAATGTATTAGAAGCGTATGAACACTATTTATTGGCGATCGATGGAATACTTGAATGAACTAACCCAATCTATCATAAATTATTGGGCTAGTTTGCTGGAAGATTGCCAGCAATCAACTCTCTGGATTGGCAGCACAGAAGCATCGGCGATCGCAGGTATCACAATTGACGAAACCGCCAATTTATTGGTGATTAAAACTCTTCTTCCCCATATCGATATTAAAGACATCCATATCGAAGTAACTGAGGAAACGCTTTTAATCTGGGGAAAGTGGCCTACGGCAACAGGAGTAGAAGGTTATTTTCATCCCGGCAGTTTTAAAAACTTAATTCCTTTTCCTTCTCCAGTTCATCCCAAAACAGTTCTAGCTGAATACAAAGATAACGTTTTGATTGTCCGCATACTCAAACAACAGATAATTACAGAACCTAAAGTTTGCATCGATGTCATCGATGCGAATTTAATGCTGCCACAATTGTACGATATAGAGCCAAAAGAAACAACAATAGAAACCTGCAATACTTCTCCCTTATTATATGCTGAAAATCACAAAAAGCGATAATCTCATGACAAACTGTCCTTGTTGCTCCTACCAAATGGTTCGTCACGCCAGACTGCATCAAACTTATTGGTTTTGTCGGCACTGCTGGCAAGAAATGCCTAACCTGTGTGTGGAACAAAATAAGACAATTTTAGGTTTGTCTGGCAGCAGTAAAATTTTACCAGAAAGCAAGCCTATTTACTCATTTTCAACTATTTGATTTAATGAGGTGTTTTCGCTCGCATCTTGCAACGTTTTGAATTCTAGCCAATCAACCGGAATTATAACAATTCCCAAACAGCCGTAAAGATTTATTGCTCAACCCGGAAACTTACTAGGCGGGAAATGTAGGAAGTTTGATAATCGATCGGGTAGCATCAGTTATTGATGCTGAATTAGCTGTAGGGGGAAAACAATGCAAGTTATCGGCAGAATTGTCAAAACGTGGATGTTCTGCTTGGCGCTGACACTCATCCTGGGAATAGCAGGCTGCGGTCTATTGGGTATTACCGGTACCGAACCCCTACCAGAAGTTTCTTCTCTACCCACCCCGCAATTACCAGATTGGATAGAACAAATCAGTCCTCTTGGCGAAGCGGAACCCTTGGCGCAAATTCGCATCCGCTTTAAAGAACCGTTAATTCCCGTAGAAAGCATTGATAGTCCGGATCGACAGGAAGTGTTGCAAAAATTTGCAATCCTCCCCGCATTACCCGGTCAGTTTCGCTTTTTAACACCGCGAATGGTGGGATTCCAAGCAGATAAAGCGCTGCCGAAAGCAACGCGAATAAAAGTTACCCTTAAAAAAGGATTAGCCGATCTCAAAAATCATCGTTTGGCAGAGGATTTGGCTTGGACTTTCCAGACAGAATCAATTAAATTAACAAATTTACCAGGAAAAACAGAAGGTTCGCAAGATGAGCCTGAAGCGATCGACTTAAGACCCACCTTAAAATTTACATCCAACGTAGAACTAGACCCAGTTTCATTAAAAGAACATCTCGCCGTAACCCCAGTAGGGGACAAATATCTAGTCCCGCTGAAAGTAGACCTAGAAAAAACAGCAACCGAGCAAACACCTGAAGAAAAATTCAATCCTTCGGCGCGTAACTGGAATTATATCATAACTCTGCTAGAAAGCTTAGAAAAAGCCAAAAATTACTATATAGAATTTGACCCCGGCATTCGTCCTGTCATCGGCAATCTGCCCACAGAAAACAAGTTTGTTAGCGAAGTAAAAACTTACGCACCGCTAGCTTTTGACAAAATCCAATTTTTCGGACAACCGGATGTGTCGGGAAGCTACGGACGCTTTGTCAAAGGTGCAGCCCAGTTATTATTTAATAATCCCATAACAGCAGAGTCAGCTATAAAAAATATTACCATAAATCCTCAGCCCAAACCAGCACCGCGATTGGTGCAAGCTTATGACGGAGAAAAAGTCATCAATCTCAATCCTTGGGCGTTAGAACCGGCCAAAACTTATACAATTACGATCGATCGCAATCTCAAAGATAAGTTTGGACAGACTTTAGAAAAGCGAGTAACGCTTAAGTACGAAACAGGTGATTTAGCTGGCGATATCTGGGCTCCATCAGATTTGCATATTTTCCCATCTGGCAAAAATTTACAGTTGAATATTTCTACAGTTAATCTGCCCGAATCCCAATATAAAGCAGCTTATCGAGTCGTCGCACCTACAGATTTAGTTTACGTTGATTCCGCCTATCCGAAAGGAAACAAAACCGATTTATTACCGCCGACTGCTGAATGGCAATCTTTTAAAGTGGCGGGGAGAAGAAATCAATCTACTGATGTCGCGGTTCCTTTGCGAGAAAAACTAGGCGCGGCGACTGGGATGTTAGCTTATGGCATTCAAGCACGCACTAACAGGTATCAAGAAAACAACCAACAAAAGTGGCGGGAATATACTACTTATGGATTAGTAGAATTAACTAATTTGGGAGTCTTTGCCCAATGGTTTCCCGATGCGGGATTGATTCGAGTCAATCATCTTTCTGATGGTTTGCCAGTAGCTAATGCGACTGTGGAAATTTACGAATCTCAATTGGAAGCAAAAACAAAAGAACCAGTCAAACCTTGCGCTGTTGCCAAAACCGATGCCACTGGTACGTCGCTGCTAAATCGTCAGAATTTGCAACAATGTATGAAATCGGCAACCGGATTTGCAGAACCCCCACAACTATTAGTAATTGCTCGCGAAAATAAAGATTGGGCTTTTACGCGCACCAACGAGTATAGCGGTTCTTACGATTACGGTATTGATGCAGGTTGGCAAAACGATAAACCAGTATCGCGAGGAGAGATTTTTTCAGATCGGCAGCTTTATCAACCGGGAGAAAAAGCTTGGTTTACTGGGGAAGCTTATTATCTGCAAAATGATGCGATCGAGCTTGATAAAAATGCAGTTTATGAAGTAAATCTGAGAAATCCGGATGGTAAAACTACAGATTTAGGCAAGCAGAAAACTAACGAATTCGGTACGTTTTCTGTGGAATTACCGATTTCTGCCAATCAACCTTTAGGCTACTATTCCATCAGTGCTAAAAATAAAGATGGCAATGAAATTTCCGGTAGTTTTCGAGTTGCCGAATTCAAACCGCCTAACTTCAAAGTTGCTCTCACTCTCGATAAAGAATTTGCTTTGATAGACGAAAAGGTAGCAGCCACACCTGTCAGCAATTACCTGTTTGGTTCGCCAGTAGAAGGCGGCAAAGCAACTTATTATATTACGAGAACGCCAGTTGACTTTACTCCCAAAGGTTGGGAAAAATTTTCCTTTGGACGGCAATGGTTTTGGCCGGAAGAAAAACCGAATGTACCTAGCGATGTTTTGCAAGTCAATCAGTTACTAGATAAGGAAGGTAAGGGAAATAAAACGATAACTGTGGCGAAAGATTTGCCTTATCCGATGAATTATCGGGTGGATGTGCAAGTTTCCGATGTGTCGAATTTATCGGTGGCGGATTCCAAAAGCTTTACAGCATTGCCAAGCGATCGCATAATTGGTTTGCAAAGCGATTTTGTCGCCGATGCTAACAAACCCTTCCCCATTCAAGTAATCGTAAC
This sequence comes from Aerosakkonema sp. BLCC-F183, assembly GCF_041929145.1. NCBI lineage: Bacteria > Bacillati > Cyanobacteriota > Cyanophyceae > Aerosakkonematales > Aerosakkonemataceae > Aerosakkonema > Aerosakkonema sp. BLCC-F183. The sequence continues at coordinate 90,671 of NZ_JBHFNU010000044.1, read as the reverse complement.
TGACCCCACAGGTAAAGCGATCGCAGGACAAAAAGTGCGCGTCGAATTGCAACAAATGAAATACAGCGACGTAACGCAAGTAGTGGAAGGCAGTGTAACAGCCCGAAATCAAGTAGAATACAAGACGATCGCACAAACAGAACTCGTTTCTGCCAGCACTCCCCAATCCGTATCCCTCACCCCTCGCGAATCCGGTTCCTATCGCATCCGCGCCAACTTTACTGATAGCAAAAACGAATTAACTGCCAGCGATGTGCAAATTTGGGTAGCTGGGGATAGCGCCGTAAATTGGGGCGATCGATATCAGAATAATCGCTTGGAAATCAAACTCGACAAAGAAACCTATCAACCCGGTGAAACTGCCACCGTTTTGATACAATCTCCCTATCCAGAAGCCGAATTACAGTTTGCAGTTATTCGTCACAACATTATTTATCGCCAAATCGCCAAAGTTAAAGGTAGTGCGCCGCAAATTCAATTTAAAGTCACCCCCGATATGCTACCCAACGCCGCCGTAGAAGCGGTACTCGTGCGTCAGGGAAAACCTTTATCGCAAGCAGAACCAACCAATTTAAAAGAATTGGTGCGAATTGGTTTTGCACCTTTCAATACAAAGTTGGACGATAAATATTTAAAAGTAGAAGTGACGCCGCAACAAACATCCCTACCACCGGGTGCAGAACAAACATTGCAACTCAAACTTAGCGATAATAGCGGCAATCCCGTCAAAGGACAATTCACAGTTATGGTGGTGAATGAAGCGGTATTGCAACTGAGTGGATATCGACCGCCAGATTTAGTGAAAACAGTCTATGCAGAACAAACAATTTCCACTCGTTTTGCCGATAATCGTCCCGATGTGGTGCTGCAACCGTTATCGTCACCTTTAGAAAAAGGTTGGGGTTATGGGGGTGGACTATCCGCAGGCGCAGCAAATACGCGCACTCGTACAGATTTTCAACCTTTAGCTTACTACAGTGGTTCCGTGCTAAGTGATGAAAACGGACAAGCGCAAGTCAAGTTCAAACTACCCGACGATTTGACAACTTGGCGGGTGATGGTGGTAGCGACCGATGGTAATTTGCGCTTCGGGAACGGCGAAACAACATTCATCGCCACGCAACCGCTCATCTCCAATCCTGTTTTACCGCAGTTTGTGCGATTAGGCGATCGCTTCGACGGCGGACTTTCCGTAACAAACAATACCCAACAAACGGGAAATTTAGCAATTGCTGGCGAAATCAACGGCGGAATTCAGTTTGCTCAAAATAACACATTGCAAACGCAAACAGAATCCGGTACTCGCGCTTATCGCTTCCCCATGATTGCCAATAGTATCGGTCAAACTCAAGTGAAATTTACCACCCAATTGAACGGTACAACCGATGCTTTTGCAGTTCCTTTAGAGGTGAAAAATTTAGAAGTTACGGAAGAAGTTGTGGAATCTGGTACAACTACCAATCAAGCGAAGATTCCCTTGAAAGTCGATCGCAACGTTGCCAATGACAGCGGCGGTTTAGAAGTGCAAATTGCCAGCAATCTCATTCCAGAAATTGCCGCACCTGCACGGCAAGTTTTAGATGATAACGAATTGCCTTTCTTGGAACCTGCTGCCAGTCAGTTATTAATTGCAGCCAATCTGCAAATTCTCAATCAAAAATATCAACAAAATTTGGCTAATTTCAATCCCGCACAACAGGCGAATCAAGCAATATCGCGCTTGCAAAAACTCCAAAAACCCGATGGCGGTTTCGCCTCTTGGCCGGGACAAGAAACCTCAGATCCGTTTGTTTCTCCTTATGCCGCAGAAAGTCTAGCCAAAGCATCTGCTGCCAAGCTGAAAGTAGATGCGGCAATGGTGAACCGCCTGAAAACTTATTTAAGCAAAATTCTGGCAGACCCAGGTCAATATGATTTTTGCAAACAACCGCTGTGCAAAAATCAGGTGCGCCTGCAAGCACTGATGGCACTTGGGGAATTAGGAGACAAGCGCAATGAATTTATTGCAGATATTTACGCACAGCGAAATAACTTCGATTTCGTCACTCAAATTAAGTTGGCGCGTTATTTATCCCAGTTACCGCAGTGGCAGGATGAATCGAAAACGCTGCTGAATCAAATTCAAGAAAGCGTTTACGAAACTGGTCGATCGGCAACAATAAATTTACCCGATCGCTGGCGGTGGTTTGATTCTCCCACTACCGCACAAGCTCAAGCTTTGCGCTTATTTATTTCCCAAAAAAGCAAGCCGGAAGTTTTGGATCGGTTAGTCCAAAGTCTGCTTTCATTACGCCGAAATGGTACTTGGCCTAACACTTACGATAATGCGGAAGCGCTGACTGCTTTAGTAGAATACGCTCAACTTCAGCCTACACCGCCTAACTTTACCGCGACAGTCGAACTGGCAGGCAAACAGTTAGCATCAACTCGCTTTCAAGGTTATCGTCAAAGCAGTCAAGATGTGCAAGTGCCAATGGCACAATTACCTCGCGGTCAACACGATCTGATCTTGAAAAAATCCGGTCAAGGGACGCTGCACTATTTGGCAGCTTATCGCTATCGCTTACCAGGAAATCAACCTGGTCGATTGAACGGTCTGCGAGTAGTACGAGAAATTCGTGCTGCAAATCAAGATAAAGTGCTGCGAAAAATCGGACTTTATGCGGTTGATGAACCTTTGAAATTACCTAGCGGACAGGTATTTGATATTGGGTTGGAAATTTTTACCGATCGTCCTGTGGATCATCTGATCGTCACTGATTATTTACCTGCCGGTTTTGAAGCGGTGGATGGCAGTTTCCAAACTGCTACGCCTTACTTCCAAGCGCAAGGAGATAGTTGGGAATTGGATTATAAAACGATTTATCGCGATCGCATTCTCGCTTATGGCGATCGTTTGGAAGCTGGAGTTTATAGCCTCCACTACTTAGTTCGCTCCGTCACTCCCGGTACATTTATTTGGCCTGGTGCGGAAGTGCATTTGCAATACGCTCCCGAAGAATTTGGTCGATCGGCTTCTTCTACATTGGTAATATCCGATCGGTAAAAGTCAAAAGAAAGCGCGTCGGGCGTCGGGATTAGGGGCTAGAGCGCCAGTCCAGTAAAAGAGGTTGACAAAAGAATTAAGGTGTGTATGCCTATATAAACCTCGGCTCCGGCGTTGCATTTGGATAAAAAAATTGTTGCCGATCGCGATCGATTGTCGCCCAAATGCTAATGCCTCCGGCACGCTACGCGAACGCCCCTACACAATAGATATTTCGTTATTTTTGTCAATTCATTCCACTGGACTGGCGCTCTAGGAATAACAAAGAATATTAATTCTCCCCTGCCCCCCTGCCCCCCTGCCCCCCTGCTCCCCCCTAACCCCTAATCAAGCACAAAAAACGCGATTGCGACCGGAAGTTTTCGCCTGATAAAGCACCCGATCGGCTACTTGATAGAGAGTTTGCAGATCGGTACCGTCGTCTGGATACTGCACGACCCCAGCGCTGAAAGTAATATGAAACTTACTGCCATCAAGTTCGACAAACTCTTGTTGGCGTAGGGTTTGCAATATTTCAGACAATCGCTTTGCGCCAACTTGTTTGGTTACACCGTACATACCGATCGCAAACTCCTCACCACCCCAACGAGCGACTACATCCGCAGAGCGAAAACTTTGCAGGAGCAATTTTCCCAATCGCCGCAACACACGATCGCCGGTTGCATGACCGTAGCGATCGTTAATGTGCTTAAAATAATCCAGATCCAAAAAACCAAAACAGAAAGGAGAACAATAACGCTTAGCCATATACAGGAAGCGTTCCAAATCTTGAGTCGAGCTGTGCCGATTAGCGAGTCCCGTGAGAAGGTCTGTTTCCGCAAAACTCCGCAGTAACCGAATTCGCTCCAAGCGGTTGAAAATGCGCTTTACCAGTTCTGGCCCTTTAATTGGCTTATTTATGTAGTCATCACCACCGGCATCAAAGGCTCGTTGCACCGTTGACGGATCTGTGCTTGCCGAAATAAAAAGCACAGGCAGACTGTTCCACTTAGGATCGTTGCGTATCACCTTGCACAATTCAATCCCGCTCGCATCGGGCATATCTACATCTAAAATTACTAAGTCCGGTGCGGTAGCTTCCAGGGTATCCCACAACTGTAGGGGGTTGTTGAGGGTTGTCAACCTCAGTCGCCAAGGTTGCAGTAATGTTTCCAGACTCAGGAGCATTTCTCGGTCATCATCTACCACCATCACCTTCAAATTAGCAGTGTCTTCCCGATGTAGCATTTGGCTGACTATCTCCATCACTTTACTGGGAGCGATCGGCTTTTGTAAAAAACCACAACCTCCCAATCGAGCTACTTCTATGCGATCGATAAAAGTATCGCAACGTGTGAGAACTACCACCGGTAGTTGCGGATTCTGCTGGGACAGTTGTTTGAGCAACGTCAGTCCGGTTTCGTCGGTATCGGGAAAGGATAAGTCAAGCAATACCAGATCCGGTGGTTTTGAACTTAAGGAAACTCTGGCAGCAGACAAATTACAGGCCCAATCTGCCTGCATTCCCCAACTAGCGGCTTCCAATACTAAAAGTTGGGCTTGCTCTGTATCGTCTTCTACGATTAGTAGTCGGGGCGAATTTTTTGTTAATATCTGGGGCTGGCTTTCAACTTTGAGCTCGTCGGAAGCTTCTGTAGTTGGAGTTTGTTGTAGTTGTTGCTGCAAAAGTACCACGAATTGAGATAGGTGTTGCGCTTCTGCTTGCCCCAAGTGTACTTGGGGCTGCAATAATTGCTCTATTTGCTGCGCTAGGTGCGAAGCTTCCTCAAAACCGTACATACCCAAAGAACCGGCTAACTTGTGGGATTCCCGTACAGCTTGCTGGCGCATTTCGTCGTTCAAAGTTCCTGCCAGTAAAGCTTTGCTGGTGCGCTCCAGTAGTGCGACGCGGCTGATAAACTTGTCTTTATATTTTTCCCAAATCTTGCCTACTGTAGTTTGGAGGTGTGCTATTTGCGAGGTTTGAGGTGAAATTTCGGTTTCCCTTGCTGGTTTGCTCTGCGGTTCCGGCGCTAAGCTTGTGTTTACATATGTGGGATTTAACGAAGAGGAGTTGGCAGTGGGGTTAGGGGTCAAAGAGGGAGATGGTAAAGACAACTGCAAAGTGTCTGCGATGACCGCCGCTAGATTCTCCCAATCTAAAGGGTAAAACAAGATTTGACCGATGATTTTGTTAGGTAAGTTGCTACTCAAATTTTTTTCCAGACAGTAAAGCACTGACTGTTTCCCTTGTTTGAATTTGAGATAACTTTGGTCTAGTACAGCTGCCACATCTGCGGTGATGAGACTGCGATCGAGTATGAGTAATGACCAGTTGCTTTGCTCTAAGCATAAGAGCGTTTCTTCGCTGCTATGAATGGATTGTATCGATACGACTCCCAATCGTTCCAGCAACCAGGATGTCAGTTCGTCAGGCAAACCAGCGGCGACAATTTGCGTTTGTTTGTCTTGTGTTTCTTTTGGACTTAAGTGCAGCTGTCGATCGTCGTTGGTTACTTCACAGGTGCTGGGGTCAAGGCGTAGCTTGGCCCACTTCAGCACTGGAGTGGCAGAGTTTCCCCGATGCAATAAGGTGCGAATGCGAGCGTCCAATTCTTTTAAATCGAAGGGTTTCACTACATAATCATCTGCTTCTACATCTGGGCCCATTACTTTGTCTGTACTGGTTTGGTGAGTAGTGAGCAGCACTACCGGCATCTGGTAGCCATGAGAGCGTATGCGACGGCACAAAGTTATGCCGTCTAGCTTGGGAAGCATGACATCCAGCAAAACCAGGTCGTAGGTGAAAGCTTCTACTAGATCCCAACCAGCTTCTCCGTCGTGAGCCACGTCGAGAATATAATATTGGTTGGCTAGGAAGTCTGTCACGACCGCTACGATCGCTTCATCGTCTTCCACTAGCAAAATTCTCATGCCAAAACCCTGCCGTCATACTCGTTTTATAATTTGGAGTGATTGGTGTCTGGGTAAAGTATATAAGTTACTTTTGTCAATAACTCCATTACTTAAGTATGCCCAAAGACAGAAGCGAAGTTTATCTAACAACACATAATTAAATATGCTGAGATATGAGTCCTACATCCCAGCACAAAGTCGATCGGCTAAATTAAACCTAGTTAAGGACGCTGTGCCTTAATCCCAAACCATTATTTTGCATGGGAGAAGATTGTTGAACCGGAAGAAATATCGCGAATTCAGTTCCTTTACCAACTTCAGAATTGACTTGCATGGAGCCGTTATGCTTTTTGATAATTTGATAGCAAATTGAAAGTCCTAAGCCAGTGCCTTTACCTACTGGCTTCGTAGTGAAAAATAAATCGAAAATTTTATTTTTTAACTCTGGTGCGATTCCCGCTCCATTATCCCAAATCTTTACCTTCACTCGATCCGGCGGCACAAATTCAGTGGCGATCGCAATCTGTTTGTTGTAATCATCAGGCATACTTTCTAATGCGTCGATCGCATTACTCAGCAAATTCATAAAAACCTGATTCAACTGAGCGGGATAACACTCGATTAACGGCAAGTTACCGTAATGCTTTATGACTTCTATTTGGGTTTTTACGCGGTGATTGAGAATTAGCAGGGTGTTGTCAATACCTTCATGCAGATCCACATCTTTCACATCTGCTTCATCGAGTCGCGAGAAGTTCCGTAGCGATAAGACTAAGTGACGAATACGCTGCGTACCGATCTGCATCGATAAGAGGGTTTTGGGCAAATCTTCAGCTATAAATTTATAATCGATTTTTTCTAGATGGTCTTGAATGTTTGCAGTCGGCAGGGGGTATTCTTGTTGGTAAAGACGAATCAATTCTATGACATCTTGAACGTAAGTATTAGTATGTTCGAGATTGCCGTGGATAAAGTTAATTGGGTTATTGACTTCGTGGGCAATTCCTGCTACCATTTGGCCGAGACTCGACATTTTTTCAGTTTGAATTAGTTGGGCTTGAGTTTGGTCTAATTCTTCTGTGTACTCAGCAATTCGTCGAATCAGTTGATTGAGGGAATTTGTCAGCTTTCCAATCTCATCGTTGGTAGTTACGGGTGCGCTCAGGTTAAAATTAGCTGTCTCGGTCACTTGTTGGGCGACGGCGGTGGTTAATTCGATGGGATGAGCGATCGCCCGACTGATGCGAAGTGCTACTGCTGATGCGATCGCCGCCGAAATCAGTAAGCTAGTTATGAGGATGAGCGCGTGCAAATTACTGGCTTGTTTAAAAATATCCAGCGATTTGGCTTCTGCGGCGAAGAAGTCGCCCGCTAGCTGTGCGACTTCATCTGAGACTCGATCGAATTCAAGAGCAAGTTTGCTATTAATAAAATTCCGGAAAAGTTGCTGTGCTTTTTGGCTGTCATGGGGCCTCATTTTAGAGGCTGGAATCTGCCGCATTACAGCTTTCAGTTCTATCAAATAATTAGATATATTTTGTTTGTACTTAATAATAAAATAATTAAACCGTTGATATTTTTTTCGATCTTCTACATTTATATTTGATGCTTCTAAATATTTTAAATATGATTGACTTTGATTTAATAGGATTTCGAGATGATTTACTTTATTAAGTAAGTCACGATAATCCTGCTCAAATTTTTCCGGTTTCATGTCGAGAGAAGCAAACTGATGCTCGTGAAGATGGATTTGCAAGATGGTTGTTTTCCAGTCTGCCAAACGGTTTGCTTCTTGACTGGCAAAGGTTATCTTTTTTACAGCTCGATCCCTATAAAAGGCATCTACCATATTTCCAAACAATGTACCTACTGTAGCCACTGCAAGGGTGATAGCAAAACCACAACCGATCTTCTGCCGGATGCTCGTGGAAGCAGTCAGGCTTTTTAAGCTAGGCAAACTTATGTGAATGTGTTGAAATCGACTTGGCACAACAGTCTTAGCAGATTTTTTTTTGGCTGGGCACAAACGACTTTAAAACTGGAACAAGCATCATCAACTAACTCTTCTTCTGAAGAAGCAATAAGAGCAATAGCGCGAAAAAAGCCCATCCCTCAATACTGTTCGGGTAAGCCCTAAACAGGAAATTTTGTAGGTTGGGTAGAGCGATCGCGAAACTCAACGCTGACTTTGGCTTTGTTGCTTTTCGTTAGCTCAATCCCACCTACAATTCCGCAAGGCAAATTCGTATATATCCAATGTATCGCACCAATAGTGAAAATCCCGTGAAGATAGACAGGTTTTTTCCCAAGTATTCAAACCCAGACAGATAGGCAAGTTATCGCTGCCAAAGTCAGCGTCATTCCTGTTCTTGGGGCCTAAAAAGTTACGCGAAAATGTGCGATCGCGAAAGCCTTATTTTTTGTCGGAAGGATAGTAACCGACCCGTGCAGCTTTAACCGCTTTGTTGAAGGTAGATAAAAAAATGAAGTTATAAAAGTGAAAAAGTGGTGAAGCAATCAAGACAAAAGAATCAAGAGGATAATTTACTGATTTTATCGCATCATACGCTACAGATGGACAGTCAATTCATGAATTGAATTTCCACCCAGTAAAGCTTCAGCTGCTTCAGCGTTCACTGGTTGAGAGAAGAAGTAGCCTTGCGCTTTTTGACATCCCAACAACTTGAGTTGTGCTAATTGTTCTGCTGTTTCAACGCCTTCAGCGATCGCTTCTAATTTCTGACTGTAAGCGAGCATCATAATTGTCCAAATCAAATCCCATTTTTTTTGAGTGACGAAGGAGCGATCGATCTTCAATACATCAATGGGTAGTTCGTGCAAACAGCTTAATGAGGAATAACCTGTACCAAAGTCATCTAAATATAATTTAAGTCCCAAAGATTTCAGTTGCTTGAGAGTAGCGATCGCTCGTGTGGGATTTTCCATAATCGTGCTTTCTGTAATTTCCAGCCGTAAGCTACTACTCGCTACCCCAGTTTCGTGCAAAATCCGTTGAACTTGTGCAACCAAATCGGGTTGCGATAATTGTATGCTCGAAAGATTGACACTCATTGTTAAAGGTCGGTAATTGGGAAATTGCTGCTGCCAAGACTTAAGCTGGCGACAAGCTGACTCTATGGCCCAGATTCCTAAAGGATTAATTAGTCGCGTTTTTTCTGCTATGGGGATAAACTCTGTGGGAGAAATGAACCCACGCTGGGGATGCCGCCACCGCGTCAGCGCTTCAAAGCCAATAATTTTGTTAGTTTCCAAGCATACTATGGGTTGATAGTAAAGTTCCAATTCTTTGTGTTCTATTGCCAGTCGCAAGTCATTTTCCAATCGGTAGAGTGCTAGATTTGTCGCGGTAAGAATGCTTAACGAGAGTTCTTCGTCATTCTCAATTGCTCTGGTCAAACGCATTAAGCGGTCTGTGTTTTTGATGGCTATTTCCAGTAAACGCTGACTCTGCTTTGTCAGGGTGCCAAGCTTGCCGCTCAGCAAAAGACTCAAAGCTCCGCGAATAGAAGTTAGAGGTGTACGCAACTCGTAACTGACAAGCGTTGCACATTGGTCTGCATCGCTGGCAGCGAAAATATCAGGTAGATTATTTTCCCAAGTGTGGTCTCGATCGCTAACAGTGCTTTTTGTCATTTTTGTTAAGTTTCTGTAAAGATGCACCACAATTGAGCATCTTTATAAGATAGATCTTAAAGGTGAAAAAGTAGAGAAAAAGCTCCCCATCTATGAGGTTTTTTTCTAAAAAATTGTAATGCTTTAGTGCCTAATGCGAATACTTAACTTCAAGGAAGCAAAATTTTATTGTTGTGTCTGCATATATTCTATATCTTTGGGGATATACCGTTAGAAGTATATTGTGAAAACTAACAAGCTTGCCTGTATATGTATAAGTAAATTCTGATAATTGAGAGTTCGGTTAGATTAAATAGTGTGAAAAACTAGCTACCTTGCTTGTATATGTATAGTTGTGTCAACTAGCCAAGAATACTTTTCGATCGATCTCATAGCAACAGGAGCGTGGACGATCGCTATAAAAATCCCAAACATTATATTTTAGCATATAATCTTAAGATAACGCAAGAAAAGTCTTATATATGCGAATAAAATTAAAATAATGAAGTTAAAACCGAAAGCTTGTACTTTTTAGATGCTAATTTTTATGTTTTTTTATAAATTTGCTTTGCATCTTAAGATTTACTTAATTTTTTAGTTCATACTGAATAATGCAACACATTTCAAAAGCTACCTACGAGTCATGCAAATCAGTAAAAATAAACATAGATAAATATCTATATAGTGATATAGCAAATCTACTGCCATAGCGACAACTGAGCAAAAAAAATAGCGATCGCTCGTACTTTTACAAATCCTACCAGTAGGAAGCCGATCGCGATCGCAATTTACACAGAGCAAAGAAGAATGATGTGATGGGAACACTCACCAAACGAAAATGATTGCGACACTACCAGGTTACAAAATTACAGAAGAAATTCATCAAGGTATCAGTACGGTTATTTATCGCGCTTTGAGAGAACGCGACCTCCAAAAAACGATCGTCAAAACCCTCAAATCTGAGTATCCTACCATAGATGAAATTACCCGCCTGCGCCATGAATATAAAATTTCCCACGAGTTGGAAATAGAAGGAGTAGTCAAAAGCTATAGCTTAGAAAACTATAAAAACAGTTTGGCGCTGATCTTAGAAGATTTTGGGGGCACAGACCTCAAAAACGCGATCGTTTCTCAAAAAATCTCAGTACGATCGTTTCTCTCTATCGCTATTCAGCTAGCGTCTGCACTGGCGGAACTCCACAAAAATAACATTATACATAAAGATATTAAACCCGATAATATTATTATAAATACTCAAATAGGACAAGTAAAGTTAACAGATTTTAGCATTGCCTCGCGTTTGGAGCGAGAAAACTCAAATCTTTCGCATCCTCACTTGTTAGAAGGCACGCTTGCCTATATGTCGCCAGAACAAACAGGAAGAATGAATCGGGCGATCGATTATCGCACAGACTTCTATTCTTTGGGCGTTACGTTTTATGAAATGCTCACAGGTGAGTTGCCTTTTAAAAGTGAAGATCCGCTGGAATTAGTGTACTGCCATATTGCGAAAATACCATCGCCACCTCACCAGTTGAATCCAGAAATTCCGCCAGCCGTGTCGGAAATCGTAATGAAATTATTAGCCAAAACAGCAGAAGACCGCTATCAAAGCGCTAACGGCTTAAAATTCGACCTGGAAAATTGTTTGATGAAACTGCAAACAAGCGGAGAAATTTCTGATTTTATCCCCGGTCTTGCAGATAAAGCAGGTCAGTTACTTATCCCTCAGAAATTGTGTGGTCGCGAAGCGGAAGTTGCTATTTTGATGGCAGCATTCGATCGCGTTAGTAATGGCACCACAGAATTAATGCTCGTTTCCGGCTATTCCGGTATCGGTAAAACAGTTTTAGTCAATGAAGTACACAAACCGATTGTTCGCCAACGGGGATATTTTATTGCCGGGAAATTTGACCAGTTCAAGCGGAATATTCCCTACGTTTCTCTGATTCAAGCTTTCCAGTCATTAATTCAGCAATTACTGACAGAAAGCTCGGAACAAATCGAAATTTGGAAAGAAAAACTATTATCGGCTTTAGGAGTTAACGGACAAATTATCATTGATGTTATTCCCGAAGTCGAATTAATTATCGGCAAACAGCCACCCGTACCAGAACTGGGGGCAACTGAATCGCAAAATCGTTTTAGTCGGGTATTCAAACAATTTATCGGCGTATTTACAACCAAAGAACACCCGCTAGTTGTCTTCTTAGATGACTTGCAGTGGGCAGATTCGGCATCACTGAAATTAATCGAAGTGCTGATGACCGACAGCGACAGCCAATATTTATTGCTCATTGGCGCGTATCGAGATAACGAAGTTTTTCCGACCCATCCGACAATTCAAACTATTGAAAAAATTCAACAAGCGGGTGCAACTGTAAATAATATCGTACTGGGACCATTACAACTCGTTCACGTCGAAGAATTAATCGCCGATACGTTAAATGAATCGGTTCGTTCCAAGCTGCTATCCGAGTTACTTTTAAATAAAACTCAGGGGAATCCCTTCTTCTTGACGCAACTGCTGAAGACACTTTATCAGGAAAACTTGCTAACTTATGACTTATATTCGGGCGCTTGGCAGTGGTCTTTGGCGCAAATTCAATCGATCGGCATTACAGATTTAAATGTCGTCGAACTGATTGCCAGAAATATTCGCAAACTGCCAGAAAATACGCAGAAAGTATTAAAACTGGCAGCTTGTATTGGCAACACCTTTAACTTAGAAGTCTTGAGCGTTGTCAACGAAGCATCCTCCCCAGTCACGGCTGCACAGTTGTGGTCAGCACTTCAGGCGGGTTTGATTTTGCCTCAAGGCAATGAATACAAAATTCCACTTGTGTTTAATAATGAAGAATCGGGCGGTATTCAATTAACAGATGTCAAAGTTGACTACAAGTTTTTGCACGATCGAGTGCAGCAAGCCGCCTATTCTCTGATTCCTGACGATCGGAAAAAAGAAACGCACCTGAAAATCGGTCAACTATTGCTCCAAAATACAACTATTGAAGAACGAAAAGAAAATATTTTCGCTTTAGTCAACCAACTGAATTACGGCACGGATTTACTGACAACTGAAGAGGAAAAATACGAACTGGCTTTTCTCAATCTCATCGCCGGACAAAAAGCAAAAACAGCAACTGCGTATGAGTCGGCTGCCAAATATTTGAATGTGGGTTTGGCGTTGCTAGCTGCCGATAGCTGGGAGAGCCAATACGATCTGACCTTAAGTCTTTATCTGGCAGCTGTAGAAGCTGAATTCATCAGCACCAACTTCGAGCGATCGCAACAGTTATCTGCGATCGTTCTCCAGCGAGCTAAAACCCTCCTCGAAAAAATCAAAGTTTACGAGCTGAAAATTCTGTTTCACATGGCTGAAAACCGGATGCAACCAGCCATAGATACCGGAATTGAAGTTTTGGAAATGTTGGGCGTTTCCCTGGAGCAAGAACCACCCCAAGACCTGATTATTGAGGATTTAGCCGATCTGCCGCCCATGACCGATCCAGATAAACTGGCGGCTATGCAGATATTAACGAGTATCGTCATCGCAGCTTATATTGGCAATGGGGCAATGATGCCGTCAATTCTGTTCTCGACGATCGAGTTATCTGTCAAGTATGGGAACTCGCCCGAATCTGCTTACGGCTATGTTTGGTATGGGGGTCTCCTGTGCGGGCCATTGAGAGATATAGAGGCTGGATATCGATTTGGCAAACTGGCTGTCGTTCTGTTAGAAAAATTTGAGGCATACTCGCTTAACTGCAAAATCCAGTTAATATTTAATGCAGTTGTCAGAACCTGGAAAGATCCCATTCGGGAGAGCCTAGAGCCTTTGAGGGATGCGCTGCACAGTGGCTTGGAAGTAGGAGATTTAGAATGTGCTTGTCATTGCGTTCTTAATTATTCCTATCTCATCTTTTTCAGTGGAGAAGAACTAGAAAAAATTGAACGAGACCACGCAAAATATGTCGCGATAACCATCAAATTTAAACAAAGATACGATACTTTTGGCATCAAAATTTACCAGCAATTGGTGAAAAATTTGCTCGGTCAAGCCGCCGATAAGTATCGGTTAACTGGTGAAAGTTTTAATGAAGAAGAGATGGTGCCAGCCTTCCAGAAGTCTACAAGTGGAACTTTGCTCTTCTTTTACTATACGGCGAAAACAATTCTTCTTTATTTATTTAGAGACTATGAAGGAGCAGTTGCTAACGTCAAATTAGTATCAGAATATGCCAGCTACGGCGTCGGATTGATCCAAAATGTCCTCTCCAACTTCCACAGTTCTCTGGCTCTTCTAGCCCTATATCCCCAAGCACGATCGAGCCAGCAAGAAGAATACTTAAGGGAAGTGGCTGCAAATCAAGAAATCATGAAAACTTGGGCGTACCATGCTCCGGTGAACTTCCAGCACAAGTACGATTTGGTGGAAGCCGTCAAGTATGGGGTTTTGGGACGTCAGCAGGAAGCAATGGATTACTACGAACGAGCGATCGCTGGAGCGCAAAAGCACGGATACCTCCAAGATGAAGCCTTAGCGAATGAACTGGCGGCAGAATTTCAGCTATCTCTGGGTAGAGAGAAGATTGCCAAAACTTACATGACAGATGCCTACTATGGGTATATCCGTTGGGGTGCGAAAGCGAAAGTCGAAGATTTGGAGCTGCGATATCCTCAATTGATAGCACGATCGCCTGTTACAGAAACTACGCTCGATCGCACAGTAACCATTGTCTCCTTAACTACTACGGGTAGCCAGACGCAAGCTCTGGATTTGGCAACGGTGATGAAAGCTTCGCAAGCCATATCCGGCGAAATCGTTCTCGCTAACTTGCTCGACAAGTTGATGAAAATTGCGATCGAAAATGCTGGCGCTGAAACAGGTGCGCTCATTTTATCAAAAGACGGTCAACTTTTTATAGAAGCAGCCGGAAATAAAGATGAGATACAAGTACTGCAATCTCTGCCAGTGTCAACTTGTGGGCAACTACCCGTTTCCGTAATTAATTATGTTGCCAGAACGCAAAAAGATGCGATCTTAAATGATGCCAGCCGCGAAGAAATATTTAACAAAGATCCCTACATCGCGCAACACAAAACCAAGTCTTTGCTGTGTGCGCCGATCGTCTATCAAGGCAAAATAACTGCGATCCTTTATCTGGAAAACAATCTGATTGCGGGTGCTTTTACCCCGAAGCGGGTGGAAATGTTGCGGATGTTATCGGCGCAGGGTGCGATCGCCCTAGAAAATGCACGCCTCTATCACACTTTGGAAGCCAAAGTAGAAGAGCGAACCCAGGAATTAAAAGAGAAAAATGCACGCTTGGAAGTGGAAATTCAAGAGCGGCAGAAAGCCGAGCAAGCAGCACAAGCAGCTAGCCGCGCCAAAAGCGAATTCCTCGCCAACATGAGCCACGAGCTGCGAACGCCGCTCAATGGTATTTTGGGTTATGCCCAAATCCTCAAACACGAAAAGAATCTCACCGTTCCGCAAAAAGATGGAATTGGTATTATTAAACAGTGCGGCGAACACTTGCTGACTCTGATTAACGATATTTTAGACCTCTCGAAAATCGAAGCGCGGAAAATGGAATTGCACCCAACAGAGTTTCATTTTCCCGAATTTCTGCAAAGCATCGCGGAAATCTGCCGCATCCGCGCTAACCAAAAAGGAATTTCCTTTATTTACGAACCGCTTTCCAATTTTCCTCCTGCTGTTTGCGCCGACGAAAAACGATTGCGTCAAGTCCTGATTAACTTACTCGGAAATGCAGCTAAGTTTACCGAAGCAGGCGGCGTAGCTTTGAAAGTAATTGTCATTCGTTATTATTCATCAGCCATTAGCGATGATGACCGAGAACTAATGGCAAAAATCCGTTTCCAAGTCGAAGACACTGGCATTGGTATGACACCCGATGAATTGACGAAGATATTTTTGCCGTTCGAGCAGGTGGGCGATTGCTCTCGTCAAACAGAAGGAACTGGTTTGGGATTGGCAATAAGTCGCCAATTAGTAAACATGATGGGTTCGGAAATAAAAGTCAAGAGTACCCTCGGACAGGGAAGTGTTTTCTGGTTCGATTTGGATTTGCCTGTAGTTGAAGAATGGGCAGACAAGCGACACTCATCCGAAAAAATCATCGCAGGATTCCTGGGTGAGAAACGCAAAATTATCGTAGTAGATGACAAATGGCAAAATCGCTCTGTCCTGGTTAATCTGCTAACGCCAGTTGGCTTTACAATTATGGAAGCAAGCGACGGTCAAGATTGTCTGAATAAGTTACATGATTTTCAACCGGATTGCATCATAACCGACTTGGTGATGCCTGTGATGGATGGCTTTGAACTCTCTCGGCAGATCCGCAAAACTACTGAGTTGAAAAATGTACCGATAATTGCTACTTCTGCCAGTGTTTTCGATACCGAAAGGCAGGGAAGCTTCGATGCGGGGTGCAATGCTTTTCTTCCCAAACCTATTCGGGCTGAAGATCTTTTGGATTGTCTGGGTCGTTATTTAGAGTTAGAATGGATTTATGAGGAGTCTAGAGAAATTTCAGGCAAGGTATCTACGGATAAGGGAGACAGGGAAGAATTACCCAAACCAAACTCTAAAATACAAAATCAAAAGATGATACCTCCTCCTCCTGAAGAACTTGCTGTCCTCTTGGATTTAGCCATGAAGGGGGAACTCGTAAGCATTCAGGAACGATCTGAAAAACTGGCTGTGTCTCACGCACAATATGTGCCCTTTGCTAACCAGGTGATTAAATTAGCTAAAGAGTTTGAGGAAGAAAAACTTTTAGAATTTGTGCAAAATTTTATGGAGGATTGAAAATGAGCGGGGAAGCTTCAGAACAAGGCATAATTTTAATCGTAGATGATACGCCCACTAATTTGGGGTCGATGGTGGATTTTTTGACAAAATCGGGCTTCACAGTTTGGGTGGCTCGCAGTGGACAAAGCGCTATCAAAAAGGTGCAATATTCACCCCCAGATCTGATATTGCTGGATGTGATTATGCCGGAAATGGACGGGTTTGAAACGTGCCAACACTTGAAAGCGAATGAGTCAACTAAAGATATTCCGGTTATTTTTATGACCGCGCTGGACGACACCGAAAGTAAGGTGAAAGGGTTTAATATAGGTGCGGTTGATTATATCACAAAACCGCTTCAACATGAAGAGGTTTTAGCTCGCGTAAAAACGCATTTGAGTATCCGAAATCTGACTAAAAAACTGCTCCGAGAGATTGCCGATCGCGAAAAAGCCCAAGCAGAACTCCAAACTCTGGCACAGAATTTGGAAACGCGAGTAAAAGAGCGGACTGCCGAACTTTCCCAAACTAACGAACGCCTAGAACAAGAAATAGCCGATCGCAAACTTGCCGAAGCAGCTTTGCAGCAATCGCTGCACGAACTTAAACTGGCACAAAGTCAGCTTATTCAAAGTGAAAAAATGTCGGCTTTAGGTCAATTAGTAACCGGTGTTGCCCATGAAATAAATAATCCAGTTAACTTTATTTATGGAAATATTTCTTACGTTCGCGACTATACAAAAGACTTGTTCCATATCATCAAGCTTTATCAAAATAACTATCCAAATCCGTCCGGGGAAATAGAAAAACAAACTGAAGAAATAGATTTGGGATTTCTCAAAGAAGACTTACCGAAGATACTGCAATCAATGCAGATCGGAGCCGATCGCATCCGTGAAATAGTCCTATCTTTACGCCACTTCTCCCGTCAAGAAGAGTATGAGATGAGCGCGGTTAACATCCACGAAGGCATCGATAGCACACTGATGATTTTACACAATCGGCTGAAATTTAAGCCCGAACGTCCCGCAATTGAAGTAATTAAAGAATATACTTCTAACTTGCCACCAGTGGAATGTTTATGCGGAGAAATAAATCAGGTATTTATGAATATCCTGGTTAATGCGATCGATGCCCTAGATGAGTACAACAAACAGAGAACGATACAAGAAATTCAAGCTCATCCCAACCACATTATGATTCGCACCGAAGTAATAGAAAACAATAAAATAGCTATCCAAATTTCTGACAATGGGCCAGGGATGACAGAAGAAGTACGCAGCCGCATATTTAACCCGTTTTTTACCACGAAAGCCCCTGGAAAAGGCACGGGAATTGGCTTATCGATCAGCTGGCAAATTGTGGTAGAAAAACACCGAGGAAGTTTGCGGTGTATTTCAGAGCCGGGAAAGGGGACGGAGTTTGCGATCGAAATTCCAATTCACCAAGAGTCTACCGTACTAGCAATCTCGGCTTGATATAGCTAGGGAATAGGGGGGAGCGGGGGAGTGGGGGAGTGGGGGAGCGGGGGAGCGGGGGAGCGGGGGAGTGGGGGAGTGGGAGAGTGGGGGAGTGGGGGAGCGGGGGAGTGGGGGAGTGGGGGAGCGAAAGAATTAATCTCTTCCCTCTCCCTCTTCCCTAACCCCTAACCCCTAACCCCTTTTTTGACTTTTGACTTTTTTCACCCCTCTCTGTTCAACCGAAACGCACGCGCTTACGGAACCATTTTTGCAAACCTTCCATATAAGTGAACAGCACCGGAATCACAATTAAGGTAAGTAAAGTGGAAGTCATCAAACCGCCAACAACTGCGATCGCCATCGGAGCTCGCACCTGAGAACCAGCGCCAATTCCCAGCGCGATCGGCATCATCCCGGCAATCATAGCGATCGTCGTCATCAAAATCGGTCGCAAGCGAGCCACACCCGATTCTAACGTTGCCTTATACAGAGGTTTTCCTTCCTTCTCATTCATCAAAGCATAATCCACCAAAAGAATGGAATTTTTCGTCACAATTCCCATCAGCAACACAACTCCAATCAGCGCGTACAACCCCAAAGCTCTTTGCCCCACAAGCAGTCCGAGTAATGCGCCGCCAATAGACAAAGGTAACGCCGCCATAATCACGATCGGGTGCAAGAAATTGCTAAACAGCAACACCAAAACAGCATAGATAAACAGCACCGCCGTTGCTAGAGCAAAAGCAAAACCAGTAAAAATATCCTTCATCACTTTGGCATCACCGAAAGGTTCCTGAGTGACGCCTGCGGGTAATTGCCTGAGTATGGTTTGCTGGTTGACTTTCTTGAGAGCATCTCCTAAAGAAATAGCTTTAGTTGGGTCTTCCGGAGTAGGTGCCAAGTTAGCTTCTACAGATACTTGACGAGAGCGATCGTACCGATTGATTTGAGAAGGCCCACTACCCAGACTGATATCGGCAACAGCCATCAAAGGTACTAAAGTATTATTTTTACCGGGTACTTGCAGATTTTTAATCGTGTCGATATCGTTGCGAAATTCAGGAGTTAACTGCACTCGAATGGGAATTTGTCGATCGGCTAAATCGAACTTAGCTAAATTAGCATCAATATCTCCGATGGTAGCGATCGAAGCAGTACGAGCGATCGACAACACCGATACTCCTTGATCCGCCGCCCGCAGAGGGTCTGGTTTCACCAAAATCTCTGGTTTCACTAAACTTGCAGTCGATGTAACTTCCACAATTCCCGGTATTTGACTCATCTGTTGGACGAGAGTTTCTGCGGTGTGAGTCAACAAGTTACCATCTTCGCTTTTGAGCAAAATTGCCAATTGCTTTTTACTTCCCAGTCGCCCTTGGCTAAAACCGATCCGTACCCCCGGAACTTGCTGTAATTTCGGCAGCATTTGCTGTTCAAATTCCACTTGTCCGATGTGTTTGGAATGTTGACCGGGTGGGCGTTCCTCTTCTGCTTTTAGTTTAACGTTGAGGTTGGCAGTATTCACGCCACTACTACCAGAGCCACCACCACCCCTAGCACCACCAGACACCGCAGGAGCGCCAATTGTTGCCAAGATAGTATCTACAGCCGGATGAGTACTTAAGATTTGCGCGGCTTGCTGGGCAGCTGCATCGGTCTGCTCTAAAGTAGAACCGGGAGGCAATTCGATCGAAACACTAGAAAGTCCGCTATCATCGCGATCGATAAACCCAGTGGGAATATGAGGTATTAACTGAAGACTGCCAAAAAATAACGCTACCGCCATAATCAGCGTCAGCACCCGATTGTTTAACGCCCACTTCAGCAGCCGACGATATACCCAGGAGAGAATGTCTTTGTGCTGCTTATCGTCATGATGATGTTTTTTATCTTTGAGCAAATACGCCGCCATCATCGGCGTCACAGTACGAGCTACCAACAGGGAAAATAAAACCGATACCGCTACAGTAACGCCAAACGGTTTAAAAAATTGACCCGGAATTCCGCCCATAAACGCCACAGGCGCAAATACCGATACAATCGTCATCGTAGTAGCGACAACAGCCAAACCGATTTCGTCGGAAGCATCCAAAGCAGCTTTGTAGGGCGTTTTGCCCATCTGCATATGGCGTTCGATGTTCTCAATTTCGACGATCGCATCATCCACCAAAATCCCCACCACCAACGCCAGCGCCAGCAAAGTCATGCTGTTGAGGGTGTAGTTCAACATCTTCAGCACGACAAAAGTGGGAATTGCCGATAAGGGTAGCGCCACCGCCGTAATTAACGTTGCTCGCCAATCGCGCAAGAAAACTAAAATGGTGACTACTGCCAGGACAGCTCCTAAAACTACCGCATCCACAGAAGCTTCGTAAGATTGGCGGATGCGATCGGCCATAGTATAGATCAGTTTCAGCTTCACATCCCCCGGCAGGGTTTTTTCCATTTCTTTGACAGCTTTCTGCACCGCTTCTTCCACAGTGACAAGGGTGCTACCAGTGCTGCGAAGAATGGAAAAAGCAACCACTGGTTTGCCATCCAAACGCGCCGCCTGACGAGCTTCTGCATAACTATCCGTCACTTCTCCCAAACTGGAAAGGGGAACAAAACCGCCTCTGGGGAGAGTGATCTGATAATTTTTCAAGTCATCCACGCTGGGTGCGCTACCCAAGGTGCGGACAGTTTGCTCGGAATTGCCTACGTTGGCGCGTCCTCCAGGCAAGTTCGCATTGAAGTTGCGGATCTGGTCGTTTACCTGAGTGGCGGTAATGCCCAGCGATTGCAGGCGGTCTGGGTTCAAATTTACGCGAATTTCCCGGTCTACGCCGCCAATGCGCTGCACTTGTCCGACACCTGGGACTGCAAGAATAGCGCGGCTGATTTTTTGGTCGATTAAATCGCTTAACTGTTCTGGGGATAGCCGTTCGGAGGTGACGGCGTAGGACATGATGGAACCGCCGACAAAATCTACTCGTTTGACTACGGGGTCGTTGATGTCTTGCGGCAGACTTTGACGAATTTGGGCGACGGCGTTACGCACATCGTTGGTAGCGCGATCGCTATTCGTTCCCAGAACAAAATTTATCGTTGTACTAGAGGCACCATCGGTGACAGTGCTGAGAATATGATCGATGTTGCCCAATCCCGCAACGGCATCTTCTACTTTTTTGGTAACTTGGGATTCCAGTTCGGCTGGGTCGGCTCCCGGTTGGGCGACGGAGACGGAAACTGAAGGAATATCGACGTTAGGTGAATCGTCAATACCCAAATTTGGAAATGAGAATAAACCACCTATTGTCAGAACTAAAAATAAAACAATTGTGGGTATCGGTTGCTTGATAGACCAAGCGGAAATGTTGAAAGACATAAAGATCGGTCACCCGATGCAAGGATTTTGGATTTTGGATTTTGGATTGGCTGTTAGGGGTTAGGGCGTCGGGGAAGAGGGAGAGAGAAGAAGAGGAATTTTGACTTTGTACGGGCGGGTTTTGTACAAACCCTAGACTTGCGATCGGGAGTGATTGACTCTCACCCGCCCCTACGAATGATTGACTTTTAGCTCCCCCGCTCTCCCGCTCCCCCGCGACCCCGCTCTCCTGCTCCCCCGCTCCCCCGCGACCCCACTCCCCCACTCCCCCGCTCTCCCGCGACCCCGCGACCCCGCTCCTCTATTCGATCGACTACGCGCACTTTGTCACCTTCTTTAAGATAGCCAGCACCGGCAACTACAACGCGATCGCCTAATTTCAAACCGCTTTTGATTTCCGTTTTGGCTCCAGAAATATCGCCTTTGTTACCGCCCAAAGTTGCACCCACTTCCACTGGTTCGACGTGGGCGATTTCGTTACCATCTAACAAATAAACAATGGGGTTACCATCAGTTTGACGCTGAACTGCGGTTGCCGGAACTGAGAGGGCTTGAGTCATCGAAGAAGCGATCGCTGCTTTGAGAAACATTCCCGGTTTGAGTGGGGCATTAGAAGGTAAATCGACTTTAATAGTTGCCTGACGGGTTTGCGGATCGACTACGGGCGCAATTTCTCGCACTCTCCCTCGCCAGATGTCTCGATCGGCATCGCTGCTGATGCTGACTGGTGCGCCTAAATGCACTTTGTTTAACTCGGTTTCCGGAATCTTGACTTGCAGTTCCAGGTAGCCATTGCGAATAATGCAAAAAAGTGCTTTATTTCCAGAGGTATCGCCCACGCGAGCGACTGTGGGTGCGATCGACTGACTGGCGACGGTTGTCCCGGCGGCGGCATTCCCATCGCAACGACCGTCAGCGCTGGGAGCGACTACAATACCGCTAGCAGGAGCGACAACCTGAGTTTGTCCCAGTTGAGTTTGGATCTGCCGCACTTTGGCTTCGCTGTTGCGGACATCGGCTTGAGCGCTCAATAGAAAAGCTTTGGCACTGTTGATATTTGCTTGGGCGCTGCCGATACTGGCTTTGGCACTGGTAATATTGGCATCGGCGCTGCTAATTCCGGCTTGGGCAACTCGCACTGCTTCTCCCGCCGATGTCGCGCTGGTAACGCGGCTTTCTAAAACTTCACGGCTGATTGCGCCTTGCTCGGCTAAGTATTCGTACCGCTTACGAGTTCTGTCGGCGTCTGCTTGCTTGCTCTTGGCGTCGGCTAAGTTGGCTTCTGCCCTACCGCGATCGGCTTGCGCTTGTGCTAAAGTCGCTTGTGCCCTAGCTAGCTCTGCTTGTGCTTGTGCCAAACCTGCTTGTTTTTGCTGCACTGCGGCTAGTGATGCTTCTAGCTGTGCTTGCGTGGAACTCAGTTGCGTTTGCAGCACGGAATTATCGAGTACGGCCATAATTTGACCTACTTTCACGGGTCGCCCTTCTTCGATCGAGACTTGCTTGATTTGCAAGCCGCTGGCCTGGGGTAATACTGGCAGAAGATTGTATGCCGCAACTGTACCTGTGGCGGTGACGGTGTTGGCTACGGGAGTCGTTTCTACCGACGCGACGGTAACGGTCATGCTTGCTGGTGGTGCTGGGGCTGCTGCTGAGGGTGCCGGTGCTGAGGCGGGTTTTTGGCTGTTTTGGTTTGATTGAGAGTGCATTACTCCTACCGCTACGGCTGCACCGACTCCCATCCCCAGCACAGCAGGGGTAAGCCATCCTCCTTTGCTTCTGCGTTTCCTTTCACTGGGAGGTAAGTCTTGCTCGAATTCCTCTTCCTCCTGGGATAAGATTTCTGGCTTTATCTCAGCAGTAGTAGGGCTATCTGCGATCGCGAGATCGACTTCCTGTTTTTCTAGTCCGGAACTCAGGGGAGTTCCCTTGCCATTGAGTTCGTATTTTTCTTGTTCTGGTAAGGATTTTTGCGCCACTGCTATCTATCCCTCTCTAGGGCAAAAACTTTTTAACTTAGAACCACTTTTACAAACAGCCCTAACCAAATTCCCAGGAAGGATACCGAAACTGCTCTCTGGAGCCTTTGCCACCTACCTGACGCCAGGGCTGGCAGCACCACATATCGATTTTCGATCGCGATGATTTATGAAGAAAAGTTAATGACAATTATATCAGTTTGATATAAATTTAGGAAATAGGCAAGTAAGATAGAAACTAAGGCGTCGGGGTTAGGGCGTCGGGATGACGGAATAGAGGGACAAGGTAAAAAAATTGATGGCGATCGCGTTTATTTGTGAGAGCGATCGCAGCGTAAGTCGTCATAATCAAAGTTTTCAACCAAATGATCGAGCCGCGCTGAAAGCCTCGATCATTTAGATTGTGTATGGCGCAGCAAGTACCAAAATACTGCTACATTTATAAGAAAAACTATCAACTTCAGGGGCGATATTCCTTTAAATAGTTCAAAAATTTCGGCTGGAATGCTAAGGCCGACAAGCACCAATACTAAAATTTTCGCCCAAGTTTTCTGAGCCCATAAACCGAAGGCTTCAATTGCGGTCACAACTGCATAAATTCCAGCGGCAAGACTGCTGAATTCTATAGTTTTAGGAGGCAGATTCAACAACCATTCGACGGTTGGCAATCTGTCTGCCCAAACATAAGACTGGGAAAAATCAACCAAGTTATCATAGTTTTTAAACGTTAACAGTAAAGCGATCGAAGTTACAGCCAGCAATAAGGAAGTAATCGCTTTGTAAACAACAATGGCTAATAAGGCTGGCGGGCGCTTCTGGAATTTTTTCATGGCAATTTTAGGTGTTTGTCCTTTTTTTGTAAGAGGGAATGCGATCGAGCGAATGCACCCACGCTAATTTTCACATTGAAGTAATCATCCTGTCACAGGAACGTCACAGCGAATTTATATATTCAGAAGTGTGAAAAATTAACCTTGTGGCGGCGGGCAACCGATATGCAAACAAAAGAATCTTATTTAAGTAATGGTTCCAGAGAACCGAACAACATAGAATACAATTTCTCAGATGGCAAGACTGCTAAGTCCTATAATTCTTCCTGGCAAAAGCCAGTAACTTATCTATCCCTAGTGCTGCTGGGGGCAAGTGTCAGCTTTACAGGTAGCTACCTGGGTTCGCAAAACAAAGCTTCTTCCCAGCCTTCTATTTCCCAGGCTTCTATTGTGCCAGTGACGCCAAAGCTGGAGGCGAAATTACCGATAACCGCAGATACCAATTTTGTGACAGAAGTGGTGGACAAAGTTGGGCCGGCGGTGGTCAGGATCGATTCCTCGCGAACAGTCAAGAACGATATGCCGGCTGTTTTCGACGATCCCTTCTTCCGTCAGTTTTTTGGTTCTCAGTTACCGGGTGTACCGAGAGAAAGAGTGGAACAGGGTACCGGGTCGGGCTTTATTATTAACTCGGACGGTCAAATTTTAACTAATGCCCATGTGGTGGATGGTGTCGATACCGTAACGGTGACGTTGAAAGACGGTCGCACTTTCAAGGGCAAAGTTTTGGGTACAGATCCGGTTACAGATGTGGCTGTTGTCAAGATAGAAGCTGACAATTTACCAGCGATTAGGATGGGAAATTCGGATAATTTGAAACCAGGAGAATGGGCGATCGCGATCGGTAACCCCCTTGGCTTGGATAATACCGTCACTACAGGCATTATTAGCGCCACAGGTCGTACCAGCAGTCAAGTTGGCGTCCCCGATAAGCGAGTCAGCTTTATCCAAACTGATGCCGCTATCAATCCCGGTAACTCCGGTGGCCCGCTGTTGAACGCCGCCGGTGAGGTGGTGGGTATGAATACGGCGATTATCCAAGGTGCCCAAGGCATCGGTTTTGCAATTCCGATCAACACCGCCCAGCGCATTGCTTCTGGGCTAGTTGCCAACGGTAAAGTGGAACATCCTTACTTGGGTGTGCAAATGGTCGATCTTACTCCGGAAATCAAACAAAGAATTAACAGCGATCCTAACAGCGGTTTGACTGTGGATGAAGATAATGGTGTTTTGGTCGTGAAAGTGATGCCAAACTCTCCGGCTGCCAAAGCGGGATTGCGTGCCGGTGATGTGATCCAGAAAATTGGCGATCGAACTGCCGCCGACGCCAAAACTGTACAGCAGACAGTAGAAGATAGTCGTGTCGGCAGCAATCTGCAACTACAAGTGCGTCGGAACGGTCAAAACGTTAATTTAACGGTGCGACCCGGTGCTTTTCCTACCGCACAACAGTAGCCTGCTGGCCGGGGATGGCTGACGGATTTGTCAGGGCAATCGCAAATTTTTCTCAAGGGATAGGGTGTGCTGCCTATCCCTTTTGTTGTAATTAGACTATAATCCATACCAGCATTTTGTTTTTATATGGATTTATGATTTTTTTGCGCTATATAACAAAACATCTCGAAAATAAACCAAGGCCATTCTTGTTAGTATTATCGTTTTTGTTGGTGTTTCTTATTGGCTGTATTGACTATCTGATAAACAACGATATTTCTTTATCAATATTTTATTTAATTCCAATTAGCATAGCGACCTGGTATACGGGAGACAAGTTTGGTATATTAATATGCTTTGCCAGTGCAATTGCATGGTTTATATCTAACGTAAATCCCATAGAATCACCCCTGTCTTCTGCATTTCATTATTGGAACGCATCAGTCAGACTAGGTTTCTTTTTAACGGTTAGCTATCTTTTATCTGAATTGAAGATAGCCCGAAACCGAGAGAAAAAGCTAGTCAGAACAGACCCCACCACAGGCGTAGAAAATAGACTGGCGTTTAGCGAATTAGCTAGCATGGAAATAAAAAGAGCCCGTCGATACGGACATTCTTTTACAGTTGTATATATAGACATTGATGATTTTAAAAAAATTAACGATTACGGTAGTTATAAATTAGGAGATATAGTTCTACAAACTTTAGCCCAAAAATTAAGAAATAATGTTCGCGATACAGATATAATTGCTCGCATGGGAGGCGATAAATTTGCTGTGCTTCTGCCTGGAATAGGATACGACACAGCCGAGACAGTTATCGCCAGACTTCAACAGCAACTTGTGCATCTAATGGATGAAAACAAATGGCCTGCAACCTTTAGTATCGGGGCGATAACTTTCCTAAATCCACCAGAATCAGTTGAGGAAATCATCGAAAAATCTGATTATTTAATGTACTGCATCAAGAATGAAGGTAAAAATAAGGTAGAGCATATAATCGAACAATAAGTTTTTCAAACTAAAGGAAGCCAAAACTGAAAAGTGCTACCTTTGCCAAGTTGACTTTCCACCTGAATATTACCGCCTTGAAGTTCAACTAATCGGCGCGAAATAGCCAAACCAATTCCTGTCCCTCCAGAATGTCTGGCACGCGAGCGATCGGCCCTGAAAAAACGCTCAAACACATGAGGTAAATCCTCCGGTGCAATACCTTGTCCTGTGTCGATAACTGCAATCCAAAGTTTGCTTGCTTCAGTCCAGACGCGAATAGTAATAGAACCTTCCGAAGTATACCGCACGGCATTTCCCAGCAAATTTACCATAACTTGTTCCACTCGGTCAAGATCGGCTTTTACGAGAGGCAATTGGGGCGGACATTCCAATCGCAAAACGGGGCCGTCTTCCAGTAACTGGTCGGCAAATCTTCGTACCAAAGATTCCAACAAAGGACGCAAATTAACTGACTGCAAATTGATCGGTAAATAACCTGCTTCTGCCTTCGATAGTTCTTGCAAATCGTTTACCAATCGCTCTAGGCGCTTTGTCTCTTTTGTTAATTGCTGATAAATTTCTGGAGATGGTGGAATCCTGCCGTCTGCAAGTTCTTCCAAGTAACCGCGAATCACCGTTAGCGGCGTTCGCAGCTCGTGAGTGAGGTCGCTAATTAATTCTCGGCGGCGCTGTTCCACACCT
The DNA here is from genome assembly GCF_041929145.1 of Aerosakkonema sp. BLCC-F183. Classification (NCBI taxonomy): domain Bacteria; kingdom Bacillati; phylum Cyanobacteriota; class Cyanophyceae; order Aerosakkonematales; family Aerosakkonemataceae; genus Aerosakkonema; species Aerosakkonema sp. BLCC-F183. Next base: position 63,513 of record NZ_JBHFNU010000044.1, on the reverse strand, counting down.
TCCAGACTGGATGCCATGCGGTTAAAACTGACAGCCAATTGATGGAGTTCTGGAATTTCCAATGCAGGCATTCGCTCATCTAATTTTCCAGCGGCAAACTTTTGGGTAATTTGTTCCATTTGGATTAGAGGCTGCATAATGCGCTGGGATACCCAATAGCTCAATCCACCGGCGGCGGTGGCTCCGGCGATGAATGCCCAAAAGCTGCTGCGACTCCAGGCGCTTTCAAATCCTTGCACTAGCTGAGTACGCGCATAGCGTAAATAAAATCCCCTTCCTTCGAGTTCTTGCAGGTGCAGCACAAATAAACGGGGTGAAGAGACTTTGCCAATAATGAAAAAGCTGCCTATTCCTACTACGATCGCTAGCAGGTGGGAAAGAAATAAGCGCGTTCCCAGATTAAGCTTTGGCATAAAAATTTAATTACTCACGCCGTCTTCAAATTTGTAGCCAATGCCGATCACTGTTTTGATAAAAATGGGATTAGCCGGATCGGGTTCGATTTTTTTACGGAGTCTGGCTACATGAGTATCTACTACCCGTTCGTCGCCAAAAAAGTCGTCTCCCCAAAGTTTATCGATTAATTGGGTGCGATTCCAAGCGCGATTCGGATGGCTGATAAAAGTAGTTAAAAGGTTAAATTCCAATGTGGTTAAGTCGAGTTCTTCAGATCGATCGACATTCATATGGCGGTAGGCGGTACGACGATCGACATCAACGGTAAAATGTTGGGTGCGATAAACCAAGTTTTCTGCACTGTGACGAAGACTGCGCCGCAATAAGGCACGCACTCTGGCTACCAGTTCTCTGGGACTGAAAGGTTTGACTAAGTAGTCATCGGCACCAGTAGACAAACCGATGACGCGATCGATTTCCTCCCCTTTAGCCGTCAGCATCAAAATATAGGGGTCTTTGGGGCCGGGTTTTTGGCGAATGCGGGCGCATACTTCCAATCCATCCAAACCGGGAAGCATGAGGTCGAGTAAAATTACATCGGGTTGCAATTTGGGAAACATTTGCAATGCCGTCAGTCCATCGCGGCATTGTTGGCAAGAAAATCCCTCTGCTGCCAAAGTCAGTTGGATAAGTTTGGCGATTTCCGGTTCGTCTTCAACAATTAAAATATCCATCAGAGAAAGTCAAAAGTTAAAAGTCAAAAGTTAGATTTCAGCAAAGTTTAAGATTTGTCATATCAGGTTTATTGTATTGTCATGGCAATGACAAATGGCTGTGTAAGTCTTAAATTAAGATTTACCAGTCGATCGGTCAGGCATTCATAGACGATCGCTGTTCTTTCTACTTAATCAAAACACTGCTATGAGAATTTATCAAGCACGTCTGCGTCAGCTACATCGGATCTTTGCCCCCATCATGATTTTACCGATCCTGCTGACGTTGATTACCGGATCGCTTTATCAGGTTGCGGATATGACAGACAAAGCGGGCGATTTTGATTGGTTGCTAGATTGGCACAAGGGTGAATTTGGCCCCTTGAATTTAGAAGCTATCTACCCTTTCCTGAACGCTTTGGGTTTGCTAACTCTCGCTATCACCGGTATCATGTTGTGGTTCCGGACGCGACCCAAGTCTAGAAACCGCTCTGAGGAAATTTGACCGCCGTGCAACTGAGAAAGATACTTATTATTTGTGCAAGTACGGTAACTATCTTAGCTGGTGGTGGTTACTGGTACGTGTTTATTGCAGGTGTCCCTCAGTTAGACCCGCCTCAAGTGGAAAGGAATACTGGGTTGACTTTTCAGCTCCAGACGTACAATAGCGCGGCGATGGGTGAGGTACGTACCTACGGCTTGATTTTGCCACCAGGTTATGCCCAAAATGCTACAAAACGCTATCCAGTCATTTTTCTGCTGCACGGGGGACATGGGGATGCGAGTGCGTGGGAGGAGAAAGCTGCTGTTACCTCCGTACTTCACGACCTCTACAAAAGCAACAAATTGCCTCCTTCAATTGTAATTACGCCGGATGGGAACGATCGCCGGGGTACGAGTCCTTTCTGGGACCCGCAATACTACGATGGGCCAAATGGCAAGGTGGGAACTGCGATCGGCTCCGAACTGGTACAAGTGGTAAAATCGCGCTACCGGACTTTGCCAGAACCGCAGTTTTGGGCGATGGGAGGTCAGTCATCCGGCGGTTGGGGTGCGTTTAATATTGGTTTGCGACATTGGAATAACTTTAATATTTTGTTCAGTTCCAGCGGTTACTTTATTGATTCCAGTGGCGCAGCTAATAGTCCGCAATCTTTTGTACAACAGCTACCAATGCAAGTACGTCAGCGCCTGCGCGTATACTTGGATGCGGGAGAAGAAGATCGCAATTTTCTCACCTCTACGCAACAGTTTCACCAAAAGCTCAATCAATTAGGCATTGCCAATGAGTTTCACGCCTTTTCTGGGGGACATGGGATTGTTGGCCCAGATGCAGGCTGGAACTATTGGCACAAACACCTTGCGGATGCGTTGACTTATGTAGGAAAGCAGATGAACTACTCCGCCCAAATCAAAGATTTGGACGAAGTTTCTGGCACTTCTTCTGTCCAACTTGTTTTAAACCTCCGCAGTTTTTGACAACTTTGGGGTTAGAAATAGAGGTCGAACATCCATGCTTTTCGAGGCTGGTTCCCAACCCCGTGCGTAAATACTCTGCACAAACCTGAGCCGAAGCAAAATCACGGTCGCAGGTATAGTTGCATTGAACGCAATAATGAATTCTTTCTGTTAAAGTTTTAGGTTTAACATAATCGCATTTTGGGCAGCGTTGAGAAGGTTTAATTTTCTGGGTAGTAACTTCTACAAATATCCCACCAGCTTCCTCAACCTTATACTCAATCGCTGACCGTAACATTCCCATTCCCACATCTAAGATAGAACGGTTTAATCCAGTTTTTTGCTGTTTCCGTTTACTACCCTTTTTGGCTTTCTTGGTCATGTTTTTGAGATGAAGTTTCTCAGTAGCAACCATGCTATTACTGCTGACAATGTGTGCCGCTACTTTGTGAATAAAATCTTGTCGCTGATTGGCAACTTTACGGACTAATTTACTAATTTTATTCTGAGCTTTCCTCCATCCTTTTGATGCTTTAATCTTTTTCTTATAGTTATGCGAGCGTTTCCGCCGTTTCTGGTGGTTAGCTGATTTGATTTTGGTTTGAACTTGTTTTAGGTGTCTGGGATTGTCGATAGCTACTTGTTCATACTCACCATCACCTAAATGGACTGCTCCCATTACTGCAACGTTACAACCAAAATCTAAGCCAATTAAGCCGTTACCAGTTTCTCGTTGTACATCACAAACAACTGTGATTGAGGCATACCATTTTTTGTTACGGTAAACAATAGTTAAAGTAGTAGGATTGCCCCAAGTTCTCGCTTTTCCCCTCATTTGGATCTGTCCCAGATTGGAAATATCGAGATAACCATTAGTACCAGTTGTATGCGCTTTCCATCCAGATGTACAAGGATAAGTCCAACCCGAATAATGTCTTAATGACTTAAAACGTGGATATTTTCCTAATCCCTGAAAAAATCGCACGAAGGCAAAATCAACCCGTTTAGCAGTTGCTTGCAGTGCGTGAGAACCGAGTTCTTTAAATTCTGGTAATACTTGGCGTATAACCTTAACTGCACGTTGTTGGTCAAAATAGCCAACACTTCTTTTATCCCGTTTATACGCAACTTGACGGTCACTTAATGCTTGGTTATAGAACCAGCAGTGTAACCGTCGCCACTCAAACAATTTTGCCGTTTGATTTTGATTCGGGTATAAGCGAAAAGTTGTGCGTCGTGTTGCTAACATATAACTAATCTAACATTAGTGTACAAAGATGTCAACTAACTTAAACTCTCACAGGCATTGCGTTTACAAGATCAACTTACATATAGTGTTCGTAACTAAATATCGACGCCAGGTCATTACCTCAGAAATACTTACGAGGATTAGGAGATATTTTCCAGAATATGTGCTGGACAGAAATCTTGCGTTAATTGAGTTTGGGGGAGAGTCAGATCGCGTACATCTTTTAATAGATAGATCTCCCGATGTAGCTCCAGCAAAATTAGTGAACAGCTTCAAAACAGTTTCGACGCGTTTAATTAGAAAAGAATTTGCAGAACATATTAATAAGTTTTACTGGAAACCTGTTTTTTGGACTGGCGCTCCCAAGTGTAATTAGTGCAGGTGGAGCGCCATTAGAAATTCTAAAAACTTATATCCTTGCACCAAGACGAACCTGATTGATGCGTGTTTTAATATCCTGACCGCCGCTAACCTCCCCCAAATCAAAGATTTGGAGGAGGAATGCGCGGCGGAAGACAGTTCAATTTGCACTTAAACAAATAAATCGCTACTTTAGGGTCGATGGGGGTAAAAGTAGCGGAGATACTGTGCTGGCAAAACACACTCGTATTGGACTGTGGACTGCGGCGTTGCTGACGGGGTTGGTGGGAATTGTCAACCTGTGGTCTGCTGTGACGCCCAGCGAACCAGAGCGGACAGCGTGGCTGAAGGAAATATTTCCATTTTATATTCGAGCGGGCGGGCATTTGTTTGCGGCGATCGCAGGTTTTATATTGTTAACTTTAGCAGCTAATTTGTTAAGACGCAAACGAGTTGCTTGGTTGCTCACAATTGTGTTGTTAATTGTCTCCATAGTCAGCCATTTATTAAAAGGATTTGACTATGAGGAAAGTTTGCTAGCGGGAGTGCTGTTAATTCATTTACTGGTGATGCGAAATGCGTTTACGGCGCAGTCGGATCGACCTTCGATCGCGCAAGGGATTCGCGTGCTGATTGGCGCATTGTTGTTCACTTTGGCATATGGAACAGCTGGCTTTTTCATCATGGATGGAAAGTTCCAGGTCAACAAACAACCGATTAACTTCGATTTTCCCGGCGCTATCCTGCAAACTTTGGCGATGTTCTTCACAGAAGACAATGCCGGTTTGCAACCTAAAACTCGATTTGGTAACTTTTTTGCCGATTCTATTTATATTGTCGGTGCTGTCACATTGAGTTATGCTCTCTTTATGCTTTTTCGACCTGTTTTGCTGCGTAACTCAGCGACATCAAAAGAGCGAGAAATGGCGAAAGAAATTGTGCAGCAGTACGGTCGGTCTTCTTTGGCGCGATTTGTTTTATTTGATGATAAGTCTTATTATTTTAGCGCTTCTGGTCAGAGTGTAATTGCTTATGTCCCGAAGGGTCGGGGTGCGATCGCGCTAGGAGACCCCATTGGCCCACCGTCAGAGCGGCAAGAGGTGATTTTGGGATTTCAAAAATATTGCGATCGCAATGATTGGTATCCCGCTTTTTACCAAACATTACCCGATGAACTGGAACTTTACAAATCGCTTGGCTTTCGAGTGTTGCAAATCGGTCAAGAAGCTATTGTCGATCTCAATGCTTTTTCTACCAAAGGTAAAGCCAATCAAAATTTAAGAACTGCCGTTAATAAATTCACTAAGTTGGGATATAAATTCAAATTTTACGAGCCCCCGATTGCAGATGATTTGCTGCGCGAATTGAAATCTGTCAGCGATGAATGGCTTCAGATGATGAAGGGTGCAGAGAAGCGTTTTTCTGTGGGTTGGTTTGACGATAATTATATCCGCGATAGTGCGATCGCAGTCATACATAACTCAGAAGGTCGCGTCAGCGCTTTCGCTAACTTAATAGGAGCTTACCAACTCAATCAAATTGCTGTCGATTTGATGCGGCGACGCGCTGAAGTTGAAAACGGGATAATGGAATTTCTCTTCGTATCTATGCTTCAGCACGGCAAAGAAATGGGATACGATAGTTTCAATCTCGGTTTGTCAGCGCTTTCTGGTGTAGGAGAAACAGAAAAGTCTCCTCGCTTAGAAAAGGCGTTACGCTATCTTTCCGAACACTTAAACCAGTTCTACAATTTTAAAGGATTGCACGCTTTCAAAGAAAAGTTTCATCCTCAATGGGAACCGCGATATTTAGTTTATCCGAGTTTAGCTGCCTTGCCCGATGTGGTGGTGGGATTGGTAAGGGCAGATTCGGGCGATCGATTATTAGATTATTTTAAACCGGAGGCTTAGCCTAACAGTAGGGTGGGCATTGCCCACCTTACTCGCTAAGAATTTGCTGATTGCAATTCATCCAAACGAGCCAAAATCTCGCTACTGTGAATTGCTGGGTTTACTCCAGTATATTCCTCGCGGATAATCCCCTCTGGATCGATAATAAAAGTGTGCCTCATGGAGAGATAACCTATCCAGGAACCATAGGCTTTACTAACTTCACCCTTGGTATCGGCTAGCAAAGGAAATTTTAACCCTTCCGAGTCACAAAATTCCGCGTGCGAATCTACAGAATCGGCGCTAACGCCAAGGATTTGAGTATTTTTTTCGATGTATTTTGGCAAGTCTTCCTGAAAGCGGCGAGCTTCCAGGGTGCAACCGGAAGTAAAGTCTTTCGGATAGAAATAGAGAACCACCCACTTACCGCGATAATCGGACAGCGACACTTCCCCATCCCCAGTGTTAGTCGGTAAAGTAAACTCTGGGGCGGGCTGATTGAGAGGCGGCAATTTGCCACCGAGAGCTGAAGCAGTTGGGGCGAAGTTAAACCAGGGGAGTAAGGCTAGACAAAAGGCTAAGAGTGTGCCTAGAAAGTTGCGGCGAGAGATCATCGTGAAGATTAAAACGTATTTACATAAGTTTACCAAGAAAGGGGTTAGGGGCTAGGGGCTAGGGAAAAGGGAAAAGAGAAAAGGGAAAAGAGAAAATCTTAATTCCCCCGCTCTCCCCTAATCCCTAGCCCCTAGCCCCTAAAAAATGAAGATTACTTGCAATTGCCATTCTGTATCTTCACGGGATAGCTGAATTTGGCGGATAAATTCGCGAAAGTAGAATCTACGTTCGGATTCGGACAAATCCAGCCAAAATTGAGGAATGGAGACAGCTTGGGCGGTTTCGCGCAAGTTGACGGGGGGTAGTTGCGCGAGTTGCTGTTGCAAGGAAGCGATTTCTGTACGCAGTTTGTATGTGCGTAACTGGGAGGTTTCTGTATCGAGGATACCCGTTTCGCACAGTGAGGGGAGTTGAGCTAGTATATCTTGTTTGGTGGCGATCGCACTCTTAATTCCGGCTTTAATATTTCCCATATCCGGTAAATCCATCTGGGCGACTGCTTTGGGTAATTCCCGGCAAATTGTGGCAATAGTTTGCTGTAAAACTTCCTCGTAAGCAATGGCGCGACATTTGGGACGTTTAGCGCAGCTTATCGGGCGCAAATAAAGGTATTCTTTGGCTTGGCGGGGTGTGGTGACGCGGGCGACTGTCATCGGCGATTGACATTCCCCACAGACAACCAATCCGGCGAGAGAACGATTGGCGCTGGCGCTGCGTGGGGAGATTCGGCGATTGCGGCGCAAAAGTCGATCGATTTGTGCGCCTTCTTCTCTGGAAATTATGCCAACGTGAGTATTGGAGATAATTTCGTGATTCTGATAAGCTGTATCGCCGCGATAAACTGGATTTGTTAACCAGCGACGCCCGGTAGATACGGAGATTTTTTTACCGTATTTTTTCGCCAAGTAGCGCACTGCGCCGCGCAAGGAACCGTAAATCAGAAATCGTTCAAAAAATTCTTTTACCACAGGTGCGGCACTTTTGTCAAGGATGTATTTATCTTTGCCGCGCCGATAGCCATAGGGTGCTTTGCCGGGGGGAGGCGAAGCTTTGAGGCGATTGCGGGCGTGTCCTTGACGGATGCGGCGACTGCGCTGGTATTTTTGGATTTCTTGCAGAAGTTTGAGTAAATCGGCGCGGATATTGGAAGTGGGGGATTGTGCGATCGAAATTAACTCAATCCCAAAAGATTCTATTTGCGCCAGACAATTGGCGATTTCTGTGAGGGAATCGCCCAAATCTTCCACTCTTCTAACTAATAGATAATCCGGTCGTTCTGTTTGGCAATCTTCGAGTAATTTTCCCAGTTGTTGACGACCTCCCAAATCTTGATAAACTTTATCTACCTCCCATCCGGAAATAGTTGATTCTGGTGGTGATTCTAACAGCGGGTCGCTATACAGGTAGGCGATAATTTTCATTTTTTTAATCCCAGAAACCGGGTTTCTTTCACTTAAAGTAAGAAAATATTGAAATGGGCAACCAAAGAAACCCGGTTTCTCATTCCCCACGCGAATAATCCCAGAAACCGGGTTTCTTTCACTTAAAGTAAGAAAATATTGAAATGGGCAATCAAAGAAACCCGGTTTCTCATTCCCCCGAATACTGAATAGCACCAACACCCTACATTTCGCTCATTTCGATAATGTTACCATCAGGGTCTTCTGTAAATAAAGCAGCGCGACCCGATGCACTCATTTGAATTGTACATCCGCGATTTAGCAATTGCGCTTTGGCTTCGTCTAAGTTAGCAACAGAAAAAGCTAAATGGCGATTGCGTCCCAACTTTTCCGAATTGACTAAATCCGATGGGATGGAATCGGCAACAATGAGGTGAATTTGGAAGTTGCCGATTTGATACCACGCACCGGGAAACTTGAGATTGCGGTCTACTTTTGGTAATCCCAAAATATTGCCATAAAAATCTTCGGCTTTGGCCAAATCGGAAACCAGAATAGCGGCGTGAAGACATTGAGTGATTTGCATAGTTGGGTTGACGATATAGCTAAAAATTTGGAAACGCTACCAGGAACCTTTTGATGTTTTCCACCTCAACGGACACGCTTCGATTCCGACGGCAGCACCTTTCACACCTTATTTTATTACCGAAACCGAAACGGGGGAAGCTTACCACGATCCAGTAGATATACGTGAGTAAGATCGCTGTTGACAAACCGGATTTAGAGAGCTAGCCTGAATACTAAGTATATATGCTTAGCCTATCTAGACCACCGTAAAACTAAATGAAATACAAGTTGACAGGTTCTTGGAAGCATTTTTTGCTTTCTAGCGTAGCCGCTATAGGAACATTAACCATCCTTGGCTCAATTGGAATCAAGTCTATTAGCGTAGTTCAACCTGCTGTAGCACAGACAATGGCATCTCTGGCTCGCCATTTCAGACAGACGGGTGTCAAAATGTATGGTGCTTCCTGGTGTCCTTTCACTCAAAGGCAAAAAGCGATACTTGGAGAGGCGTTAAGAAATATTCAATACATAGAATGCTACCCGGCAGGTAGAGGGGGTGCGCTTAACTCGCAATGCCTTGGACGAGGTATTCAAGGTTATCCTACCTGGGAAATTGCTGGTCGCCGCTACAGAGGTTTGTTGTCTTTGCAGCAAGTGGCTGAACTGTCTGGGTATGGTAGAGTGGCAAATACAAACAACGCAGCTCAAATCTGTGATGACAGAGCTGATGAGATCTTTTATAGAAGACACCCGGAAATGGTTGGGCAAAGAATTGATAAAAATCAAGTCGGTTTAGCGCGAGAATGGTTAGCCATTAGAAGAGGTCTAAGAGGATGTCGATAAGCGAATCCTTTCATTTTTTGAGAACACGAGGGTCATGGGGTCGCATTACGACAATACCAATTAACTAACCTATCCCGCAGCAATTTTTAGACCCCGCTACCCAGCAAGTGCGAGTGGCGACACCAGAAGAATTTGTGGGAAGGCCGCGGACATTGCAACGCTGTTTGAAGCAATTAAAGTAGCGATTGCTGCTGTTTGTGGGAATATTTCTAATTTGGATAGTCACGTTGAACGCACTGGAATTTTGGGTTTGTTGGAAATTAGCAATCCGCAAGCTGAACTTCACTATCGCGTTCCTCGGATATTGGCATCTTTGCTAGAATTTCCGGCTGATGCAGAAAGTATTTATCGCACGGCTGGACAATTTCTCTATCGCCTTTGGTGGAAGAGTCGGAAACTTCTACAGAAGAACAACGTTTGGAAATTCATCGGTTGGCGTTGCTGGGTAAAGAAGCAGAAATAGCGGTAGAAATGGCAACTGTTTTGACAAATAAATGGCAAAATACAAGCCGATTTCGGGAAGCAGTGCAGTTATGCAAATCTAGCTTATAACTGAATCAAGATTATCGCATTTTGCATCAACTCGCACGTTCTGAAAAAGTACAAGGAGAAGTTGAATTAGCACAGCAACACTATCAACAAGCACTCTCACTTTGTCCGCCAGAAGACGAAAAAGAAAAAGCGGCAATTATTCATAATTTGGCTATCATCCACGCTAACACGGGAGAAATCGAAAAGGCGATCGCTTTTTATCAGCAATCTTTGGAACTAACCGAACGCATTGGTGACGTACAAGGAAAAGCCGCTACTTTGCACTGTTTGGCTATCATCTACGCTAACACGGGAGATATCGAAAAGGCGATCGCTTTTTATCAGCAATCTTTGGAACTACAGGAACGCATTGGTAACGTACAAGGAAAAGCCGCTACTTTGCACAGTTTGGCTAATATCTACGCTAACACGGGAGAGATCGAAAAGGCGATCGCATATTATCACCAATCTTTGGAACTAACCGAACGCATTGGTGATGTGAAAACAAAAGCCGCTACTTTGCACCAATTGGCTACTATCTACGCTAACACGGGAGAGATGGAAAAAGCGATCGCATATTATCACCAATCTTTGCAACTAAGCGAACGCATTGGTTCCGTAGAAGGAAAAGCCGCTACTTTGGCGATGATGGCGCAATTGTTAGCAGTAGCAGGAAAGTTTGACACGGCGCTAAAATGTTTACAGCAATCTCTGGAAATCTTGCAGCGAATTAAATCACCCGATGCTGAAACGGTTAAGGAAATTATTGCTAACGTGCAAAAAATGGCTGCTAGTTAAAAAACTGTCAATTCAGAAAATCCTAGCCAATTGAGGGTTAAAAACGGATATTTTTCTGTGGAAATGTTTCGCCGTTACCTAGTTTGGGGATGCGTTTTGTTGGTGTTGGCGATGGCGGTTTGGGTGTTTTTCAAACAGGAAAAGCGGGAGGAAAAGCACGATAGGAGTTATAACATGCTGCAAAGAAACCCGGTTTCTTAGAGAAACCGGGTTTCTGGAACACAGCACTTTAGCGCTAAAGCGCAACTACGTACCTAAATTTCAATTTAAAGAATTTGGATCTATCCCTAATTCCCGCAATTTTTCCGCCAATCTTTCGGCTTTTTGTTCCGCTTGCAAAATCCGTTCTTCAGGTGTGAATAATCTTTGCCCTTTATCATCATACCAATAAAGCCATTCTCGCGTTATTCCCTGATAAGTTCCCCTTTCTCTCCCAATTCCCAACCCAATTTCAGGTAGCCAAACAGGATTCTCTTGCGGTAACAAAACATATTCGCCATCCACCAAACGATATACTTCTAAAGGTGCTTTGCGGCGGCGCTGAGGATTATATACCACATAAAACAATACATCCAATTCGGCATAAAGTTTCTTCTTTTTGGTATATTCTCCCCGCCGTGTCTGGGAAACAACTTCTAACACCATAATAGGAGGAGTATGATTTTCTTCCCAAAACACATAACTAAGGCGCAAATTTTCATCAAAAACTCTTTCTACTCCTAAACTAAGAAATCCATCTGGAACTACAGCAGGTTCTTCGGGGTCGTAATATACTCCCATATCAACACCAAAAAACCAATCCATACGGTTCGCCCAAACTAAGGCTAAGATTGCTTCTAGCAAACCGGGAATTAAATGTTGTAATTGATTATCCACTGGTGTATCGTCAGAGTCGGGTAGTTCCTCGGAAGAGGGTAAGTAATGTCTTGGGTTGTACTTTAACATGATGGAGTCTGGGTGACACGCATAATTTAATTGTAAGCTGGTTTCTGATAAAATTACTTAATTTGGGTGTTTTTCAAACAGGAAAAGCGGAAGGAAAAGCACAACTCGTATAATAACAGGTATGTAGTTGCGCTTCAGCGCTAAAGCGCAACTACGTACCTAATTAACTACCAAACCTAGCTAACAATTCTTCGCGAGATGATTGCAGCAATAATGGAACAGATTCCTCTGACGGTAATTCTACCAAAGGCTCAACAATTTTTGATAGTTCTTCATCCAAATCACCAAATTGCACACGGAAGAAAGCTTCTATAAAAGTGCGTATTGCCTTTCTTGCACCTTCATGCAAAGCCTCTTCCTGCCATTGTAAAAGTAGTGGTGATAATTCCATAATTAACTCCTAATGTTCTCTTTATTACGTAGTTGCGCTTCAGCGCTAAAGCGCAACAACATACCTAATTAACTACCAAACCTAGCTAACAATTCCTCGCGAGATAATTGCAGCAATAACGCCGTAAACTCTTCTGGGGGTAATTCCAACAAAGGCTCAATAATTCTCGATAATTCTTCATCCAAAACACCAAAACGCAAGCGCAACAAATTCTGTACGATGGTGCGGTGTCCCCTCCTTACTCCTAGTTCTTCACCTTCCTGCAAGCCTTGTTGTAAACCTTGCTGCAAACCCCGTTGTACAGCCTGTTCTTCCCATTGTAAAAGTAATGGTGATAATTCCATAACTAACTCCTGGTCTTCTCGATCTACATTTTGACTCGCTTGGATGGTTGCTTGCAAATTCGCTAATAACAAAAGAGCGTTGGAACGTAATGGATGATTGGGTGGAAGTGCGCCTATTTCATTAATAGCTTGTTTTTGCACATTTCCTTTCCCCAACATTCTCAGCCATAGCGTTTCTGGGGTGCGCGGTAACTGGTGAATTACCACAATTCCGGTTTTGAGAATTTCTCCCAGAAAATACACTCCAGGTAGCCAGTTTTTTTGATCCAGTTCGGCTTTACATCCATTTAAAATATTTGCCGAAACAGTAGGTGAAAGTATCCACAACCAAGGTAAATCAGCTTCTTCCAGGCGGCTGTTTTCCCGTTGACGCTGACGTTGTAAATTAGCGTGGATATCATATAGTTTACCCATACAACTCCGAATTTGGTTGGGGTTGACGGCGTTGCGGAAAGGCTCAAAGATACATGGGGTACTGGCGAGTTGTCCCAACAATCCCAGCACTCCTGCGTCTCCCCTCTGTTCGGATGGGTAAGGTGTGAACCACACATCTATTTCGCGGATTTCGCCTGGGACATCTACGCTGGTTTCTATCTCACCGAGAGGGGTTAACAATTCTTTGAGATAATCTTTGGCAAATTGGTCGTAAATCAGTCTCGTCATTTATATTGATGTTAGCAAGTATTAGCAAAATATGCTGGCACTATTGAATATATAATACAATAAAATGAAGCTATTTTTAATATAAAAATATTGTTTTTCAGGTTGGTTGCGTGAGGGGAGGACGAAGCATTCGGGAAGAAGATTTGTTGGTTTTGAGGAAGGGATTGTCGCCCGAATGCTTCGCCCCTACAAAGATAGGTTAGATTGCGATTTTTGGGTAAATTATAATTATTGGAAGTGGTAAATCAATCACCAAAATCATCAAACTTTTCCCACTCCCCCACTCCCCCACTCCCCCACTCCCCTTCCATAGAGGGTACGATCGCGCTATCTTTTGTTGTGTGTGCAGATGAGGGAACAGGGATGCAAGGTAAGCAAGTTCTACTGACTGGCGGTACTGGGGGACTGGGTTTGGGTGTGACGCCTGCGGTTTTGGCCCACGGTGTCGCGGGAGTGACGATTCCCTATCGCAACGGACAGGAAATCGATCGCCTGAAGGGAATTCTCTCGCCGGAGGATTTTGGCAGGATTCAATTTATCCCCGCTAACCTTACGGATGAAGGTTCGGTGGAAAATGTTATCAATCGCATGGAACGGGTGGATGTGCTGATTCATCTGGTGGGTGGTTTTGCGATGGGAAAAACCCACGAATACAGCTTTTGGGATTGGAAACGGGATTTCGATTTAAATCTGAATACGACTTTTTTAGTGTGCAAACATAGCCTGAGACGGATGCGGGAAAATGGCTACGGGCGTATCGTGACGGTGGGATCGCGAGGTGCTGTGCAACCTGCGGGACAATTTGCGGCTTACTGTGCGTCGAAGGCTGGGGTGGTGGCGCTGACTCAGGCTCTAGCAGATGAAACTAAAGGCACGAACATCACTGCCAACGTTGTTCTACCCAGCGTAATCGATACTCCGGCCAATCGGCAAGCGATGGGTGAGGAAAATGCCGATAAGTGGGTGAAAGCGGAATCTATCGCCAAAGTTATCTGTTTTTTGGCTTCGGAAGCTGCCCAAGATGTGCGCGGTGCGGCGATTCCCGTCTATGGAAGCATCTGAGAGGCGAGAAAAGTCACTCATTCAAAAGGCGTTGGGGGTAGCGGCATATAATCACAAATTGTATATAAAGTCAAGGTATAGAAAAGTTGTATCCAAGCAAACAAAACGGACTTTAGATAAGAAAGCAAGCTTAATTGTGGATTGTCGGTATGAACAAAAGCCGGGATACAATGTAAGATTAAAAGGAACTTAGTCCGAAATCGCCTTTGGACGATCCAGTCACCTTGGCTAGAAAGGTAAACATTTTATTCAACAATTGTTCCCGATAAACAAAGGGGTTGGCATGGCAGAAATCACAAAAGAGGAAATGCGCGAACGACTGGGCAATATTGACCAGATTCGCGATATTATTTTTGGCCCTCAACTGCGAGAATATAACAATCGCTTTGACAAGATAGAGTCGGATATATCGTTGGTACAGCAGGAGATGCGCGATCGCATCGATCAAGTAAGGACTGTGTTATCTACAGAACTACGGGCAGCAGTTGATGGGCTGGAGAAGAAAGTCAAGTCTCTTAATTTAACATCGCAGGAAGAAATTAACGACTTGCGGCAACAGTTAGATCGCGTCAACAAAAAGTTCTCCAACTCGATTGAGGCGCTAGATCAAACTGTTGATAACCAAACATCTTCACTGCGGGAGGAATTGTCGCAAGCAAGAAGCAAACTTCAGGAAGATGTTCGGAGTTTGAGAGCGCAGGTTTTTGATGAATTGGAACGGCGCATCTCGGTGATGAGAGATGTAAAAGTTTCCAGAGATGATATGGCAGAAATTCTGTTTGAGCTTGGCATGAGGCTGAAAGGAAACGAGTTTGTTCCCCAGCTCAAGGAAGTTGCCGACACTGAGAATCTGTATAACGATGTTCGTTTGCTAGGACAAAGTAAAAACTGGGAATAGATTAAATAACCGAGCTGAAGCCTTGCTATAAAATTGCACAATTTTATTTGGCATCGCTCGGTTTTCAACTCACTGCTGTAGCAAAGTTGAACACTAAGAGCGGGGATACCTACCTATGCCTTTGTCAAAAGAAAATTCAACTGAGGTAGAGAGTCGGGAAAATGTTATTTCCGAGCCAACCGAGTCAAGTTATCAAAAAATAGATCGGATTGAGGGCTTGCTAGATCTGTTAATTGACCTCAAAATCCTTGATAGGAAAGAAAAACAGACGAGCGAATCGCTTGCTCCAATGAACGAAGATTCCAGGAGCAGTGAGGAAGCGATCGATTACGAGATTATAGATGGATATGGGTATATTAATGTAAATGCTTCATCCGTAATTGAGCCAGAAGAATATCTGGCAGAACAGCAATTGCCTTTACAAGCACAAGTAGAAGAGGCAAACAGCGACGATTTGCTATCTGAGCTTAGTTCAGATATCGCATCAGATAATATTATCGCCGAATTGGAGCCAGATGCAAACCTGGCAGAACAAACTTTTAATATAGAGGAGAAATTAGAAGAATCTAGGGGCGAAGAGTTATCATTGTTGCCCGATTCATCCGATTTATCCGATTCAAATAGCGAGATTACCGCCAAGCAGGAACCAGAGGAAAAGGAGAAGAAAGTACAAGAAATCGCTCGGCAAGAAAAGGAAATCCCAAAAAATCCGAACAAACGAATTTCATCATCTGAGTCTGAGTCAGAAAATATAGAGGATAAATACGGTGCGTTTAAACAGCTGCAATTTATGCTGTTAGGGCCGGAAATGACTGAGATGCAGGCTGTAATAACAGGTTTTCAAAATAAAATTCAAGATATAGAAAATACAATTAGCGATCGCACAGAATTAATCGAACTGCTTTGGCCAATAATTTGCGAACTGCTGGAGCGAAAAATTGCGGATTCGGCGGAATCAAGAGAAGCGGTTGCCACGGCGCTAGCTCCCATCATTGATGAAGCGATTCTGGCGAAAACTAAAAATGACAAAGCAGCGATCGGTACAGCTATAGCCGCAGCACTTCCAGTGGCAATTGCCCAACAAATTCGCAACAAACCAACAGAAATAGGGTATGCGATCGCACCAGAAATTCCAGCCGCGATTAAGGAGCAAGTTAGAAAAAATCCACAGGCAATGGTGGATGCCCTTTATCCAATCATTGATGCAATTTTAGAAAGCAAGCGAGAAGAAGATAAAGAAGCACTCAGCGCTGCGATCGCACCATTGCTTCCACCTGCAATTTCCAAACAAATTCGCAATAATCCCCAGGAAATCGCCCAGGCGATCGCCCCAGAAATAGCATCAGCGATCAAAGAACAAGTTAGGCTGCAACAAGACTCGATCGCGGATGCGCTAGCACCGGAAATGGGCAAAGCGATCAAAACGCAGATTGAGATCGAGCGGGATACGATGGTGGATGCCCTTTATACGATCATTGGCAGCACAATTGCCAAATACATGGCAGACGTAGTTCGCAGTATCAACGAAAAAATCGAAAATGCCTTAAGCTTAGAGGGATTCAATCGCAAAATCCGTGCCAAAATGCAGGGAGTCTCGGAAGCGGAACTAATATTCAAAGAAGCGATACCTTTTGCTGTCCGCGCCGTTTTCTTAATTCACAAAGCATCCGGTTTGGTGATTGCAGAAGCGCAAATTTCTGGCGATGAAAAATTGGAATCGGAAATGGTGGCGGGTATGCTAACCGCGATCCGCAGCTTCGTGAATGACTGCATCGCTCGCACTGGTGATGTATCGGAAATTGATGCGATCGACTATGGCAATTCCAAGATAGTTTTAGAAGTGGCCGGCTATTGTTATTTAGCTGTAGTAACTCAAGGAGAAACTCCGCAATGGTACGTACATAGGATGCAAGAAGGGCTCCTTGCCATCGTAGAAAGCTATGGCGATATTATCAAAAACTACGAAGGAGACCCCAGCATTATTCCCGAACGAGTCAACTATATTATAGAAGGATTAGTAAACAGCGAGGAAAAACCTTCAAAAGGCAAAAAATCTATACCCATTGGCTTGTTAGCCCTCGCTTTGGTTGGAGCGGGTTTAATTTTTGTACCTTGGGGATATTATCAATACCGTAACGCTAGCGATCGCCGCATCGAGAAAAACACCGCCCTAGCATTAGCATCAACCCCAGAGTTAGCCATTTATCAACTTTCCATTGATGTAGATAACGGCAAACTGCGACTAGAAGGAAAATTGCCTTCTGAATATCTCCGCAACAAAGCCGAACAAATTGCCAAAAAAGTTGCACCTAATCTGTCGTTAGAAAATAAAATTATCGCAGTCGAAGTACCTGCCGATCCAGTTTTAACAGCAGCGGAAGTAAAACGAGTCACATTAACTTTGAATCAGATGAACGGCGTTACCATTTCATCTGGTTATGAAGCAGGGAAAGTCACGGTACAGGGAACTGTAGCCGAGGTGGAAGATGCCAAAAAAATTACCCAGGCTTTTCAGAAAATACCGGGGGTTAATACTGTCACCAATACTGTGCAACTACAGCAATTATCCCTACCGATACGTATTTATTTTGATTTGGGTGACGCTGAGTTAAAAGCAGAAAACAAAAACAAAGTCCTTCAAGTTAAAGCATTTCTGAATCGGTATCAACAAATAAACCTGATAATAGTAGGTCATAGCGATACGATCGGCACCGCAACAGAAAATCAGCGTTTGGCACTATTGCGTGCGGAAACGGTGCGACAAGCCCTAGTGGCAGAAGGCATCCCACCCAAACGCTTGCAAGCGGTAGGTACACCAAATCCTCCGTTAGGGCTAGATTCTCGTCAACCGCTATGGTTAAGTAGATGTGTACAATTTCAGCCGGTGACTCCGGGCTTCAAACATAAATAATCATGTCCACGATTTCCAAAAAGATTTGCCTTGTGGGTGACTTTGGTGTAGGCAAAACCAGCCTGATTCGCCGCTTTGTGGAGCGTCAGTTCAGCGATCAGTATCTTTCCACTGTGGGAGTCAAGATTTCCCGGAAGACTGTAGAGTTGGAAGGAGTTAAGGAGCAGGAAAAGCTAAATTTGCAGATGATGATCTGGGATTTAGAGGGGCATACTAAATTTAAGGCGATCGCGCCATCCTACCTCCAGGGGGCCAGCGGTGCCATCATCGTCGCAGATGTCACCCGTCAGGAAACCTTAGAGCGCATGATAGAGCATATGAATTTGTTTTTTTCCATCAACCCCAAAGGATTTATCATTGCCGCCTTGAATAAATCAGATATGTTCGAGGAAGAAAAAATCGAGAAACTGCTCGACAACTACCAATTTGAGGAGCCGCGAGTATTGGCAACTCATTCAACTTCTGCTAAAACAGGCAAAGACGTTGACCTGATTTTTCACAAGTTAGCTTACAAAATGGTGGAACCCACCTAAAACCTGTACTTTCAATCAATCCTCAAGCCCACGCCATATGAAATATTGGCTACTGGATAAAATTTTCAACAAATGCTCAAGACTCTGCCAAATTCAATATTTGGCAGTCGAGAAAAGCTTCCTGATTTTAAACAAATCTCAAGCAGTAGAGCGGTTTGGTGTTCCTCCCGCTCTGATGGTAATTGGAAACGATCTCCGGGAGAGATTTCCCGAATTATTAGGATATGAAGATACCTTAAGCTAAAAAAGTATCAAACCAGAATGAACCCTCTTTTAAACAAACTTTTAGAACTCATATCGCCACCCCGCCGTATGGAATATATGGCAGTGGATAAGGATTTCCTCATTACAGAAGCATCTTGGGATGTACAAAGGTTTGCCGATTGTCCCGATGAGATAATCAAAGGAAAAGATATTCGTCTGGGCTTTCCTGAATTTATCGGTGTTGAAGATACTCTAATTGCCATACTTAGAGGAGAGCAAAATAGTTTTGAGATCAGAGGGATCGCTCGCTGTCTAGAACAGGAAAATCCTCTTTACATTGATGTTTTTGTTGTAGCCGATCGAGATGAAAAAACTTTACAAAGTCGTTTGATTATCGTTTTGGAGGATGTCACAGAAAAAATGGTGTTGCAGCAAAGTTTAACCCAAAGAGCTAATGAAACAAGCCTTTTAGCTAGTGCTTTGACAGAATACAAAAAATATATAGATAAAATTTTCGCGGCGCTAGCGGAAGTTTTATTAGTTACGAATAATTATGGATATATAAAAAAAGTAAATCAGGCAGCGGAAAATTTATTCGGATATAGGGAATGGGAATTAATCAATCAGCCAATCTCACTAATTATTCTTGACGAAAAGTTTTTACGGATATCGAAGCAGCAACATTATTTATACCCAAAGGATGTGTTGAAAAATATGGAGGTTGTTTGTAAAACAAAAACAGGACAATTGATTTACTTAGAGTTTTCTTGCTCAATTGTTGAAACGGACATTGAGGAATTCCAAGATTTTATCTATGTAGGAAGGAATAAGGATAAGTCTTGAGTTAGCAGTTACGCAAACTTAAATGTGACCGCTCCAACATAAATTTATGTTAATTATATACAAATTAGCATAAAATGGCTTAGCTTTAAATAAAGAACATCCCCAGGGTAAAAGCGTTATGAAATATTGGGTAATCGACAAAATATTCAACAAACCTTCAGAAAACCGCCACGTAGAATATCTGGCAATGGATCGAGAGTTCAAGATTCTGGATATTTCCGAGGGAGTGCAAAGGTTTGCCGATTCTCCCCAAGAAGTAGCAATAGCGAAAGATGTCCGGGAAGGCTTTCCTGAATTAATAGGAGTTGAAGATATTTTAATCGCCGTTATAGAAGGCCAGCAGGATTCTTTTGAATATAAAGGAATTGCCAGATTTTCCAATCGAACATCTCCTTTATATATCGATCTTTATGCTATCGGTGACGAAGATGAAAAATCGCTGCAAAAACGATTATTAATCTTTTTTGAAGATGTAACACAAAAGATGGTTTTAGAACAGAATCTAGTCCAAACAGTAAATGAATTGCATCTTTTGTCTAGTGCATTGACTGCTTCTAAAAATTATATCGATAAAATCCTTAAAGGAATGGCAGATGCTTTGTTTGTGACCAATAGTTCGGGAATTATCAAAACGGCCAATAAAGCTGCTCAAGATTTGTTTGAGTACAGTGAATCCGAATTAATCAACCAGAAGATCTCAAAATTTATTATAGAAGATAATATTATTTGGGAAACAATTCAACCTTATTCGTTACCGCCTGGAGAATTTTTGCAAGATCTGAAAATACTATGTCAGACCAAAACGGAAAAAAAGATAGTCGTTTCTTTTTCTTGCTCCACTGTTGAAACCGAAATAGAGGGGGTAAAAGATTTAATCTATATAGGTAGAGATATAACAGAGCGCCAGCGGATTGAAAAGCGTCAGCTGACACAATACGCGACGACTCGCGTCCTCTCAGATTCTGGTACTGTGGAACAGGCGCTACCGAAATTCTTACAGGCAGTCTGTGAAAGCTTGGGATGGACAGTCGGTGAATTTTGGATGCCAGAGGAAGACAAGAAGAGGAGAGTGGGAGAGGCGGAATTTTCTCACCAATCTGGCGTTCCCTATTTGCGGTGTACGGAAATTTGGTCTGGGTCATCGTCTGACATTTCAAAATTGATTAATATAACCAAGCAGACTACTTTTGCTCCTAGTGTTGGTTTGCCCGGTCGCATTTGGGCTACACTTTCGCCGCAGTGGATTGCCGATACCGTTGATGATGCTGACTGTCCGCTGAATCAACTAGCATCGCAAACAGGATTGCACGCAGCTTTCGGATTTCCGATCAAAAGCGACTGGGAAGTTTTGGGGGTGATGGTTTTCTTTAATCGCGAGAAAGAAGAGGTTGATGAAGACCTGCTTCAGACAATGGTTGCTATTGGCAGTCAATTGGGTCAGTTTATCAAGCGCAAACGTGCAGAAACAGCGCTAGCTGAGAGCGAAGAAAGATATCGAGATTTGTTTGAAAATGCCAGTGATTTAATTCAGTCTGTTGCTGCTGACGGTAATTTTATTTATGTCAATCGCGCTTGGCGAGAAACTTTAGGCTATACCGCAGCAGAAATTGCTAATCTGATGATATTTGATGTCATTCATCCCGATGCTTTAACGCATTTTCAGGCACTTTTACAGAGGGTAATGTCGGGCGAAAAGGTCGAGCAGGTTAAAGCTGAATTCCTTACTAAAGCTGGCCGAAAGATTTCGGTCGAAGGAAGCATAAACTGTAAATTTGTAGATGGTATTCCGGTTGCTACTCGCGCTATCTTTCGCGACATTACCGAGCGCTTGCAGGCAGAAGCAGAATTGCGATATCAACAAGAACAAACAGAACGTTTATTGCTTAATATTTTGCCGCAGCCGATCGCAGAGCGTTTGAAACAAGAGCAAAGCACTATTGCGGAAAACTTTGGCGATGTTACAGTTATGTTTGCCGACATTGTTGGGTTTACAGAACTTTCGTCTCTAATATCGCCCACAGAATTGGTTGAGATGCTGAATATAATTTTCTCGAAGTTTGACCAACTAGCAGAAAAACATAATTTGGAGAAAATCAAGACAATAGGAGATGCTTATATGGTGGTGGGAGGTTTGCCAGTTCCTCGCAGCGATCATGCGATCGCGATCGCAGAAATGGCACTCGATATGCAGGCTGCCCTGATCCAATTTTCAGCGTCAACGGGAAAACTCTTTCAGATGCGAATAGGCATAAATACTGGCTCCGTTGTAGCGGGCGTGATCGGCACGAAAAAGTTTATTTACGATTTGTGGGGCGATACCGTAAATATTGCCAGCAGGATGGAGTCTCACAGTTTACCGGGACAAATTCAGGTAACTGAGGCGACTTATGAATATTTGTGCGATCGCTATTTACTGGAAAAGCGGAGTGAAATTTTAGTCAAAGGCAAGGGGAAAATGACTACTTATTTCCTTGTGGGCAGAAAAGATATTAGTCATTAGTCATTAATCAGTTGTCAGTTGTCAGTTGTCATTAGTCAGTTGTCAGTTGTCAGTTGTCAGTTGTCATTAGTTATTTTTTTGACTTTTGACTGAGTGACTTTTGACTTTTACTTTCGGGTGTATCGATGTTTGACTCCTATGGGGAAATATTCCGCATCGCCGGTGGGGAATAGTGCAACTTGCGGCATTTGATATTCTGGGGGAACGTAGTTAGCAAATTCGCTGTTGAGTCGTCGCAACTGAGCGAGAATAGAAGATGCGATCGCTTCTTTTTTCTCCTCGCTAACTTCTACCCCCGGCGCTAATTCCACCACGACAGAAAGAAACCTATTTTTATCGGTATCTTCTTTAACTTGCAGCACAAATTTACCAGTCACCCACTCTTTAATCACAGGTTGTTCTAACCCGACTGTCACATTTTCTGGATAGATATTCGCGCCAAAATAAGAAACAGTAAAGTTAGAA
This sequence comes from Aerosakkonema sp. BLCC-F183, assembly GCF_041929145.1. NCBI lineage: Bacteria > Bacillati > Cyanobacteriota > Cyanophyceae > Aerosakkonematales > Aerosakkonemataceae > Aerosakkonema > Aerosakkonema sp. BLCC-F183. The sequence goes on along the minus strand of NZ_JBHFNU010000044.1, from coordinate 40,935 downwards.
CGTCCGAACACATAGACGAAAGGCAAGTTATAAATACCTCTTACCTTTGTAGATAATTCTGCCACAGGATCGAAACCCCATTCTCCGAGAAACTTCAGCATTTCATCGTAACTAATTAACCCGCCATTATCCAAAATGTTGTAGCGCACCAAAGGAATGCCATTATCGCCAGAAAATAACAAAGTTCCATCTAAAACTTCAAACAAACGACTGCAAGGATCGTACTGCACTAAAGTCGGTAGGCGCGACTCTCCAAACAGCGCTTTTGCTGCATCTGGATGATTTGCTAAAAAACGACGAATGCAAATACTCAACGGCGTTTCGTTGGCTAAAACACCCGCATCGGCAGTGCCGTAAAGTGCAGATGAATCATAACAAAAATTGGTCGAACCGACTCTTTCCCCAACTAAACTGCGCCATTCTTCGCTAAACACTTCTCCGGCAAAAACCATTTTGATATGATATTTTTGCCACTCCACCCCACGGGCGATCCCGCTATCAATGACATCTTTAATAAATGGGGGATATCCTAACAAAACAACTTGGTCGAATCCTGTACCGAGTTCCTGCACTACTCGGAAAATTTCTTCTTTGTTATTACCCGGTGCAATCACGGTGATGGGATAACCTTTGCTGGCGAGATAGCGGCAACAATTCATTGTAAAAATGCCGCCTACCCAAGTTCCCAAGGTAAAGCAAATTACAGCTAAAGTGCGGCGAGTATCTGCTTGAAAGCTATCATAAAATATTTGCTCAAAACGAGTGGCAATATGCAGTTCATCGGTGAAGAAACGCGGCCAGAATGTAGGTTTTCCTGTTGACCCGGAAGAAACTGCGATCGTATCGCAACTTTCTAATTCCCCGTTGCGACATAATTGGGACAAAGAGTGAAGTTTGAGGTAGTTTTCTTTAGTGACAGGCGGTAATTTTTGGAAGTCTGCGTAAGTTTGAACGGACGCGGGATCGATGTGATGTTCTGCCAAAAATGTGCGGTAGGCGGGAACTGCGTTGGCAACCGATCGAAACAATGCTAATGCAGCAGACTCGGCGCTAGTATTGGCGTGTCGTTGAAGTAGCGTTTCCATTGGCGTTGTCAGGAATTCTGCAAACGCTTTCAGAGCTTTTTCCCGTTGTTTTTCTCGCATTGCGGATAGTCGATCGCATCAACTCAAATTGTATTGCATGGGGGATGGGAGATGGGGAATGGGGCATTGAGGAGGATCGGGGAGGGTTTCAGCCCCCTTGCGGGGATTAAGGATTTGGAAACCTTAAAATAAATTGTGCTGCTGCTGGTTCAACTATTGCTTTGTTTCAGTCCCCTTGCGGGGATTAAGGATTTGGAAACCATTTTCGGAAATTATTTTTCCAAGAAGCTCTTCTGCTTGGTTTCAGTCCCCTTGCGGGGATTAAGGATTTGGAAACCTGCGCCTAGCGATCGTCTTGCTATCAGTTTCTAAAAGTTTCAGTCCCCTTGCGGGGATTAAGGATTTGGAAACCACAGCATAAACTTCACATTCCACCCGAAAGATCCGAATCGTTTCAGTCCCCTTGCGGGGATTAAGGATTTGGAAACAACCGCCCTGTAAAGAGGCCCTGTAAAGAGAGCCCTATATTTGTGATGAATTTGTTTCAGTCCCCTTGCGGGGATTAAGGATTTGGAAACTCTACAAAGGAATAATGCCGTAGCTGCCCAAGATAGATGTTTCAGTCCCCTTGCGGGGATTAAGGATTTGGAAACCGAAAGGATGTTCGTGCAATCAATCGCCAATGGAAAGTTTCAGTCCCCTTGCGGGGATTAAGGATTTGGAAACGAACAATTAAGCTGGTGAGGCCGGACTTGAGATTGGTTTCAGTCCCCTTGCGGGGATTAAGGATTTGGAAACGTGGACGGCGCTGACGGTGGAGACTTCGTAGTTGCTGTTTCAGTCCCCTTGCGGGGATTAAGGATTTGGAAACCTTAACGCGCATCCAATCAAAGAAGATGAATTTCGACATGTTTCAGTCCCCTTGCGGGGATTAAGGATTTGGAAACCAGGACTCCTCTTGCTTGATGGGAGGAATTCAGCCCGGAGGTTTCAGTCCCCTTGCGGGGATTAAGGATTTGGAAACTTACGCGATGCCAATATTCCGTACCGCAAACCTTATAGGTTTCAGTCCCCTTGCGGGGATTAAGGATTTGGAAACTGCCCAGACTGAAACGTTGACTGGGCAAGCGTTCGGGAACATGAATTCGTCAGTCCGATCGAAAAGTCTATTTCAGCCTTCAAGCGATCGCTTACTTTGACCAATTTTCCCGAAACTGAAACGTTGAAAGTATTGATTTGTCAAGGTTCTGGCTTTTTTCGTGAAACCCCTGGGGTTTTTGCTCCCGCTTCGATTCACGAAAAATTGATTGATAAAGCAATCATAGGATAATTTTCTCATCTTGACAAGGGTTCTGGAAGAAACACGGTTGGATCTGTCGGGTTTCTGGTGAAAAAAGTTCTTTTTGTTACAAATAAAGGTGATGGTGGGTTACGGCACGGGATTTTAACTATTGGTGGAAAACCCTGAATTTATCGCCCGTGCCTAACCCACCCTACTATGAAATAAGTTTTGACGATCGTCACATTGAATTTAATCGTCATCGGGCATTATGTAGAAATCCTCTACTTCTTCATTTTCCTCTTCATCAACATCATCATCTTCAATTTCAACTTTCACTTTGCCATTTTTCCCGTTGATATCCCGACGCATAAATTCGGGGCATTTGCCGTTGGGGTCTACTTGAAAACCAAACAGCGGACTTTCCTCGCCCTGACATTTTCCCGATGTGAAAAACTGACACACCGCACAGCAATCTTCTCCGGATGCGATCGCTTTTTCAACGGCGATATGTTGTTGGGAAAGGGGACTGAGTTTGAGATTAAAACCATCCCACCTAGCTTTAAGTACGCCGGTGCCAGCTAACATCTGCCAACGCGGATCTGATTCTACCACAGCTTCCGGGATTCTGATCCAAGCGCCTTCGACTTCCGCTTCTACAGTTACCTCAAATTCAGCTGGTAAATCCATCTGAACAATTTTGGCGCGGGACATTTGTTCTGGCACTTGTCCGTATTCGATCGCTTCACCCAAATTGGGAATATGAACGTAGTGTTTCTGTTGTAATTCTCCCGCTTTCGCCAGTTGGTGCAAAGCTTCCAGAGAACCGTGAATTAAAATTAAGTGCTTGGGATTCACCTTCGCAATTACTTGCGTCAGACCGACTTTATCCGCGTGAGCGCTTAAATTAAAACGTCTGATTTGGGCGCGAACAGTTAGCTGTTTGCCCTCCAATTCCACAGTATCTCCCGTTTTTAAACCCTGAAGCAAACGTCCGGGACTTTCTTCATCGGTATAACCGCTAATAAAAATAGCGGCGTTTTCTCTTTCCAACAAAGTACAAGCATAATAAATGGAAGGCCCACCAGTAAGCATTCCCGAACTGGCAATAATTACACTCGGTTTTGCCATTGCCAGAGGTCGTTCTTTAGGAGAAGCGATCGGTATAATGGGCGGAGAAGAATTGGGATCGAAGAAAGGTTCTTGTTTCTGCTGGGCAAAATTTCGCACCGACTGGGGTAGCAAAGGCAAATTGTCGCGGAAAACATCGGTGATCGCACGCACCAAACCATCAACAAAAATGGGAATTTTCAGTTTGTGAAATAGAGCGTTCGTGCGAATAGCTAAGATAATTTCTTGCGCTCTTCCCAATGCAAAAGCGGGGATGAGAACGTTACCGCCTTTGGTGACAACTTCTGCGATCGCTTCCAACAATGCCGTTTCTTGGGATTTACGATTCGGATGGGTATCCGCACCGTAAGTTGACTCGGTAATCAGCATATCTGCGGTGGGAAGATCCGCCAACTTCAACCCTTCTGTAGTGCGCGTCGAAGTAGTATTGTAATCTCCAGTATAAAGCAGAGAGCGATCGCCATAGCGAAGATAAATGCAGGCAGCACCGACAATATGACCGGCGTTGATAAACCTCACCTTCAATCCCGGTAAAGGTTCAAAATCAGTCGCGATCGGTTGCGTTTCCAAGCAAAACAAAGTGCGCTCTAAATCCCCCTCATCAAAAAGTTCCGGCGAATCTTCACTCAATTGCTGAACTTTCAAACAATCTTGCAACATCACATGAGCAATTTCTCTCGTTCCGGGAGTGCAAATCATCCGCGTCGCCGGAAAGCGATTGTGAAATACGGGTACAGCGCCGATATGATCTTGGTGAGCGTGAGAAATCAGCAACAAATCGGGATTTTTCAAAGCATCTAATGCCGGTAGCGGATCGTATCCCTTCGGTCTGGTGCCGCAATCGAGTACAATTTCATAAGGGCCGATCGATATCTGGAAACAGGAAGCACCAATTCCCTTGGCAGCACCCAAAGGAATCACTATTAATCTATCAGTTAAATTGTCAGTTATCGGTTGTTCGCTGTCGGTTGTTTCTCCATCCGAGTCATCGATTTCTGCTGCTAAAAATCTACTGGGATGAACTGAAGAAGTAACCGGATATTGATAAACTCTGATTCTTTTACCTCTTACATACACCCGCGCACGTCGTCCGCTCGCTGGCGAAACAGCTTCCCATTCCCAACCGTTGCGGCGTCTGACTGCTGGCGCGAGTTCCCAGGAGTTTTCTTCAGTTTCCGCCGCCAGTGCAGCTAAGGCAGTATCGTTTGGGGGAGTGGGTTCGGGTAATTCGGAAATGGGGGAGTTTTGTCGAGGTGCAATCACTGCGACATTTAAGGAATTTTCCTGTGCTTCTGTTACCGAATTACCCTGATTTTCTACCTGTGTATTTTCCTGTTCTTCGTCAACAAGTTGAGCTGCAAAGATGTGCAGTTCTCTGCCGATTCGATGTGCTTGAACTGCCAGCAATTGACCCACCTTGAGATTAAAAGTGCTGGCATTGATTAAGGTGAGCTTGAGGGTTTTTTGCTGTGTTTGTTTTACTTTAAACTGAACGGAGGGATTGCGCTTACCAACCTGTATTACCCGACCGATTAAGTTACAAATATCCTCGCTATCTGGCGATGTGGAGATGGATTCGCAACTGACCGAGCTCACCAGCGAGATTTCTCCGGTAGAATCGGTGCTGGGAATGACGCGCCACCGACAAACTTCTCCTTCTGTCCAGTTCGTTTGTTTTTGTGCGATGCGAAAAGCAGTGCCATCGACGCAAACGAGGTGCGGTACGCCTTCGATCGCACTAATTTGTCCTGTGATGGTGAACTGGAATGTTGTCTCGCTATCAGCGGATTCCAGTGACATAGTGGCGTTGATGTTGTCCGCCGTAGACATCGCGGTGGAATTGGTCATAGTCGTTTGCAAAGATATTGCGCGATCGGCATTTCCACGAATTTAGCACTCCCAGGGCAAAGTTGTGGTGGTAAGATCTTTCGGAGTGATGATGCAAATCTTCGTGCTAGAATCACGATTTTCCTGGGGTCGTGCCAATTTCAAAATTGAACAGGGCTGCAAACACCCATAAAATCAGCTAAAATTAAACAAACCCAACCAACTAAAAGCTGCCCAATTTATTCAACCAGACTAAGAATAAAAATGCTTTTTTTCCATAGCTTATGGCGAAAGACATCTACCACGATACAGTCAAAGCTGCTCTCTTAAAGGATGGGTGGAGCGTAAATGACGAGTTTTTCAGGATCGCTATTGGCTCTCGTTCAGTTTACATCGATTTGGGTGCAGAAAAAATCATAACTGCTGAGAAGGAAGACCGTAAAATTGCTGTTGAAATCAAAAGTTTTCTAAGTCCATCACCAGTACAGGATTTGGAAAATGCTCTTGGACAGTATATTCTTTATCGAGATGGTTTGAAGCGTTCGCAACCTGAACGCATCCTTTATTTAGCCATTATAGAGCGAGTTTATCTTGACTTTTTTCAAGAGGAAATTGCCCAAATGGTAGTACAAAACAACCAAATTAAATTGATTACATTTGACTCGGAAAAAGAGGAGATTATCCAATGGATAGGGTAGAAGAGTATCGCCATATAATTGAACGCATTTTAGAAGCACATCATCGGATTCCTTACAGTCACGGGGAACTTGAAAGTAAATTCATTATCGATCGCGAAGGGAACAATTTTGTCATTATGGTGTCAGGTTGGGACGGTAAACGCAGAGTTCACGGTTGTGTCGTTCACGTTGAGATCGTTAACGGCAAAATTTGGATTCAAAGAGACGGAATTGAAAATGGCATCACCGATGAACTGGTTGCCGCAGGCGTTCCAAAAGATAAAATTGTTTTGGCTTTTCATGCTCCCAATGTCCGACAGTATACTGGATATGCGATAGCTTAAATTTACCGGTCTATCTATTTCCCGACGCCCTCAAAGTATGACAGAACAAAACAATCGATCGCAATGGGATTTGAGCAGATTTGTGGAAACCCTCACCTATTTCGAGGTTATCCCTTTGATCAACTGCATACAACGCTTGCTGCAAGGTCGCGCCAAGGATAATAATATCAGACCTGATGGAGATAAAAAAGTGGGAACGATATTGGTAGCGGGTGCAACTGGCGGTGTGGGTAAGCGTGTGGTGCGACGACTGATCGATCGCGGTTATCGAGTCCGCGCCTTAGTTCGAGATTCCCAAAGAGCAAAACAAATGCTTCCAGACAAAGTGGAATTGTGCGAGGGCGATATTACTATACCAGAAACTCTGACGCCTGCATTGATGAGCGAGGTGAGTGCGATCGTCTGCTGTACCGGAGTGCGCGTGCAACCGGTGGAAGGAGATACACCCGATCGCGCCAAATACTACCAAGGTATCAAATTTTATATGCCAGAAGTAGTAGACAGTCCGGAAATCGTGGACTATCAAGGCATCAAAAATTTGGTAGAAATAGCTGCCAAATATCTGCCTAAATCCGATGAAAAAATCATCTTCGATTTCGCCAACGCAAATGATGACTTAAAAAACATTTGGGGTGCTGTCGATGATGTTGTCATGGGTGGCGTCAGTCAAAGCGGTATCCAATTAGTAGATAACACCGCATTATTTGCCGGCAATGTATCGACTGCTAATTCTGGGGGTTTTGCTTCCGTCCGTACCCGCAATTTTGACATTCCCTTAGATTTATCTGGATACGAAGGTATCGAATTGCGCGTCAAAGGAGACGGAAAGCGATACAAATTCTTCATTCGCACAGAAACTCAATGGGATGGTGTCGCCTACAGCTATTCTTTCGACACGGTAGCAAACACCTGGATAACTGTGCGCGTACCTTTCGCCGATTTAATTCCGGTTTTTCGCGCCAAAACTTTGCCAAACTCCGAGAAAATCAATGCTAGCAAAGTGCGATCGTTCCAGTTGATGCTGAGCAAATTTGAATACGACGGAGCGCTCAACCCCAACTTTACACCGGGCGGCTTTGCCTTGCAAGTGGGATCGATCGCCGCTTATGGTAACTACCGTCCGCAATTCATCGCCATTAGTTCCGCTGGCGTCACCCGTCCCGGTCGTCCGGGATTAAACTTAGAAGCAGAACCGCCAGCAGTAAGATTGAATGACCAATTAGGGGGAATTCTGACTTGGAAATTGCGCGGCGAAGATGTTATCAGAGCGAGCGGTATTCCTTATACTATTATCAGACCTTGTGCGCTAACAGAAGAACCGGGTGGCAAAGCGTTAATTTTCGAGCAAGGTGACAACATTCGCGGCAAAGTCAGTCGGGAAGATATCGCCGAATTGTGCTTGCAGGCGCTAGCACAACCCAAAGCCTGCAATGTCACTTTTGAAGTCAAAGAAGCAGAAAATAACAACGGCAGTCAAAATTGGGAAACTCTTTTCAGCAGCTTGCAAGCTGCTGCTGTAGTTAAACGCTGATAATTTGGGGTGCGTTAATAATTGTAAATAGGTTGTAGGGTGCGTCAGATACCAGAATTTGGGAGAGCATCACTAATTTTATCGCTCTGACGCACCCTACTATTACTTATTGGCATTAATAGCAGTTGTTCCTTTAATCGGTAATCTGCGAACCATCATAAACAACTAACCATCAGAGCTTTCTACACTACCGGACACGATATAATATAATTCCAAAGCGCACTTACGATAAATTTAATAGTGTGCTACCATAAAAAAACTTGAATAACTCGTGAGTGCAAATGCGCGGGGAAAAATTTCTGTTACCAGTAGTGATTGAAAAGGACAGTGACGGCTATTTTGCCTATTGTCCCCCTTTGCAAGGTTGTTATACGCAGGGTGATTCTTACGAGGAAGTTCTCCACAATATTCAGGATGCAATTCGCCTGCATATTGAAGACCGTCTGGCAAATAACGAACCTATTCCAACTAGCGAAATGGTAAGTCTAACAACTTTGGAGGTGCAGGTTTGAGTCTGCCACTTCCGCGTGTCACCGCTACAGAAGTTATTCGCGTGTTAAATAAAATAGGCTTTGAGTTAAGTCGCCAAAGCGGTAGTCACAGAATCTACAAGAATGCAGATGGGATGCGAGTCACAGTTCCGTTTCATTCTGGCAAAATTCTGCATCCCAAAACACTGAAGAGTATACTTAATGATGCTGGACTGACCGTAGAAGAATTTGTGCAACTACTTAGGTTGATCGATCTAAGCTCTTAAAATACTCAATCTTAACCAAAAATTTAAAAAAGCCAGATTTAATGAAGTTCCCATCAAGCAAACTCAGTTTTTTGGCTAAGAAACATCAGTCCCCAGCCACTTTAAAACGAGAGATTTCCACGCGCAAACCTTTTGCTGCATTATCCAATTCCTCCATCGCACCGTTAATTCCGCGCAGCAAATCGACAATTTGCGACGAACCTTCACTCAATTGCACGGTCGAATTGCTGATTTGGTCAGCTTCTTGCGACTGAGTTTCGATCCGATTACTCACCTGTTGGAAGCTGGGGCTTAAGCTTTGTATCTCCTCAATAATCGACTCTAATTTAGGGCTGATATTATGGACAACTTCAACCATCTGTTTGACTTTTTGGGTGAACTTATCCATTTCCATCACCCCGATGGAAACCGCCCCTTGCATCTCTTTAATCGTATTCTCAATATCCAGAGTGGCGACTGCGGTTTGGTCGGCTAGGCGAGCGATTTCTTTGGCTACAACGGCAAATCCCTTGCCATAAATGCCAGCTTTTTCGGCTTCCATCGCCGCGTTTAGGGAAAGTAAGTTAGTTCGATCGGCTACCTTGGTGATGGTGGTAATAATATTATTAATATTATTGGCTTTTGCACCGATCGCACCTAGTTTTTCCGAAATAATATCGGTGTCATCTGCCAATTTTACCATGCTTGTTTCCATGTGCATCAAGTCTTTTTGGCTTTCAACCGCCGCCCTAGCCGTTGTTTGTGACTTGTTCTCCACTTGACTGATTATCTTCACCAGTTGAGAGGAACTGGCGGCAATCTGCTTGGCTGTTGCAGCCACCTGATTTGTAGTGGCAGCTTGTGCTGTTACCGTTGCCCCTAATTCCTTGCTGGAGACAACAATAGAAGTAACAGAAGAGGTGACTTGAATTCCAGATTGCTGTACCTGACGGATTAAGGAATTGAGCTTTTCAGTCATAATCCCGAAGGCTTTCAGCAGTTGACCTATCTCGGTTCTATCTTCTGCTGCGTCCAGATTCTGAGTGAGATCTCCTTGTGCAATTTTTTCGGTAGCGCCGATGGCGATCGGCAACTGTTGTTTCAATGGCAAAGTAATCGCCCCAGCCGTAATGATAGTACCTATAATGGATAACAAAATACTCACCAAAAGAGTTAATAACAGGATTTGTTGGGCTTGTTCGAGCGCTTGGTTTTTTTGGTTGAGTAAATAATCCGACCTGTTGAGGAATTCATTTCGCGCTTCGTCATAGTTCGCGAAGCGTATCGACTTCAGCATCTGAGCGCCGTCAGCTACTTTTTTTTCATCAAACAACCGAAAAACTTCTAAAGATTTTTGATGGTGATTTTCTGCTTCGGAGATTAACACAGAAATAGCTTTTTTTTGGAGAGGATCTGTGACAATTTTTATCAAATCTTCACTTCTGTCTCGAAAATCTTTATATCCAGAATTGTAGCTTTCTTTATAAGAATCTCGCGTCTCGCTGTCATCAAAAAAAACAGCGTAACCGCGAACATTCCGCGCCATCCTTGCCACTCCATAAGTTAATTCCTCCTCCAGTCGAATCCTTCTGTACTCCTGCTGAATAGCCCTCTGTGTCTCGGCAAATCTTTGAGTAGTTAAATATACAATGAAGCCAACACCAATCATGAAGATCAGGGGTGTCGAATATCCAAGTAGAATGCGGTTGGAAATTTTATTCAACATGGTGGTGGGTTGAGAATATACGCTAAAGGAGTTGCCGATGCTGGGATTGGCTGACTTATCTTAACAAAGGAGGCAAGTTGATTATCAATCAGTACAACTTATCGATAATAGCCAATATTACTCGCCTCCCACCAGAAAAGTATCTAGCATTCTTTTGCCCAGGTTATCCCTCTGCGGTCTCATCAATATTCTGTGAGCGAGAAAGAAGTACGTGTAGCTTACCCAATTGCGATCGAGCCAACAGGATTTAGGCCAGACCTATGATAGTTGCAACTCATACTCATTATGATTATGATTTATCTAGCGGGAATCGCCAAGTCAGCAGGTGGGTATTGCCCACCTACGGGAATCTTTTGACCCAAAAAGGATAGACAGATGAACCTGATTCGCTTTGAACACATAAATCTTTCCTGCAAAGATATCGACGCCGCGAAAAACTTCTATCAAACAGTTTTCCCCAATTGGGATGTTCGCTCCGAAGGTGTAAACGATGGCAGTCGCTGGATGCACTTAGGTAACAACCAGTTTTATTTAGCACTCAACGATACACCAAACGAAGAGCGAGTACATCACATTTATGAAAATATCGGTATAAATCATGTAGGATTTGTAATTGATGATGGCGACGCCATGAAAGCACTGCTTGAGAAACATGGCATTGAATATTACACAATGACAGCGCCGGAGACAAAACACCGGATTTATGTCACCGATCCTGATGGAAATGAAATCGAATTAGTCGAGTACAATCAAGATTATCAATTAAAGTAAGGCGAAATCTTTGTAAGTAAGGATACACCACAATGTCATCTCAAAAATTAACATCGCTCACCGATTATCGGTTGCTGGGAAAAAGCGGTTTGCGCGTATCGCCGCTTTGCTTGGGAACTATGACTTTCGGTACAGAGGCGGGATGGGGGGCTGACAAAGAAGAAAGTCGAAAAGTATTCGATCTGTACGTAGAGGAAGGCGGTAACTTTATCGATACGGCAGATGCCTATACTGGTGGCACTAGCGAAGCATACTTAGGGGAATTCATGTCATTCCGCCGAGATCGACTTGTAATTGCCACTAAATATACTTGCAATACACATCAAGGCGATCCAAATGCAGGTGGAAATCATCGCAAGAATATGATTCAATCTGTAGAAGCAAGTTTGAAACGCCTGCAAACAGATTATATCGATCTTTACTGGTTACATATGTGGGAGTTTCGCACGCCAGTAGAAGAAGTGATGCGAGCTTTCGATGATTTAGTAAGAGCGGGGAAAGTCCTTTATATCGGAATTTCGGATGCACCTGCTTGGAAAGTTTCTCAGGCGAATACGCTTGCCGAGTTGAGAGGATGGACTCCTTTTATTGCTCTGCAAATTGAATACAGTTTAATCGAACGAACAGTCGAGCGAGATTTGACTCCGATGGCGCAAGAAATGAATATTGGCGTTGTGCCTTGGTCTCCTCTAGGTGGCGGAGTTCTAACTGGAAAGTACAATCGCAAAGTGGAAGAAGAGGCAAATTTTAATCAAGAAATAGCCCTGCGTAAAGACTTTAACAAAAAGTTTGGAAAGCTCACAGATAAAAATATAAGCATCGCCGAGTCAGTCCAAAAAATAGCCAAAGAAATAGGTCGATCGCCCGCACAAGTCGCCTTAAATTGGTTATTGCAAAAACCGGGTGTCGTCAGTCCGATTATTGGGGCGCGTACTTTTAGGCATCTTGTAGATAACCTTCAATGTTTGGATTTTGTCCTGTCACCAGAACATCTGCTTCGCTTAGATGAGGTGAGTAAGATAGAGTTAGGTTTTCCTCACGATTTTCTCGCTAGCAACATGGTAAAAAATGTTGTGAGCGGGGGAACTAATATTACTAGATAATCCTAGAAACCGGGTTTCTTTAGTTTGGTATAACGAGATATCGAAACAAGCAAAGAAACCCGGTTTATCATCCCTACCTCAACAATGGAAACGCACCCAATTGTTGCAAAACTTGCAAGTCGCTCATCTCGCACCAAAGCTCTTTAACTTTGCCATCCTGGATGCGGAAAATTATAATTCCCGTTTCTAGCACGCGCTGATTATGGGGAGGAATGTCGAGTAAACCGCCTCGGTAAGTAGTCCAACCAGAATAGCGCACGACGACTTTATCTTGTGCGGCGATCGCATCATCAATTTGCCATACTGGATCTGTAAAAGTGGCTCGATACCAACGCAGCCATGCCTTAAAATCTTCAATTCCAAAGGAGTCGATCCGATTGCCTTGACCGTGGGCAATGAAGTCAGGGGCAACTAGATTATCTAAAATTTCCAGTTTCCCTTTGGTAAAAATGTCTTTAAACCACTTATCTGCTAGGGCTTTGGGTTCGGAAACTAACATCGAGATTACTTTACGGCCTTTGGTTATGAACAATACCATTGTCCGAGTAGTAACGGTTGTGCAACATCAGTCCAACAGAGGAAAAAGTCACCCGATTGGGTGAATCAAGTGGATGAGGTGCGATCGAAGCAAAAATTAAATGATTGTAGCCAGCTTTTAGACTTGGAACAACTTACATAGAATTCGGCGTCAAGACCTGGAGCGATCGCCAACCAATTTCAACTCAAAAATCAGGGAGCCAAAATAATGACTTTTGCCATTTTTGATGAAACCTTCTACCTCAAGAGTTACCCGGATATTAGGGCAGCAGTTGCAGCCGGAGGCTTTGCTTCCGGCCTAGAACATTTTCAACGATTTGGTTTACAAGAAGGCCGCACTCTCGTCTCCCCCTATTGGAACGAAGCGCAGTATTTAGCAGCCAACCCCGATGTCAGAAATGCCGTCACCGCTGGCTCTTTCCGTTCGGGTTTGCAACATTTTATCTTGTACGGAGAAGTCGAAGGTCGTGCCGGCGCACCTGTAGTTCCTACCAATGTCGGCTTCAACGAAGATTATTACTTATCCCTTTATCCCGATGTCGCGCCTTTAATTGCCTCTGGGCAGTTTGCATCTGCGGAAGCTCACTACATCCGTGTCGGACAATTTGAAAATCGATTGGCTTTATCTTCAGGAAGCAGGGGCAATGATATCGTTACGGGTAACGGCCCGCTAAACGGTATCGTGGGAGTCGGTCTGGACGTTTTCGTTAACAGGGGAGCCCCCGATCCCAGACCGACGAGTCTGGGAGTTGGCGAGACGGATATGTTGATTGGCGGACTGGGGAACGATTCCTTTATATTAGGCTTTGGCAGAACAACGGCGAATCCAGTTGCCCAAAGGTTATATGTGGGTGGCGGTAATAGCGACTACGCTTACATCAAGTACTTTGAACGCGGGAAAGATTCTATCCAGCTAACCGGAACCCTCAACGACTACATTCTGACTGCGGGTTCGTTTGCTGTCACCGGCAACAGGGCTTCTGGTGTGAGCATCTCCACCAATACAGGAGATTTGGTCGCTTTAGTGGAAGGCGTGCAATCTCTACAGCTAGCCGACCAAGATACCAATCAGGGAATCTTTTTCTTAGGCTAGGGACTAGGGATTAGGGATTAGGGCGTCGGGGTTAGGGCGTCGGGAAGAGGGAAGAGGGAGAGGGAAGAGGGAAAATAGTAATTCTTCTGCTTCCCTGCTCCCCTGCTCCCCCACTCCCCCGCTCCCCCACTCCCCTCTGCTAACTCCTGGGCTGAATGCGGATCGGTACGGCGGGAGCGGACTGCTGAGCTGGGGCTGGTGCTGGGGCTGGTGCTGGGGCTGGTGCTGCTTGTACCGCAGGCGGAGTTGATGGCTGAATTCGGGTGGGCTGAATTCGGGTGGGTGCGCTCGTTGGTGGATTTGACTGCTGGATTCGGTACGGCTGAACCGTAGATCCACTGGATGAAGATGGCTGGATTCGGGTGGGCTGAATTCGGACTGGTGGATTGGGGGGTGGAGTTGGGGTTGTTGGTGTGAGGCTTGGGTAGGAGGGCGGGACAGGGGCGATCGCACCGGAAGGTGGGGGAGGCTGAATGCGGATCGGTTGGCTTCTGCGATTGCGAGCTTCTTCGCTCTGCTCTATCTCGCGGCGAACTTCCTCTAGGGAGCGTCCGGAAGATAAGCGATCGGTCCAAGTTCGCAGTCCTCTCGAATCGGCTTCCCGTCCCAAAACTTCTCGATAAATCCGCTGGATGGCTGTTTGTGCTTCCGAGCTGCGAGCAATTTCCCTGCGGACATCCCGCACCGATCGCCCGCGTTCGAGAGCGTCAGTCCAGGTTCGCAAACCCCTGGAATCGGGTTCGCGACCCAGAACTTCTCGATAAATTTCCCTAATTTCGTCTTCTCTGTACCGATAATTGCGATCGTTGTCATAAGGATCTCGGCTGTAGCGATCGCGATCGTTGTAATAAGGATCTCGACTGTAGCGATCGCGCCGCGAGGAATCATACCCGTAAACACCTCTGAGATTGGCACCATCCAGGGAAACATTTCCCAGATAAGCACCATTGAGGTAAGCATTTTCCAGGTTGGCATTCCTGAAGTTGGCATAGTCCAGATTGGCATTTCTGAGGTTAGCCCCTCTCAGTCTGGCTCTGTTGAGATCCGCTTCCCTGAGATCCGCACGCTGGAGGTCAGCTTCTTCCAAGTCAGCTCCCCTCAAGTTGGCACCCCGGAGGTCGGCATTTTCTAAGTCCGCATTTTCCAGGTCAGCATTTTCTAAGTCGGCATTCCTGAGATTGGCACCTCGGAGGTCGCACCTCCTACATTCATTAGTGTCCAGCAGCCTTCTGAGGTCATTGCGATCTGCCGCACGCAAAGGAGCTGCTATCCCAAAACTAACGATTAAAGCGGTAGTTAAAAGAATGGTTAGTTTCATTTTACTCACCTAAAGGTATAGGTAAATTTTGCTATCCTACAATTTAATCCAGTTTATGAATGACCCGCGCTTGCGAGCGGTTCAATTTAATATCGGTTCTACATTTGCCAACGGGAAGTTATTTAGTTGGCTCGTGGGTTGGCAGTATTTTTAAGCTACTGCACGAGCGCGTATTTCGTCTTTTATTTATTTTGTCTCTTATTACAGACTGCTAACCTCCTCCCTGTGGTTCCCCCAAAGGAGTGAAAATTGCTAATTGTTAAGTGGGGCGACGGGGCAATCGGGCAGCAGGCATAGATCTGGGGAAAACGCTTACTGTACAAGCATTGCCCATGCTCCCATACCCAAAAAAACGCGCTCGAAAATAGCAGCGCTTGACGTTTACCGAAAGTGGTGGCCCTATACGTCAGAGCAATTATTGGAAAAAATTCATACCGTTATTTGCACAAATTGATGCGTTCTAGTTGGGAATTTCCACTGGTTGAAGTCCGCTGACAGTAAGACTAGAACTGCTATGCAAACACAATATATTCATAGAAACAATGTCACCAAAAATGTTTTCAGCATTTTGGAAATAGTTGTTTGGGTTATATAAAGGAGTTATATGCCAATACATTTTGTAGCCCAAAGAATGAAGATATGAGAGCAAAGAAAGCGCTTTTTCTAGGCGATCGTTCTCAACATAGAGAATGGGTTTTAACCTATTAATAGTGTTGACGGCTCCTTGCAAAACTTGCAATTCCATCCCTTCAACGTCTAACTTAATCAGGCGACAGTAGGGCAAGTTTAAGCTGTCCAAAGTTATTACCTGAACTAATTCGCCTTCAATATGACTGCCAAGCTCTATGCCGCCAAAATTATTCGCTTTGTTATAGTCGAGGATAGGCACTTTTAGCGAGCCGATCGCATCGCCAAGAGCGACATTGTAACAGTAAGTATTAGTTATGCTATTCAGCGCTAAATTGGCACATATATTTTGAAAAATAATGCGTTGCGGTTCAAAAGCCATCACTGTTCCGCGAGTTCCAACAGCTTGGGCAAAAAACAGAGTATAAGCTCCAATATTTGCTCCTATATCTAATACCAAATCTCCGGAATGTACGAATTGTTTAAAAATATCAATTTCTCCTTCGCAGTACTCGCCATAGAGGTCTAGAGACCTGCCAATATAGGTATCATTTATGTTATAAATAAAAACACCGTGACGGCATTTCTTAAAACGGTTGAAACCATCGACAGGAAGTAGAGTTTTTTCTTCGTAGCTAATTGTCTGTGTGAGTTTGTCTTGAGTGAGTTTGTCGGTAATTGCATTTGACTGGGATTGTGCGATCGCGTTTTCTAACGCCACAGCTACTCGTTCAAATACTTCTGCCCAATCTCCCGATCGCAACTGGCGGAACAGGCGCATAGTAGGATACCAGGGGCTATCTTCGCGATCGAGCATCCATCGCCAATCAGGTACTTTTGCCAGCACCACCCATACTGGTTTTCCCAGCGCTCCTGCCAAATGCGCTACCGACGTATCTACAGTGATAATTAGATCGAGTTGTGCTATGGCGGCGGCAGTATCTGCAAAATCATGGAATTTTTCGCTTAAATCCTGTATTTTTTCCGAGCTGCCTAATTCGGATAATTCGGCAGTTTTTGCACCTTTTTGCAAACTGTAAAAGGCAATTTGTGGAATATTTAAAATAGATAAGAAATGGCTCAATGAACAAGAACGGTAGCGGTCATGTTTATTAGCGGAATTCCCTGCCCAAACTATTCCTACTTTTAGTTGCGTTCCGGGCGGTACTTCTAGTCTAAAAGGGTATGGTTGAGGAGGTAAAAGGTAGGGAATTTGGGCGGGAATTGTTTCTAAAGTAGTACCCAAAATATGGGGTAAACTCATAAACGGGGCATGAACGTCAAACTCAACTTGCGTCCCCATAGTTACTAACTGTTCGATGCCCGGTACTTTGCTAAACAGTCGTCGCTGCGATTCATAACACATGACAATGACGCGCCCGCCGCGTTGTGCCACAAGGGGAGCGTAGCGGATAAACTGAATACCGTCACCAAATCCTTGTTCGCAAACGAGTAAAATTTTTCGTCCTTGCAAATCCGATCCATCCCAGAGGAGGGATTGGGGTAAATGGAGGCGGATGAATTCTTTTATTTGCCAGCGCCACTCTGTTTCGGCAAATCCGTTTTTGAAGTCGCCACTATATAGCAGAGTTACACCTAAGTTTTCATGAGCTTCTGGAAAGTTTGGCTTAAGAGTTAAAGCTTGACGCAGGAGGATTTGAGCTTCTGCTATCTTACCCTGAATTATGAATACTTTGCCCAGGTTGTTGTAGGCATTGGGATAGTTGGGATTGAGGGCAAGTGCTTGCTGGTAATATGCGATCGCGTCTTCTAATTTTCCTTGTTCCTCAAATGCGTTACCCAGGTTGTTGTGTACTTCGGCATTGTTGGCATTTAAGGCAAGCGCTTTTTGGTAGTAAGAAATCGCCTCTTCTAATTTTTCCTGTTCTTGCAAAGCGTAACCCAAATTATTGTATGCTTCGGCATAATTGGGGTTTAAGGTAAGAGCTTTTTGGTAAGATGCGATCGCCTCTTGTAAATTTCCCTGTTCCTGAAGCGCGTTACCCAAGTTGTTATGCGCTTCGGCATCTTTGGGATTTAAGGCAATCGCTTTTTGGTAAGATGCGATCGCCTCTTCTAATTTACCCTGTTTCCCAAGCGCAACGCCTAAGTTGTAGTGTGCGTTTGCATCGTCGGGATTTAAGGAAATCACCTGCTGATAAGATGCGATCGCCTCTTCTAACTTATCGATAATATTATAAATATTTGCCAGATTGTAGTGTGCTTCGATGTGTTTGGGGTTTAAGGTTACAGCTTGCTGGTAAGATGCGATCGCTTCTGCTAAATTACCCGCATCTGCCAGTGCATTACCCAAATTATTGTAAGCTTCAGCATTATAGGGATTTAAGTTTATCGCCTGCTGAAAGGATGCGATCGCATCAGCTAAGTGGTCATTGGTCATTGGTCGTTGGTGGTTAATTATTAATCATTAGACATCTCCTCAAAAGAATCTCTCTCGGCAGGCAGGATGCCTACCCCACAAGAATTTTTGGAGATGTCTATTAGTCATCGGTCATTGGTTTTTAAGCGATCGCCGATAACCAATTACCCATTCTGATATTTTACCAGCAATTGCGGAATGTAATCGTACCCATCCACCCCAATGATGGGAATAATCTGAGCGCGATACTGCTTCAGCGCCTTCTCAAAAGCTTCAGTTCCTATCTGTCCTCGCAAAATTGTCATTAATCCTGCCGCTTGACGCCACTGAGGAGAGTTTATCTGCTCCAAAAGATACATTCCCAAACTCCCCATAAAGATAGCTTTTTCTATTTGTTGTAAATTGTAATTAGCTTCCGCCAAATAGCTTAAATTAAGCCCCTGAAGATACAAATCCCCAGACATTTGGGCAGCTTGCCATCCAATTTCTAAATAGGGAATCGCGGCTTGCGGTTGAGATAAAATAATGTAGGCAATGCCGAGACTGCTGCAACAAAGAGCCTTACTTTGCTGCAACACAGATTCTGTTCCGTAACTATCTCCCAATCGTTCCGATAACTGCAATCCTTGTTGCAAATAACCGATCGCCATCTCGTAAACTTCCGGTTCTACCCTTTCCAATTGTTGCGCTTGCAACACTTCGCTGTAACCCAAATTTGCTAAAGCGTTGGCTTCTCCAATACGCTCTCCCGTTTGACGACTTAATATTAATGCGCGTTGACTGTAATTGATGGCTTCGGTATAATTTTTCTGAGCTACGCAGATGCGGCTGATGTGATTGAGATTGGCAATTTCACAAGGAACATCTGCCGCCGTCCGGGCTATTTCTAAAGCTTGTTGATGAAAATTATGCGCCTGCTGATATTGTCCAACGGCAGCTACCGAATAGCCAATTAATGTTAAAATCCGAGCTTTTTCTTGAGTGCCTTCAACTCGTCGCAGCGGTTCGTCCAGGTAATTGAGCGCAGAGCGAAGAAAGTCGCCGCTGAAGGAAGCAAAGATACCGCCGTAAAGGGGAAAATATTTTTGTTGGGCAAAAGTGCGGAGAATTTGTAGGGTGA
The DNA here is from genome assembly GCF_041929145.1 of Aerosakkonema sp. BLCC-F183. Taxonomy (NCBI): domain Bacteria; kingdom Bacillati; phylum Cyanobacteriota; class Cyanophyceae; order Aerosakkonematales; family Aerosakkonemataceae; genus Aerosakkonema; species Aerosakkonema sp. BLCC-F183. Next base: position 21,650 of record NZ_JBHFNU010000044.1, on the reverse strand, counting down.
TTTGAAAACAGCCGCTAGTTAGGCGATCGCGAGAATTAGATTGAAAACCATTAGCTAACAGCGACCAAATTACGGCAAAAGTCAAGAATGTGGAAATTGACAGTTTTGCTCCTACTTTCGGGTCGTAAACTAATTTGTCAAACCAATTTACTAATCCTCTTTGCAAACACTGTAAAATCACAGCAAGTTGGACAAATTCATTTAATTCTAGGCGTTGCTTTGCTGCCAGTTCTGTAATAGAATGATTAAGAGCTAAAGTTTGAAATAGCGCTTTGGGAAACGGACTATTTACTTGAGAAGCCCATAGCGCCCAAGGGCCACGCTGTTCGGGTGCGCCTTCAAATCCCAGCATTGGACGACTTCGATCGTAAATCCAACTAACAAGATGTTCCTGCAATCTTTGCCAAGATTGCAAACCTTCTGTTAAGCCTTCTGATAATTGTTGAAGTTCTCGCGTCGTCTCGGTGTCAGAAATTGTTTGAGCTTGTTGTAAGAGAGCTTTTGCTAACTGCTGAATTTGGTCTAAGTTTAACGCCTGCGCTTGATTGGGATCGATCGCCTGCAACAAAGCTTGCAATCTGTTGTTAGTTTCGGCGTTGGCGATCGCGTTCGTAGCTGCTGTAATAACACTGGAAACTCGATTTTCGGCTTGATATCGTTCCCATTCTCCCTGAATAGTTTGCATCGCTCTCAAGCTGCGGGTTGCTTTCGCTTGCTTGAGTTCATCCTTAGTATTGTCGATTTCCGATTGGGTGGCGCTGATGCGATCGCTCAAAGCTTGCTCGAAAATTTCCCCCGTACCCGCACTGACACCTTGCGCCAGCATTTGATAAACCTGCTGTTTCGATCGAATTTTGCCCTTGAGGGTAGTTTGCACAATCTCGTCGATCAGGGAGAAGTAGCGATCTCGTAAAGATGGTGAATCTGACATAAGCTGGTGCGAATGCCTGCGGCAAGCTACGCGAACGGTTCTTGCACTAAGATAGCGTAGAAAGGTCATACAATGGAAATATTGAGGTGAAATAATTTAAATGCACAGTTCACCAACTAATCCAAAAACAGCAATATCTACGCCCAAACTATACGAAACCGATTTCTATAGTTGGACGCAAGAACAAGCATTGCTACTTCGCAACCAGCAATGGCATCAACTAGATTTGTTAAATTTAATCGAGGAAATTGAATCTTTGGGTAGAAAAGAACGGCAAGAACTGCGAAATCGCTTGAGCGTATTAATTGCACATTTGCTGAAATGGGAGTACCAACCACAACGCCGCAGTCGCAGTTGGCTGGCAACAATTCGGGTGCAACGCCGCGATACGTTACGCTTATTAAAAGATAACCCCAGTCTAAAGCCTTACCTGGAAGAAATATTGCCGGAAGCTTATGAGGATGGCAGAGATTTAGCAATGGGAGAAACTGACTTGCCAAAGTCAACTTTTGCCTCCAATTGTCCTTATAATTTAACCGAGATTCTGGACGAGCAATTTTACCCTGGCGAACCGATTGAGTTGGAGTAATAAAATTTTATTTGTTTGCTTTGTAGTAATAATACAAACTTATCTAACCGTAGGGTGGGTTAGGCACGGGCGATAATTTCAGCACTTTCGATCGATAATTTAGTTCCCGTGCCGTAACCCACCATCCTACTGTAAAATCACGAACATTTTTCCCCATAAATCCGAAAGATCCTATTTATTTTTTAAATCTTGCGATCGCATTTTTACCAGAACTTATTTTAACAATTTCAACTATAAAGATTGTGGTCTGGGTCTAGCCAAACAATATAAAAAACATTTTCACTAAAAAATCCATGTACTCTGCCATATTCATTCGCAGATATTTGAAACTGGTAGGGTATATTTACTAGCTGGTCTTCATTAGGAATGCCGAAGCCATTAGGCTCGGTTGTATCTTGCCAGTTTATGATATGACAGCGCAAACTTTTACTTTGATTGTTAATAACTTCTTCAGCTTTCAATTGCGATAAATCGCGCAACCTTCTCAAGAGAGATGCAAGATATCTAGCATCTCTCCCGCCTATTGAAAATTTATTTTTATCCTCCTGATAATACCTGAAAGAAAAACTAATTCCTTCCGGTATTTTTACATCTTTGCGTTTGATATTAGATAAGGATGTCTGGCGGCGTAAATCTGCCTTTTTAGGTTTCTTCGATGACACGGGTTTTGTAAAATTCTCTCATTAATTCCTTAGAAATAATAGCATGAGAAGGTTCATCTTTTGGCAACCCACCTCTAGCCTTAATCCAAGGGTCTTCGCGACGCACCATCAATTCTAACTCATAAGCATCCAGAAAGAAATACTCGTCAACTAAGTCGTCTAAAAACTTTTGTACATCCTCTGGAAACTCTGGTTTTTCCACTTCTTTCAGAATAGGTTTAAATCCAAATTGTTCTTTGTATTCGTAAAATAAAGCTGGGATAGTCGGCCCATGCACCCAAGCTTCAAAATCCTCTTCAAAAAGGGGTTTATCTTCAAATGCCAGATACCATGCTTGGGCATAATACAAGAGTTTTTGTAGCTTTTGGTTGCTGAGATAGGAGCCTACGTCATTAGCAAACCAAATGAAGTAATCAACAAGTTTGGAAAGCGTTGTTACGGGAGTTATTGTTGTCATATAACAGAGATTAAATCAGTTTGATATTTTTTATAATAGCACAGAGCGATCGCTCTCCTGCAATCGCTTCCTTATCTATTATTTTATCATAAAAAAGTAAGATTATTTTAAAGTTAATTTTAGCAATTTATTGACGTTATAACTAATATCTTGCACTTTTGCGATCGCCCGACGAGGGTTTAAACACCCGTCTCATAGCGAAAGTCCTCTAAAGAGGACTTTCGCTATGACGCAGGGAATTTATTCCTTGGTAGGTTTTGACTAAAGTTATAACCCCTTAATATACTGCCTCAGTACAGGTGGTAGAGTATAAAAACTTCCTTGTTGTTCTATCAAACAGCGCCGCGATAAAGATTGCAGCGAGTTTAGTAAATCTGACGGTGGAATGCTGCCATTTTCTAGCAATTTTGCCAAATTCACTGCTTCGCTTTCTTTCGCCAACAAGTATATAACTTGTTTTTCGATTTCGGATAAACGATTAAACTGTTGCTGTAAAACATCTTTCAAATCTTCCGGCAACAATATGGTATCATTTGGTAATAACTCTGTAACGCATTCTCCCAACTCTTGAATAAAATTACCTACGCTTTTTAACCACAACGGATTGCCTTGGTAGCGGAGAATCAGTGCTTCCGATTCTTCTAAACCATATTCTCTCAGTATTTCCCGTCCCGCTACGATATCTAAACCTTTGAGTTGTAAGATACGAATAGAATTATTTTGGCTTTTAACTTGAGGAAATTCTCTCGGTTGTTCCCAACCGATTAATAAAAAGCAACTTTGATGGGATAATGTCTCTATCTGTTTGAAAAAAGAGCGATATTCTTCATATCCTGGTTTATATTTTCCTGCCAATTCAACCCTACTGAAAAGATTGTGAATATCATCTAAGACTACTAAACAGCGATACTTTTGCAAATACTTAATCAACGGTAATGATTTCTGGTTACTTGCAGGTGAATCTAGCTTTTCCGACTGCGAGAAAAACTGTATCAATTTATCGTGAAATTCAGCTAAAGTAGGCGATACGTCTAGACTGCACCAAATTACATATTCAAACTCATCTTTTATTTGTTCGACGAGTTGCACAGCTAATGCAGTTTTGCCGATACCGCAGATACCAGTGAGTGCGATTAAACGACAGCGTTGTTGCAAAATCCAGGTGGTGAGGGTGTCGAGTTCGGAAGTCCGATGATAAAAAGCACCCAAATCCGGCATTTCGCTTAAATCGTGATGTGATATTTTAGTTTGTTTTGTGTTAGCTGTTTTCTCATTATGCGCGTGTGAGTTTGGTATATCTGGCGGGTGTCTAGCTTCTGTACAATAATTAACGCAACTTATTTGCACGCAGTCTTGTTGTGGTGCAAAATATGAAAATATGGAGACTTGCAATCTCTCCATTGTCGATCGAAAATTCGATTTACTGACATCTTCCCCTAACTGTTCTGAAAGTATCCGCCATAATTCCGCTCCCACTTCCCTAACACGACTTTCAGAACAATCAAAATCATTAGCTATTTCCTTATATGTCTCGCGTTGTAGAGTACCCCGCAGTATCGCTTCTTGCAAATCATCAAGGTGCTGACCCGTTTTGGCAAATACTATGTCATCAGCGAATTTTAACATTTCTTTAAGATTCATGGGGTAGGTAAATGGGAGCTTTTTCGGTATTGTAGCGCACATCTGCCAGCATTTTCGTACATTTCCGTACATTTTCGTACAAAATTGGATTGAAGAGAGGGAAATACAGGGGCAAATTGGCGGCAAAATAGTACATTTTTTGACTTGACGAGCCTTTGATTTAAGAAAGATCATAGATAAGTATTCAAGCCTTATAACTAAAAGTTAGCCAGCTTAAGGTTACAAATACAAAGCAATTCAGCTAAGAGATTATGATGAAAAGCAAAGTTCAAGTTTTTCTTGCATTCGGTGTGTTGGCAACGGCGGCAATAGTTGCACAGTCAGAATTAGCCTCCAGTCAAGCAGTATTTAGTCGAACATTCCATGAATCCACCACTATCCAAGGATCTGGTCGCGCCAGATCGGGAGGCACAACATTCCAATTTAATATTAATGCCTCCGGCGGCTCATCTGGAAATGGCTCTGGCACATTTTCAGTTACAGGAGAACAAAATGGTCTCCAAATGGTTGTTAGAGCTGAGTGTGTAGGAAGTTTTCTTTTGAATAACACCATTCCTGTTGGTACTCTTGCGGGTCCAATCATTGGTGGTTCTTCCAGAATAACCGCAACAGATACTTGGGCATTCGTTGGAGTAAGAGATCAAAATCCTGACAAGATCCGTGTTTTATATCTTTCAAGAGAAAAGGCACTAAATCTTTGTAATCAACCAACTGATAGTTTTCCTGGTACTGTTACTTCTGGTAGTGTTAGTATTTCGCACTAATGCGATCGCCCTTCCTTGTAGCTTAGTTTAACGCAAGGAAACCCAACATTTTTTTCCACTCACAATCTTATCCATTCAAGGAGAGCGATCGCACCACCAAAACGACCGTAGCTAGATACAATAACGCAATCTACACGGCATTTAGTCGTGGTGTAATCTACCGGAATCCGAATGGTCAGAATGTTTCATTAAAATGAGGTAAACAAAATCATGAAGCTATCCAGATTATTTGCTAATTTTACTTTGGCCTCTACTATTACAGCTGTCTCCCTATTAGGACTAGCTGTAAAAGCTCAATCAGGAGATCTTTTCGGAGGTGTGATTAACGGATTGAGTTGGGAAGGCAGAACCCAAATTATTAATACAGGAGGCTGGGATAGCGATATAGCGGTAAAAAACGGCTATGTTTATTGGACTAAAGATGATAACTTGTACGGTGCTAGAATTAATGGACTTAACTGGGGTGGCAATGCCAAAGTCATCAATACTGGTGGTTGGATAAATACTAATATAGCAGTAGAAAATGGCTACGTTTATTGGATTAAAGATGATAATTTGTACGGTGCTAGAATTAATGGACTTAACTGGGGTGGCAATGCCAAAGTCATTAATACTGGTGGTTGGAGAAACAGTACCATAGCAATAAAAAACGGCTATATTTATTGGGTTAAAGATGATAATTTGTACGGTGCTAGAATTAATGGACTTAACTGGGGTGGCGATGCCAAAGTCATCAATACTGGTGGTTGGAGATATAGCGATATAGCTGTAGAAAGTGGCTATATTTATTGGGGGAAAGATGATAACTTGTACGGTGCTAGAATTAATGGACTTAACTGGGGTGGCGATGCCAAAGTCATCAATACTGGTGGTTGGAGATATAGTACCATAGCAGTAAATGAACGCTATATTTATCTAACGAAGTAGTTTTCTTAGGTTGGGTTGACACAAGGAAATCCAACATCTTTTGCCACTCACAATCTTATCCATTTTCATCATTTCAATGCGATGATTGGAAGGAGAGCGATCGCACTACCAAAAAAAGTGCGATCGCTTGCTTGAATTTTAAGACAGTCGCTACGAAACTCATAAGGTAAGCAATATCCACCCTGTTTAGCCGTAAAATATGATAAAATAGTTCTGAAAAATCACTGTAGCGATCGGAACTTACCTTATGCAAACAATCCTTCTCAGCCGTGAAGAAGTGGCAAGACGTGCAAAACAATTGTACGAAAATAGCATCCGTCAACAAGTGGAAGTGGATGAGAACATCGGCAAAATGGTGATCATCGACATTGAATCAGGAGACTACGAAATTGATGAAACTGGGTTAAAAGCAGCCCATAAACTTAGCGAAAAACATCCAAATGCTCGTCTCTTCGGCATCCGCATTGGATACAATGTAGCGGTGTCATTCGGTGGAGTGATGGAGCGTGTTTACAAGTGATTTCTGGCATAGTTACTGATAGACACGCAACCGTAACGTTGACATTTCTGCTCTACAACGGCTCAACTATACCGATTGAATTTGTCATCGATACAGGATTTACTGGACATCTTTGTTTGCCCCCAGAAGCGGTTTCATTATTGAGGTTTCCTTTCATATACGATCTCTCGGCAAACTTAGCAGACAACAGCGAGGTTTTATTGCCAGTCCATGAAGCAGTTGTGATATGGAATGGAGAAGAACGAGAAGTTCGGGTACTTGCGACAGGGCGAAGACCTTTACTTGGAACTGCCTTGCTAGAGGAACATGAACTTGTAGTACAGTTTACTGAGGGCGGGCTAGTGACAATTGAAGAGTTGTAATAGCCATTAGTGCGATCGCCCTTCCTTATAGCTTAGTTTAACCCAAGTAAAACCAACATCTATTTCCACTCACAATCTTATCTATTTTTAGCATAACAATGTGATGATTGGACGGAGAGCGATCGCCTATCGTGAAATCGGGGATTAGGGAAAATAACGATAAAACTCCCGACGATGTAAAACACGCATAACTTCTATAACATCTTCATTAACCTCGATTCCAATACGATAATCGCCGATGCGGATGCGATAGCGACCCGCGTAACCTTGCATAGCTTTAATGTCAGGAATCTCCTCCAAAGTTTTGATTGCTTCTAAAGTTGTAAAAGCAAGCTCGTAGATGCGTTCGTATGATGTCGAACTCTTCAATTTTTTCAAGTCTTTTAGAAAAGCCTGACGGTATTTAATTTCCAAGATGATTATTCCTCAAGATAAGCTAAGGCTTCCGCACGATCTAGCAAGGGAGTATTAACAGCTTCATCCATTGCTTTGTTCATACAATAGTCTTCTACCGCCTCTGCAAGTTGCTCCACAGAAACTTTTTCATTAGGTAGTATTTGTCGCCATAGCTCAATAGGAATCACTACAGCGCTTACATCTCCGTCTTTGTTGGTAATATATTCAATATTTAACACAGTTTCCATCTTAATAATCCAGAAGCTTGCACAAATTATAGCTTACCTCAGAGTGCTTTGGCAATTTTTTCCGACCATTACTTGGAACTGCGTTGCTAGAGGAACATGAACTTGTAGTGCAGTTCCCTAAAGGCGGGTTAGTGACAATTGAAGAGTTGTCATAGCCATTAGTGAGTCGCCCTTCCTTGTAGCTTAGTTTAACCCAAGGAAACCCAACATCTATTTCCACTCACAATCTTATCCATTTCTACCATGACAATGCGATGATTGTACGGATAGCGATCGCACTTTTTTTTGTAGTGCGATCGCTCTCTGCGGTACAATAAAAGTAAAGCTCATAAATAGCCTTTCCAAAATTAACATGATGAACCTAGACTTGTCGCAGTCCGATCCATTCACCAACCTCAAAGTCACACTCCTGCTAGAAGCACTGACATCCGGGGAAGTTGCGGCATCCGTCAGAGAGTTTCCCGACTGTCGAGTGAAAGCAGAAACAAGAGAAGAAGCGCTCGCACAAATTCAAGCTACCTTTTTAGAACGGCTAAAAAATATGGAAGCGATTTCATGGAACGTGCCGATTCAAACTTCAGAACCAAACTGGATGAAATTTGCAGGTGTCTTTAAAGACGATGCCGATTTTGCCGCAATTATGTCATCAATTCGCCATGAAAGAACCTCAGATGATAACTCCGAAGTCGATCCTTCCTATTACCTGTAGAGGTGGCTTCTGGTGTATCGATATATTCTAGATACCGATTCTGTTTCACTGATTCTCTACAATCATCCCCAAGTTATCGCTAAGGCGGCAAAACATCCGTTTGCCATTACAATTATCACCGTTCAAGAACTCTTCAATGGTTGGGTGGTGAGAATTAACGATCCGTCCCAGGTGCATAACTTACCTGCACTTTATTCAAAACTTTGGACAACTGTCAAATATATTCAAACTATTGAGGTTAGTTATACAACCAATTAAAATACAAACAGGCGTTTCGGTATCGTGCTGTTCAAGAGAGAGATAAAAAAGCCGATCGCTCATTTCCCAGCAAGAGATTCTAATTGCTTCTGGATACCATCGATCGATTAGCGATCGATTCGTTTTTTCGTCATAGCTGGGATCGCCAATTATTTGAATACATTATTTTAATATATTTTCGTACTTTATTTCAAAATCAGCGATAATTTCATCTATTTTATCGGGATCTAGCTCGTATAACCAATCAGTTGCTTCAAGATAATCATTTTCCGCATTAGGACACGCTCCTATAATCTTTTCAATACGTTCTTTCACAGTATTTTCTTGTACCATAACTATCCTCTGCATCAGGATTGCATCTTTGAGTCCAGATTCGTAGGTTGGGTTGAGGCACGTAGGCGTAGCCTTCCCGCAGGGTAAACCAAGGTTTATGTTGGGTTTCGCTTCTCTCAACCCAACCTACAGGAAAATGGCGAAGGTATTATTCAAGAAACCGGATTTCTTTTCTCCCCTCTCCTGGGAAGAGAGGGGTTGGGCGAGAGGTCATCTCGCGCCATGAGCAACCAATTGCTGTTGCAAACTGGGTGGAACTTGCCGATATTCTGCAAACTCCATTACGAAGCTAGCTTGTCCGGAAGTGATCGATCGCAAATCCGTCGAATAACCGAACATTTCCTTCAGCGGAACTTCTGCGCGGATAACAGAATATCCTTGCATTGTTTCCGAACCTAACAACAAACCGCGACGAGAAGAAATATCTCCCTGCACTCGTCCGAGATACTCGTTTGGTGTTTCCACTTCCACCAGCATAATCGGTTCGAGGATAATCGGATGAGCTTTTTTGAATGCTTGTTCAAAGGCAAAATGAGCAGCCGATCGAAAAGCTAATTCCGAAGAATCTTCCCTGTGGTAACTACCGTGTTCCAGAATTACCTTTACCCCAGTTACGGGATAACCGATTAAAAGTCCGCCGTTAATTCCATCGCGGAAACCTTTCTCGCAAGCGGGTATAAATTCTTTCGGAATTGCACCGCCGACGACTTTGTTCTCGAACGCAAATGTTTCTTGGCAAGGTTCGATTTTACCAATTACATGAGCGAATTGACCGGAACCACCTGTCTGCTTTCTGAGTAAATAATCGAAAGTTGCCGTTTGGGAAATTGTTTCGCGATAAGCTACCGCCGGATCGCCAACATAAACTTCCGCTTTGTATTCCCGCTTGATACGTTCGATGTAGATTTCCAGGTGCAATTCACCCATTCCCGAAATCCAAGTTTGCTTAGATTCCGGATCGATGCTGACGCGGAAAGTCGGATCTTCGCGCATAAAACGGTTGAGTGCTTTCGAGACGCGATCGCTATCTTCTTTGTGCTTCGGCGTAACTGCCAAAGTAATCACCGGATCGGGAACAAACATTCCTTCCAAAGAAACATTTATTCCTTCCGAACAGAAGGTATCGCCAGAAGCGCAATCAACACCAATTAATGCTACGATATCACCCGTAGCGGCAACTTCGATATTTTCCCGTTTGTCGGCGTGCATTCGCACAAACCGACCTACAGAAACGGATTTATTCGTGCGGGTATTGCGGATGCGTTCGCCCTTCCGCAGCGTTCCCGAATAGATGCGCGTGTAAGTCAATTGTCCCGATTGTTCGTCATCGGCAATTTTGAAAGCTAGCGCCACAACTGGCCCATCTCTATCAGCGTAAACATTGATTTTTTCCTCTGTTTTGACATCAAACGCTTTCACTACTTCCCGATCGATCGGTGATGGCAAGTAGAGAGTTACAGCATCCAGCAAATTCTGCACGCCTTTGTTTTTGAAAGCAGAACCTAGCAAAACGGGTGTTAGCTCAAGACTCAATGTTGCCTGTCGAATCGTTTCCCAAATCATTTCTTGAGGAACTTCTTCTTCCATCAGCAGTTTCGCCATCATTTGTTCGGAAAACATCGAAAGGCGATCGAGCATTTTTTCCCTAGCTATTGCCGCTTCTGCTTGCAGGTTTTCGGGAATCGATCGAACAACTCTATCTTCTCCTTTTTCTCCTTCAAAATAGTTCGCCTTCATCTCGATTAAATCGATGACACCAGCAAACTTATCCTCGCTGCCAATCGGATACTGAAGCAGTAAAGCATTCAAATTCAGCTTATCTTTCAAAGCTTGCACAACACGAAACGGATCTGCACCCAAACGATCCATTTTGTTAATAAAAGCAATGCGCGGTACGCGATAGCGTTTCATTTGTCGGTCTACAGTAATAGACTGCGACTGCACGCCAGCAACAGCACAAAGCACCATAATTGCACCATCGAGAACGCGCAAAGCACGCTCAACTTCTATGGTGAAATCTACGTGACCCGGAGTATCGATCAAGTTGATTTGGGTATCGTTCCAAATGCAAGTTGTAGCGGCAGAAGTAATCGTAATACCCTTCTGACGCTCTAGCTCCATAAAGTCCATCGTGGCACCATCTCCGTTGCCACGCACCTCCTCAATTTTGTGGATTCTGCCAGTGTAGAAAAGGATGCGCTCCGATAAAGTTGTCTTACCAGAGTCGATGTGAGCAGAAATTCCGATGTTGCGTATGTTTTTGAGAGGAATCATAGACTTGCTCCTTGCTAGAGCGATGGAAACATGGTTGCCGCTTGTGTGGCAATAATATTTATACTACGATATACTACAATAAAATTCAAGTATATGGACAACCTGTTATCGGCATATAATAATGCTTGACAAAACTTAATGGAGGCACTAGCAATGAACGCCCATCGCGTCAAGGCTACCCTAACTCAGGACGGAACACTCACACTCAACGATTTACCTTTCCATGCTGGCGATTCAGTAGAGGTAATCGTTTTGGCACGGATTGCAAAGTTAAGCACAAAAAATCTTTACCCTTTACGCGGTACGCCTATACTTTATGACAATCCAACCGAACCTGTTGCTGAGGAAGATTGGAGGGTTTTGGAATGATAGTTCTAGACACACATATTTGGGTTTGGTGGATTCATGGCGATGCTCGATTAACAGAAGATTATCTCGGATGGATAAATGAATATGAGGCTGATGGTCTTGGTATCAGCATCATTTCCTGCTGGGAAGTTGCGAAGTTGGTGGAATACAACCGACTAAGATTACCTTGTTCAATTGAAGAGTGGTTTGAGCAAGCTTTGGCGTACCCCGGTATTTGCCTGGTAGACCTTACGTGGCGTATTGCCTTGGAGTCAACGCAGTTACCCGGTAGTTTTCATCGAGATCCAGCCGATCAAATAATTGTTGCTACTGCGAGAAGTTACGACTGCTCATTGTTGACCGCAGACGAAAAGATTCTCAATTATCCTTATGTGAAAACTTTGAAAAAGAAACCATGATAATTTTGGCGCGTGCTAAGCTGGAATTGATTGCAACGCTGTTTAGCAATGATGAACTAGCCTCTGTTTTTAAATTTTAGCTGTCTAGACATTCGCAACAGTCCCCTGACAGCTTATCGCTTGGGAAAAGCAAAGCGTGTAGCAGCACAAGAGAACGAATCAGACTCAGAGATTTTTTAGATCGATCGCGCAAATCTCAAAACTTTGCCAAAAGTGCGATCGCGATCGGGAATTATCCCAAACAAGAATGATTTAATATAAAGAAGCTAGACTGCGGCTGCTGAACCAAAGTCACCTCATCCCTTCACTCAATTTGGGTCGCCTTCGACCTGCAAAACACTATTTATCTATGCAGCAGCCGAAAAATCTCAAACGGCTCCTTCAAGCTTTGGCTAAACAGGGGCTAGATGTAACTTACAACGATCGCACTTACTCTGTCCGTCTCAACGATTCCTCTGAGTTTGACAGGCAAGATGCCTGTCCCACAAATGCCGATGCACCAACTGCGGAAATCCTTCTCCCAGAAGGCTTTCCCGTAGAAGCGAAAGCACTCAAGCAGTTAGCAAATCTCGCACAAATTTGCCATCCCGCAGGCGGTTCTGTTTGCAAGTGCTGTGCAACGCCAGACTTTCATCCCGGTGATGCTGGGGTTGCTATAGGCTCGATCGTGCAAACAGAAGGGATGGTTATTTCCGCCGCTCTCGGTTCCGATATCAACTGCGGAATGCGGTTGCACGTTGCGGATTTGTCGCTGGAGAAGTTCCTGCAAAAACGCGATCGCTTTGTCGAATTGATGAAAGGCGATTACTTCTTCGGTACTCGCGATGTCGCCATGACTGCTAAAACCGCCCGCGCCCTTTTTCAGTACGGAATTCCGGGTTGGTTGGATGTGATGCTGGATGCGCCTACAGGTAGCGTTGCTAAGTCGAATTTAGACCAATTGGCGAATGAAATTGACCGGGTATATTTGGGCGGTTCCATGAATGGTGGCTGGAAATGGGCACCAGAAGAACTCGTTCCCGACACCGGAATCGTGCGCGATGGTGGATTGGCTACCATCGGAGGAGGCAATCATTTTGTCGAAATTCAGGTAGTAGAAGAAATCGAAGACAAAGCGACAGCTTTTGCTTGGGGCGTGCGGAAAGGACAACTCGCTTTTACGATTCACTCCGGTTCTCGCAATGTGGGCAAATATATTGGCGGAATGTGGCGCGATCGCGCTCAAGCGGCATGGCCAAAACACCTCAAATATCCCGATTCTCGCCTTTTTCCTCTTTCCTTAACAGCCAATCCCAACCTCGTCAGCGACTATCTACAAGCAGAAGCAACTGCTGCCAATTACGGTTTTATCAATCGTCTTTTATTGGCCGAATTATTGCGTTTGCGATTGCGGGAAGTTTATGGAGATTTGGCAGCACCTTTAGTATATGATTTACCTCACAATATTACTCTTTTTGAGGGGAATCATTGGGTAACTCGTAAAGGTGCTTGTCCCGCGCATCCGCAACAACCAGTAATTATTCCCGGTTCGATGGGAGCAACTTCTTATCTATTAATTGGGAAAGGAAATTCAGAATTTCTTTGTTCTGCTTCTCATGGTGCGGGTCGGATACGTTCTCGTTTCGATCTCAATCGTGAAGGTGCAGATAAAAGTGAGGATGCTTTGGGTTTAACTGGTATAGATTGCATCACTCTGCGCGAGGAACGCAGAATCGAAGAAGCACCCGCAGCTTATAAGCCAATTCAGCCAGTAATTGATGTTCAAATTGCAGCTGGTTTGGTTGGTGTAGTGGCGCGTCTCAAACCTGTGTTGACTTTTAAAGCATAGTAGCCAGTAAAGTAAGGTGGGCAATGCTTGCCTTACTTTTTTCAGACCTATATTTGATTTTTAAACTAATCTCAAAACGATCGCCACAAAGCAATCTCTTATTTAGCTTTACTTTGCTCAATAGAGATATCCAAAAATTCTTGTGGGATAGGCATCCTGCCTGTCTCTGAGATTCTTTTCGAGGAGAGGTCTAATCAATCTGAACGAACTCGTTCCGTACTGGCACGATGGCCCACAGATTTCAAAATTGGTTCTCAATCTATGAAAATATTACCTAATATCAGGATAGCAATCACTTAAGGGCATCGGCCTTCGTATATGGTGTCAGCTGCGATCGAAATTCGCATCTGGCCTAGTGGCCCAAAGCCGATCGCCTCCAATCGGGAACCATCTACTTTTCAAATAACAGCACTACTAGCCAAAGGCTAAGTTCATACTATATGGCTTTACCTAAAAAGCGCCATTACACTCCAGCGTTGCTGATGCTGTGCGCGGGTATTTTTTTATCCGTTGTCGCTAGCCTAACTGTGGGTAAATGGGAAACAGAAAACCGAAAAGCTCAGTTTAAAAACCAAGCAGACAAGCTGGCAACTGCCTTGCAGCAAAGTATAGACACCAATTTGGGAATGCTGCAAGCAACTGGCAAGTTGTATGCAGCATCTGGAAAAGTCGATCGGCAGGAATTTAAAATTTTTGTGGGAGATTTCCTGGCAAAGTATCCCAGCATCCTGGGATTTAATTGGTCGCAGCGGGTATTGGCAGAGGAACGACAAGCTTTCGAGCAAGCAGTGCGAACGGAAGGTTATCCCAACTTCCAGATTACAGAAAGCGGAGCCCAAGGCCAGATGGTCAGAGCGGGAGAGCGCCCAGAATATTTCCCCATCACCTATGTAAGTTCCTCAAATAGCCAGAATGTAGCCATCGGCTTCGATCTAGCTTCCGATCCTATGCGTCGCGCTGCTTTGGAAAATGCACGCGATACAGCAGCGATGAGTAGTACCGGACGAGTTAGAATCTTTACAACCAGAAAACTCGGCTTTTTAACATTTCAACCAGTCTACCGGAATGGCACTTCTGTTAACAACCTGCAATCTCGTCGGGAAAACTTTGAAGGAGTTGTTACTGCTGTTTTTCAAATAGCTGATATTGTCAAAGCTGCTTTACCGGGATTAGAGTTAGATCGCTTCAATTTTTATATTTTTGATGATACGGCTCCTGTTAGCGATCGCTTCCTCTCATTTTACCAATCAAAAAATCAAGAGATCGTCACAGATCCCAGCCACGAAGTACCTCTAAAAATTGCTGATAAATCGCTTTGCTGGAATAACTTTGTTTTCTGTAGCCGCAGCCTCCAAGTTGCCGATCGTCAGTGGTCGATCGTCATAATTCCAGAACCGGGATATATTGCCATCAAGAGTTACTGGAAAACGGGATTAACTTTGGCGAGCAGTTTACTGTTAACAATATTTTTAACAATTTATATAATGATGTCATTGCGTTATACCTTCCAGGTAGAATATCTCGTGCAAGAACGTACAGCACAAGCCAAACAACTGAGCGAAACCCTACAAAAGTTGCAGCAAAATATGGAAATGCTAGACCTAGCTAATGACAGCATTATAATTCGAGACCTTGACGATAAAATTACTTATTGGAATCAAGGTGCCGAACGGTTATATGGTTGGTCAAAAGCTGAGTCTTTGGGTAACTATATTCATTCATTATTGCAAACAATTTTTCCGCAACCTCTGGAAGAAATTATGGCTTTATTCCTACAGGAAGGTCATTGGGAGGGAGAGTTAATTCACACTAAGCACAATGGGGAAAAAATCATCGTTGCCAGTCGTTGGACTTTACAAAAAGATGAATATGGCCAAATCTTTGCCATATTGGAAATCAATAACGATATTACCGATCGCAAACAGGCTCTTGATGCCTTGCGCGAATCAGAAGCACGGGAACGCGAGAAAGCCGAACAGCTACAGCAAACACTAGACGCACTCCAAAAAGCTCAAGTTCAACTCATTCAAACTGAAAAAATGTCCAGTCTCGGTCAATTGGTGGCGGGAGTAGCCCATGAAATTAACAACCCAGTTAACTTTATCTACGGCAACCTAACTCACATTGATGAATACGTGCAAGTTTTGTTGGAACTCGTGCGGTTGTACCAACAGCATTATCCCTACCCCGATCGAGAAATTCAAGAGCATATTGAAGACGGCGATATAGATTTTCTTGTCGAAGATTTGCCTAAAATACTTGTTTCGATGAAAATGGGAGCCGATCGCATTCGTCAAATTGTCCTCAGCTTGCGGAACTTCTCTCGGTTCGATGAAGCGGATATGAAAGCTGTCGATCTTCACGAGGGCATTGATAATACTTTATTAATCTTACAAAATCGTCTGAAAGCAAAACCAGAACATCCGGCAATTGAAGTGATTAAAGAGTATGGCAAACTGCCATTGGTGGAGTGTTATGCCGGACAGCTAAATCAGGTATTTATGAATATTATCGCTAATGCTATTGATGCCTTAGATAGTTATAATGCCCAGCGCTCAACCGCAGAGATTAAAAGTTCCCCCAGTACGATAAAAATTACTACTACAATTGTAGATTATCCTCAGCGAGTTATAATTAAAATTGCTGATAATGGCCCTGGAATTACGCCAGAAGTAAAAAAACGACTATTTGACCCTTTTTTCACTACTAAGCCTGTAGGAAAAGGTACGGGACTGGGTTTATCGATCAGTTATCAAATTGTGGTGGAAAAGCATGGCGGTGTGCTGCGTTGTGAATCGGAACCGGGAAAAGGTACCGAATTCTGGATTGAAATTCCCGTGCTTTGAAACTGTTAATTTTTACACTATAAAGTCCAATTTTCAGCTAAATATATATTGAAACCAGAAATACTTCGGAGATCCTGGGATGACAAAAGGTTTTTGGCAACCTCCCCGCCTGCGTACTCTTGAAGAAGAGGAAGAGGAACGCCGCGCTACTTGGCTGGAATTATTTTACGATCTAGTCTTTGTAGCAGCGATCGCAGAAGTAGCGCATTATTTAGACGGACACCTTTCCGTATCGGGCTTTTTGTGCTATATGCTGCTATTCGTACCAATTTGGTGGTCTTGGGTCGGGGCAACTTTTTACGCCACTCGCTTCGATACCGACGACTTAGGACACCGACTGCTGACACTACTGCAAATGGTAGCGATCGCAGTTTTGGCAGTCAACGTCCATCACGGCTTAGAGGAAAGTTCAGATGGCTTTGCTTTATCCTACATAACCGTGAGAGGTATTTTGATTGTCCAGTATCTCATCGCTGGATACCATGTCCCCGTCGCCCGTAGTTTGACAAATTGGTACGCCAGAGGCTTTTCGCTCGCCGTTGCAATTTGGCTGCTGTCAATTTCTGTTCCACCTCCTTGGCGATTTGCACTTTGGATATTAGCACTAATTATCGATTTCGGTACCCCTCTAACAGCAGGAAAATTAGTAGCCAAAATACCCCCTTCATTTTCCCACGTACCTGAAAGAGTCGGGCTATTTACTATCATTGTCTTGGGTGAAGCAGTCATAGGTGTAGTCAGAGCAGTCGCCCAATTGCAATGGGGTATTTTATCTGCCGGCGTCGCTTTGCTGGGTATGAGTATCGCTTTTAGCTTGTGGTGGATTTACTTTGACAGCGTTGATGGTTCTCCCCTGCGAGGAATGGCATCTGGCAAAATGGGGATCAGTCTCACATGGCTTTATTTTCATTTACCCCTGGCGATCGGCATTGCAGCGACTGGTGTCGGAGTAGAACACATCATTGTATCTAGCAAAAAAGCGATCGCACTACCATCTCCGGAACGATGGCTGATCTGCGGTGCTGTCGCAATTTGCTTAATTTCCCTTGCTGTCATCCACCTAATTACCTGTATTGTCGGCGCAAAGCATCGGAGTAAAATTTTAGCCGCCTATCGCATCGGATCTGCCGCTTTTATTTTAATTATCGCGATCGGTGGCATAAATCTTTCACCAATTGTATTGATGGTGTTAGTTGCTTTGGCTTGCGCTTTACAAGTTGTTCTCGATCTGCTGCGAAGTCGTCAATCTCTACCTCAAGCAAATAACTGATATCATGTCCGGTAACATCGATTGCCTCAAAAAATCGCTCTCTTATCTGCGTTTATCTGCGTTTATCTGTCCACATCTGCGGTTAAAATTTAACCCTCGATTCCAGCAGACAATTTTTCGCATCACTCATGTACTCCCGATGCAACCGGACACGATATAATACCAAACCGCTTCGATGACCCCCCTTTATCTCAATCGGCTGTAGAGACGTTTCATAAAACGTCTCTACAATATTCAGCCCAAAAATTGCTAATTAATCAATTGCCGCACTAAATTTGCCAAGCGATCGGCACTATCTTTGACTGCCAAACTAGCAGCAGCATCAGCCATTTTTTGCAGTTTATCCGGTGCTTGCAACAAACTCAACACCTCCCCTTTCAACACCTCTGCCGTTAGTTCCGATTGTCGAAATATCAATCCCGCACCTGCATCTTTAAACACAGAAGCATTAAAAAATTGATGATCTTCTGCTGCAAAAGGATAAGGAATCAAAATTGCAGGCGTTCCCGTTACCGCCAATTCTGTTAGCGAACCGGCACCCGCACGACTAATTGCTAAATTAGCGCGTTGCAGCAGTCCAGCCATATTGTCATAAAATGGCACTTGGATATATTGCGGATGCTGAAGCGTCGCGGCATCTGGATCTTTATCTCCAGTTTGGTGGACAACCCAAGCACCAGCATCAAACCAAGTACTAGCGCATTCCCGCACCAGCTTGTTGACTGCCACCGCACCCTGAGATCCACCAAACACTACAATTAGGGGGACGTTCTTTGGAATGGGCAGGTCTAGCTTTTGCGGCGAAAGGAATTGCGATCGCACTGGCGTATTGGTATAAATTGTCTTACCTTGTTTTAAGTAATTCGCCGCCACTTCAAACCCCACAGCCACAGTGCTACACAAAGGACTCAAGAATCGAGTCACTTTTCCAGGCAAAGCATTGGCTTCGTGGAGGATAGCAGGCAAACCGAGAGATCGCGCCGCAATAATCGCCGGTGCTGCAATATACCCGCCTGTAGTAAACACGCCGTTAAATTTTCCCTGTTTTAGCAGTTTCCTACAAACAAGAATAGAATTGGCGAAACGAGCCACAATTCGCAGCGTACCCAAACCAAAACGTTGCTGGAATCCTTCCAGAGCGATCGTATTCAGAGGATACTGAGAAGGAACCAGCTGTTTTTCCAGCCGATTCGGAACACCCAGCCACTCAATTTGGTAATCTGGCAATTGTTCTGCCACAGCTAGAGCCGGAAATAGATGTCCGCCCGTACCGCTGGCAGCAATTAGCAGTCGCGGCGACGCCTTGGGCGATCCTTCTGGGGAAGCCACTTGTCGATCCAAATTCTGTTTGTCAGTTAGCATCAATTAAATAAAAGCGATCGAATCACCAACTCTCAAAATATTACCGATGCGTCACCCTCTAAATTTACTCAAAGGCATTTCCCAACATTTTCCTCTGCTTGTTCTGCTAACGCTGGGCTTATCGACTGGGTGGACAAGCGCCCGCGCAGCGACTCCCGATACCGCACCCCCCGAATTGAAAAACGCCATATCCCAAATAGATGCAGCCGCCAACAAGCGCAACGTTCAGGCTGTCATGCAGTTCTACAGTCCGAATTTTAGCCATTCCGATGGCTTAAATC
The DNA here is from genome assembly GCF_041929145.1 of Aerosakkonema sp. BLCC-F183. Classification (NCBI taxonomy): domain Bacteria; kingdom Bacillati; phylum Cyanobacteriota; class Cyanophyceae; order Aerosakkonematales; family Aerosakkonemataceae; genus Aerosakkonema; species Aerosakkonema sp. BLCC-F183. The sequence continues at coordinate 2,225 of NZ_JBHFNU010000044.1, read as the reverse complement.
GTCAGAGTATGGAAAAAACTCTTACCCAACTCTGGCAACTCTACCCCCAGCTTAATTACCGCACAGAACTTGTATCTTGGGAATCTCAAGGCGGCAGGATTATCGCAGAAACAGTCACTAAAATTACCGGTACTCAGCCAGTACAAGGAAGAGACTGGACTTTTAACTCAACAATTCGATCGCGCCAAGGCTTTGAAGGCCAAAAAATAGTCAGCCAAGAAATTCTCAGCGAACAAACTCAGCTCGCCTCCGGTCAAAAGCCACCCACACTTGATGTCAGATTACCCGCACAAGTCCGCACAAATCAAGAATATAACCTGGATGTGATAGTCAAAGAGCCGCTAGGCGATGACTTGCTGGTGGGAACAGCTTTGGAACAACCCGTCAAAGCGGATAAATATATTAACAACGGTCCGATCGAATTAGAAGGATTGGATGCAGGCGGTATTTTTAAGGTGGGTCGCGCACCCGCCCAGGAAGGTAAATACTGGATTTCTGCCGTTTTGATCCGAGCCGATGGTATGACTGTTTATACACAACGTTTACCAGTTGTCAATACCACTGGCAGAAATGTATCTCCCAACCGTCCCTCTTCTAGTTCTGGAAGTTAGGCCAAAAGTCAAAAGTCAAAAGTCAAAAGTCAAAAGTCAAAAGTCAAAAGTCAAAAGCAATAACTGTAGGTTGGGTTGAAAGTAGCGAAATCCAACCTACCAATGAACAATAGACAATCTAAAAGCTAAAGATCACTGAAAATGCTTTCCCTTCAAGACCAAATTGTTCTAATTACGGGTGCAAGTAGCGGTATTGGTGCATCTTGTGCCAAAATTTTTGCACAAGCGGGTGCAAAATTAATTTTGGCAGCGCGGCGCTTTGAAAGGTTAGAAGAGTTAGCAGCTCGACTCGGCAAAGAATTTTCCTCCTCAATTCATTTGTTACAACTCGATGTGCGCGATCGCACCCAAGTCGAATCAGCTCTAAAATCTCTCCCAGAACCTTGGTCTAATATAGATATTTTGATTAACAACGCAGGTCTGAGTCGAGGTTTAAACAAACTTCAAGAAGGCTCATTCCAAGACTGGGAAGAAATGATCGATACTAATATCAAAGGTTTGCTATACGTCACACGCTACATAGTACCGGGAATGATAAATCGCGGTAAAGGTCATGTCGTAAATATCGGTTCGATCGCCGCTTATCAAACTTACAGCGCTTTGCGCTGTTATGAGGTACAATAAGATATCATTTTGTAGCCAAAGGTAATGAAAGCATATTCAGTTGAGTTCCGCAAAAGAATAGTGATAGCGCATTTGGTAGAAAAGATGTCAATCAGGAAAGTAGCCGCCAATTTTGCTGTCAGTAAAAGTTTAGTCCAAAAACTGGTAAACCAACAACGAACAGAGGGAAACCTACAGCCCAAACAGACGGGAAAGCCACAATTTAGTTATCTGACTTCTGCGGAACCAGAAGTGAAAGCATTGGTAGCAGAGCATCCAGATGCCACTTTAGCCGAGTTATGTGAATTATTTGCAGTTAAAACAGGAAATTGGGTGAGTCAGTCGGCCATGTGTCGCTGTTTGCAAAAATTAGGGTTAAATCGGAAAAAAAAACTTGGTACAGTAGCCAAGCGGCGACAGAAAGAGTTCAAAAATTGAGAGTCGAGTATTGGGACTCAATCAAACATATCGAGCCAGAAAATCTCGTATTTCTGGATGAAACAGGCATTCTACTAGGGTTGACCAGAACTCATGCTCGTTCATATCCAGGCACAAGATTAACCGAACTAAAACCATTTTATCGGGCTGCTAAAGTCACAGCTATTGGTGCAATTAGTATTAATAAAGTGTTGGCATTGATGACCATGAATGATTCAATGGATGGCAAAGCATTTACCGTATTTATTGAGAAGTTTTTATGTCCTCAATTATGGCCTGGAGCAGTAGTAGTTATGGATAATTTACCCGCCCATAAACTAGCATCTATTGAGCCGATGATTCAATCTGTAGGTGCGAGTGTTGTTTGTTTATCTCCATACTCTCCTGATTTTAACCCAATTGAACTTTGGTGGTCGCAACTCAAATCTTTTTTGCGGAAGTTCGCTCCCACTTCCACTTCTATGATTGATAAAATCATTGCAGTGGCTCTCCATTTAATCAATCCTCAACATTTAAGAAATTGGTTTGCTCGTTGTTGTTACTGTACCTCATAACAGCGCAAAGCGCTGTATC